>JAVHVN010000002.1:0-12131 GCA_032160545.1 Pseudonocardiales bacterium | reverse complement strand
TGATCTCGCGGACGGTCGTCGACGTGCGCACCTCGAATCGTCCGGATCCGGCAAGGGCACGCGGCAGCCGGCCGACACCGCCTGCGATCGCGGCGAACACCGGCTCACCTGACGGCGCCCGGGTGCCTGCGTCGGTGACTGCGCGCGCGGCATCGACGAGCGAACCGCCGGCGGCGAGACGCCCGGCCAGGGCGGGCATCGTCGCGCGCAGGGACAGGTCATCCGCGCGCCCGGCGTACACGCCGCCGAGCAGGGGTTCGACCAGCCGGTCGGTGACTTCGTTGCCGAGCCGGGCACGGACCAGAGCCCCGACGGCGACGTCGCCGTCCATCGGAGGAAGAGGCGGCAGCTGGGGTTCGGCGGCGACACGGGTGACCGCGGCCTCGCTCAGCACGCCGGCGTCGCGGACGGCGTCGGCGTCGGACGGAATGCCCATCATCGTCCGGGCGGGCAGCGGATGGTTCGCACCACCGGCGCGGATCGCCGCCGCAGTGGTCAGCGGCGCGAGCAGGTCGTCGCCCAGACCGGCGGCGCGGGCGAGCTGGAGCGCCTCGGGGCGCCGGGCGAGTATGGCCTCGGCCCCCACGTCGACCGGCACGCCTGCGACCTGCTCGATACGGAGCTTGCCGCCGATCGTGGGAGACCCTTCGAGCACCACGACGTCGGCGTCCGGGAGCTGCTCACACAGCCGCCAGGCCGCGGCGAGCCCCGCGATACCCGCGCCGACGACAGCGACCCGCATTCAGTTGCCCAGTGAATGGACGAGTTCGACGACGCGGGTCAGGACGTCCGCGTCGGTCTCGGGCAGCACGCCGTGGCCGAGGTTGAAGATGTGCCCCGAGGCAGCACGCCCCTCACTGACGACCCGCCGGGTCTCGCGCTCGACCACCGGCCAGTCGGCCAGGAGCAGGGCGGGATCGAGGTTGCCCTGCAGCGCGGCGTCCGAGCCGACGCGGACGGCCGCCTCGTCGAGCGGCACCCGCCAGTCGACGCCCACCACGTCCGCGCCCGCCGCGCGCATCGATCCGAGCAACTCGCCCGTGCCCACGCCGAAGTGGATCCGGGGCACGCCGGAAGCTGAGAGCGGTTCGAGTACGGCCCGGCTGTGCGGCAGGACGAAGCGCTCGTAGTCCGCCTGGGACAGGGCGCCCGCCCACGAGTCGAACAGCTGCACGGCCGAGGCACCCGCGTCGATCTGCACCTCCAGGAACGCGCGAGCGATTCCGGCCAGTCGCTCGAGCAGGGCGTGCCAGACGTCAGGTGCGCCGTGCATGAGGGCCTTCGTCCGGGCGTGGTCGCGCGACGGCCCGCCTTCGACGAGATAGCTCGCGAGGGTGAACGGGGCACCCGCGAAGCCGATCAGCGGCGTGCCGTGCAGCTCGCGGACCAGCTCCTTAATCGCCTCGGTGACATACGGGACGTCTGCGGGCTCGAGCGGGCGCAGGACGCCCAGCCCGGCTTCGGAGCGAATCGGGGTGTCGACCACCGGACCGACGCCCGCGACGATGTCGATGCCGACGCCGATCGCGACCAGGGGGACGACGATGTCGGAGAAGAATATGGCGGCATCGACGCCGTGCCGGCGGACTGGCTGCAGCGTGATCTCGGTGATCAGCTCCGGCGTGCGGCAGGCCTCGAGCATGCCGTTGCCCTCGCGGAGGGCGCGGTACTCAGGTAGCGAGCGCCCAGCCTGGCGCATGAACCACACCGGCGGGTAAGGGCCGGGCTCACCGCACGCGGCGCGAACGAGCAGCGGGCGCTGGGCGGGCGGTTCCTCGCGCGCTGCGCTGACTGGCGTAGACATCGCCTCAATCGTCCCACGCGGCGCGCCTCGCCGAATTTGTCGGTACCACGTGCGAGGTTTGGCCCTGTCGGCCGGACACGACGACATGCCCGTCAGGGGAGGTTTCGCGATGAGCTCTGTCGACTATCTGTACTGCGCGGTGTGTGATGGCAAGCGCCTGTTCGAGACGCCGGAATGCCCCGACGGGCACGGCGCGGACTGCCCCGACCGTGCCTGCGCCGAATGCGGCGCCGCCCTGTACCTCGACGTCGTCGTTGTCGGCAGCCGCCGCGCCGAGTCCGCCACCCGATCCGACTCCGCTTCGGCGCGAGTCGCCTGACCGCGCCGGCTGCCCCGTTGCGATGCCGACCGCCCATCCCCTGCGCCCGGTGAGCCCCATGACCGATGACCCGACCCCTCCAGCCGCCGCCGGCCCTGCCGAGCCGGCGACACCCGCGCCAGACCTGTTCCGGCAGGCGGTCGAGAGCCTCACCGCCACGAGCGTGCGCCGCGAGGTCAGGGTCGAGCCACTGCGCCCGCCGCAACGGCTGGCGCCGTACAGCTACGCCGTCTCGGCCGACGTCCGCAGTGCGGAGGGCGACGAGCTAGCGACCGGGCGGCTGGTGCTGCTGCATGACCCCGACGGCGTCGAGGCGTGGGACGGCGTGCTGCGGCTGGTCGCGTTCGCGTCCGCCGAGATGGACTCCCAGATGGGCGTCGACCCGATGCTGCCCGCCGTGGGATGGAGCTGGCTGACCGGCGCGCTCGAAGACCGCGGTGCCGCGTTCCGCGCGGCGGGCGGCACGGTTACTCAGACCACCTCTACCCGGTTCGGCGACATCGCCGGGCCCCGAACTACCGTCGAACTCGAACTGCGCGCGTCCTGGACGGCGGACGATTCCAATTTGGCCCCCCACCTGCGAGCATTCGTCGACCTGGTATGCGCGGCCGCGGGGCTGCCGCCGGAAGGGGTCACCGTTCTGACCACAGCCACGTGAGCGAGACGGACGACGCGCCGGACGTGCCGCTACTGAGGGCGCCCGCCGAGGGCGTCCCAGACCCGATCACGACCGAGGACGCGCTCGCCGACCTGGTCGCCCGGATGCGTACGGGCACCGGCCCGGTCGCCATCGACGCCGAACGCTCCTCGGGCTACCGCTACAGCCAGCGTGCGTATCTCGTTCAGCTGCGTCGCGATGGCGTCGGCACAGCTCTGATCGACCCGATCGAGGTCCCCGACCTGAGCGCACTGAACGACGCCATCGGCGATGCGGAGTGGATCCTGCACGCCGCGAACCAGGACCTCCCCTGCCTAGCCGAAGTCGGCATGCGCCCGACCGCGCTGTTCGACACCGAGCTCGCCGGGCGGCTGCTCGGCGAGGAGCGGGTTGCGCTGGGCACGATGGTTGAGCAACACCTCGGCGTGCGCCTCGAGAAAGGGCACTCGGCAGCCGACTGGAGCACCCGCCCGCTACCGCACGACTGGCTCGTCTATGCCGCCCTGGACGTCGAGCTGCTGATCCCGCTCCGAGCTGTGCTGCTCGATCAACTGACCGCGGCAGGCAAGCAGAGCTGGGCGGCTCAGGAGTTCGAGGCAGTCCGGGTCGCCCCACCGGCGTCGCCGCGGGTCGACCCGTGGCGGCGTACGTCCGGCATCCACCGGGTGCGCAACCGGCGCCAGCTCGCCGCGATCCGCGCTCTGTGGGAGGCCCGCGACGAGTACGCGGCGCAGCGCGACGTCGCACCAGGGCGCATCCTGCCCGACTCGGCCATCATCGAGGCCGCTCGTTCCGACCCGAAACGGCCGGCCGACCTCGCTGCGTTGCCGGTGTTCGGCGGGAGCCGACAACGCCGGCAGCTCAGCCGGTGGTTCGCGGCCCTGGACTCGGCCCGGGCACTGGCTGACGACGAACTTCCGACCACCGCCGGGCCGGCGCGCGACGACATTCCGCCAACGCCGCGGTGGCGCGAGCGCGATCCGGCTGCTGCCGCCCGGATGGGCCGCGCCCGCGACGTCATCGCCGCGCTGGCCGAGAAGCACCAGATTCTCGCCCAGAACCTGCTGGCATCCGAGGCCTTGCGCCGGTTGTGCTGGCAGCCGCCCGAATCGCTGGAGGAGGCAGCCGTGCGTGCTCGTCTCGCCGACATCGGCGCCCGGCCGTGGCAGATCGAGCTGTGTGCGCCCGGCCTCACCACGGCGTTGGCGCAGGCGGATATCGCGGCCCCGGAGTAGGCTAAGTTACTCGTCAGTAACACTGCTGACGCTGCCTACCCGAGGAGCGCCCCGTGCCTCTCTCCCCGCGCGACGTGGTCTTCGTCGACGGTGCCCGCACGCCGTTCGGCAAGGCCGGGCCGAAGGGCATCTACGCCGAGACGCGCGCCGACGACCTGATCGTCGCGGTGATCCGCGAGCTGCTGCGCCGGCACCCTGAGCTGCCGCCCGAGCGCGTCGACGAGGTTGCCCTGGCCGCGACGACCCAGATCGGCGACCAGGGCCTGACCCTCGGCCGGATCGCCGGCATCCTCGCCGGGCTGCCACGATCGGTCCCGGGCTACTCGATCGACCGCATGTGCGCGGGCGCGATGACGGCGGTGACGACAATCGCGGGAGGCATCGCCTTCGGCGCGTACGACGTCGCCATCGCCGGGGGAGTCGAGCACATGGGTCGGCACCCGATGGGCGAGGGTGCCGATCCGAACCCGCGGTTCGTCTCCGAGAAACTGGTCGACCTCACGGCCCTGAACATGGGGATGACGGCCGAGAACCTGCACGACCGCTTTCCCCAGCTGACCAAGCAACGAGCCGATGCCTTCGCCGCCGCGAGCCAGGCGAAGCTCGCCAAGGCATACGTCGACGGCAAGATCGAGCCCGACCTGGTGCCGGTGACCACGCGCTCGGCAGAGAACGGTTGGGGGCTCGCGGTGAAGGACGAACCGCCACGCCCGGGCACGACCGTCGAGGAGCTCGCCGCCCTGAAGACGCCGTTTCGCCCGCACGGGCGAGTCACCGCGGGCAACGCCGCCGGCCTCAACGACGGCGCGACGGCCTGCATCCTGGCCAGCGCTGCCGTCGCCGAGGAACTCGGCCTGCCGGTGAAGATGCGCCTGGTCGGCTACGGGTTCGCCGGGGTCGATCCCGAGGTGATGGGCGTCGGTCCGATCCCGTCCACCGAGAAGGCGTTGCGTGCCACCGGGCTCTCCATCGAGGACATCGGCCTCTTCGAGCTGAACGAGGCTTTCGCCGTTCAGGTGCTCGCCTTCCTCGACCACTACGGCATCGCCGACGATGACCCGCGGGTCAACCAGTACGGCGGCGCGATCGCCACTGGTCACCCGCTCGCGTCGTCGGGCGTGCGGCTGATGATCCAGCTGGCGCGCCAGTTCGCCGACCACCCCGAGGTCCGCTACGGCGTCACTGCCATGTGCGTAGGCATCGGCCAGGGCGGCACGGTCATCTGGGAGAACCCCACCACAACGGGAGCAACGCGTGAGCGCAGCTGAGTTCGCCGACGAGGTCGTCACCAAGGCGCTCGTCCGCTACCTGGACGTGCCGGGAGTCGCCGGCGAGATCGCCCTGATCACCCTCGAGAACGGCCTCGACCACACCCGCCCGTCGACCTTCGGACCGGCGGGCCTGGCATCGCTCGACGCGGCAATGGACGGGATCGAGGCACACACACCGAAGGTCGCCGCGATCGCCGTCACGGGCAAGCCGTTCATCTTCGCCGTGGGCGCCGACATCTCGGGCGTGCCGACGATCCGCGAGCGGGCGCAGGCCGAGCAGATCGGGCAGTTGGGTCACCGGGTGTTCCGCCGCTTCCACGACAGCGACGTTCCGACCTTCGCGTTCGTCAACGGAGCGGTCATGGGCGGCGGCCTCGAACTGGCGCTGCACTGCCACTACCGCACGCTCGCGAAGAAGGCCGCCGCCATCGCGTTTCCCGAGGTCTTCCTAGGGCTCGTCCCCGGCTGGGGAGGCACCCAACTGCTGCCGAGGCTCGTCGGCCCGGACACCGCGGTGAAGATCATCATCGAGAACGCGATGAACCAGAACAAGATGCTCGCGCCCCGCGAGGCGAGTGGGCTCGGCGTGGTCGACGCGCTGCTCGATGACGCCGATTTCGTCGCCCGGTCGCTGGCTTGGGCGGCGACGGTGCTCGACGGCTCCACCACGGTCGAGCGAACCGACCACAGCGCGGCCGACTGGGACGGCGCACTCGCCCGGGGCCGTGCCTTCGCCCAGGCGAAGACGAACGGCGCCGCACCCGCCGCTTTCCGTGCGCTCGACCTGATCGAGCTGTCGCGCACCGCCGACCTCACCACGGGCACCGCCGCCGAGGACCTAGCGCTCGCCGACCTGATCATGGGCGACGAGCTGCGCGCCAGCCTCTACGCGTTCGATCTGGTCAACAAGCGGGCGAAGCGCCCGGCGGGTGCGCCGGACAAGTCGCTCGCCCGCAAAGTCACGAAGGTCGGCGTCGTAGGAGCCGGGCTCATGGCGAGCCAGCTCGCACTGCTGTTCGCCCGTCGCCTGGAGGTCCCGGTCGTGCTCACCGACATCGACCAGGAGCGGGTCGACAAGGGCGTTGCGTACGTCCACGGCGAGCTCGACCAGCAGCTCACGAAGGGCCGTATCAACCAGGACAAGGCCAACAGACTCAAGGCATTGGTGAGTGGCTCGCTGACCAAGGAGGCCTTCGCCGACGCCGATCTCGTCATCGAGGCGGTGTTCGAGGAGATCACGGTCAAGAAGCAGGTGTTCGCGGAGGTCGAGGAGTTCGTGTCGCCAGAGGCGATTCTCGCCACCAACACCTCCTCGCTGTCGGTGAGCGAGATGGCGGCGGACCTGAAGTTTCCCGAACGCGTCGTCGGCCTGCACTTCTTCAACCCGGTCGCGGTCATGCCGCTGCTCGAGGTGATCAAGGCCGAGAAGACCGACGACGCCACGCTCGCGACCGCATTCGCGGTGGGCAAGATGCTCGGCAAGACGAGCATCCTGGTCAAGGACTCCGCGTCGTTCGTCGCTAACCGGCTGCTCGGCCGGTTCATGGGCGAGATCAGCAAGGTCGTCGATCAAGGCACCCCGATCGACGTGGCCGACAGCTCCGTCGGCGGCATCGCACCCATGCCACCGTTCGTCCTGCTTGCGCTGGTCGGCCCTGCGATCGCGCTGCACAACTCCGAGACCCTGCACGGCGCGTTCGGCGACCGGTTCTACGTCTCCGAGAACCTGCGCAGGATCGTCGCCGCGAAGAAGCCCGCGATCTACGTCTGGGACTCCGGCGATCCCGAGGTCGATCCCGAGATCGCCGTGTTCTTCGAGGTTGCCGACCCGCCGGTCGTCCTGACCCGGGACGAGGTGCGCGAGCGGGTGCTGTCGGCGCTGGCCGAGGAGGCTCGCCTGATCTTGGACGAGGGCGTCGTCAACGCCGCCGAGGACATCGACCTCGCCATGATCACCGGTGCCGGCTTCTCGTTCTGGAACGGCGGCATCACGCCGCTGCTGGACCGCAGCGGTTTCGCCGAAAAGGTCACCGGCCGCCGGTTCCTGGCGGCGGGTGTCGCCTCCGTCCCCGCGTAGCTCTAAGCCGCCGCGCGCGCCGTATTCCGCGATTGCTTGCGCGGGCTACGGTGCCTCGGCAGCTCGATGCGGATCGCGAGACCGCCGAACGGCGGAGCCGCCGCCTGGAGCCGGCCGTGATGTGCGTCGACGATCAGGCGCACGATCGCCAGGCCGAGGCCCGCGCCCCGGGTCGCCGTCCGTAGCCGTCCGCCGCGGCGGAACGGCTCGAAGAGCGAGTCGATGTCGTCCGCGGCGATCACCGGACCTCCGTTGGAGACGTGCAGCCACACCCGGTCGTCGGTCTCCCCCGTCGTGACTCGCAGCCACCCGTCCGGGACGTTGTGGCGGATGCCGTTCTCCACCAGGTTGCCGATCAGCCGCTCGAGCAGGCGCGGGTCGCCGACGGTCGACGCCGACTCGATCTCGGTCTCGATGGTGATCTGCTTCTCGGCCGCCTCGGCCTCGATCGCGTTCAACGCCGCCGGCACCAGCGTCGCGAGGTCGACCGGCTCGTTCACCTCGAGCTCCCCTCGCCCGACCGCCTGCAGCCGAGCCAGGGTGAGCAGCGAGGCCACCAGTCGTTGCGCCCGCTCGGCAGCGCTCTCGACGACCTCACCCATGCGCCGCAGCTCGGCCGCGTCCGCGTCCGGGTCGGCAAGGGTGACTTCCAGCTCGGTACGGATCACCGACAGTGGTGTGCGCAGCTCGTGACTGGCGTTCGCGACGAACAGTCGTTGGCTGTCGAATGCCGCGTCGAGGCGCGCAAGCATCTCGTCGAAGGTGTCGGCCAGCTCCCGCAGCTCGTCGTCGGGACCACCCAGGGCAATGCGCTGGTCCAGCGTCTCGGTCGAGAGCTGCTTCGCCGTCTGGGTGAGCCGGGCGATCGGCCGTAGTGCCTGCTTCGCCAGCAGGTACCCCCCGGTCGTGCCGATGATGACGATGATGCCGAAGTAGATGAGACCGGTGTTGAGCAGGTAGGACACGGCCTTCGCCTGCGCCGTCTTCACAAGTTCGCTGGGATCACCGCGGAAGATCACGCGACCGCGCTGGTCGGTGATGGTCAGCAGCCCCTCGCTGCTCGTCTGGTACAGCGGCAGCTTCGCGATCGAACGGTTGAGCAGGATGACCGAGGTGAACAGCAGCGAGACGCCGACAAGAAGGACCAGTCCGCCGTAGAGCAACGCCATGCGGATCCGCAGCGTCGGGCGGAAAAGCCTCACGAAACCGTTCCCACTCCTTCGTCCACACCTGCCATCGCGAGCGGGTCGATCCGGTAACCCGAACCGACGACGGTGTCGATGATGGCCGGTTCACCGAGTTTTCGGCGCAACGTCATCATCGTCACCCGGACAGTCGTGGTGAAGGGATCCGCGTTCTCGTCCCACACCCGGTCGAGCAACTCCTCGCTGCTCACGACGGCACCCTGGGCCATCAGCAACGTCTCGAGGACACCGAACTCCTTGCGGGTCAGATCGATCAACTCACCACGCCGGGTAACGGTGCGCTTGGCCGAATCGAGCTCGATGTCGCCTGCCGAGAGCACGGGCGGCGCAGCCGGGGTGGTACGCCGGCCAAGGGCGCGGACCCGGGCGACCAGCTCGGCGAACGCGAACGGCTTCGGCAGGTAGTCGTCGGCGCCCAGTGCCAGGCCGGAGACCTTGTCCTCGACCGTCCCGCTCGCCGTCAGCATGAGCACGCGCGTCAGCACACCCTCGTCGGCAAGGCGGCGGCAGATGTCGTCGCCGGACATTCCCGGCAGGTCACGGTCCAGGATGACCACGTCGTAGCGCGTCAGGGCAGCCTTGCGGTAACCGTCGTCGCCGTCGGTTGCGACGTCGACCGCCATGCCCTCGCGGCGCAGGCCGCGGGCGACCGCCTCCGCGAGCTGGACCTCGTCCTCAACTACGAGGATTCGCATACTTCACCCTCCCGGCCCCATGCGCTTCCCGCCGTCGAGGGTTCCCGAGCGGCGCACTGCCGGCATGTCGGACTCCGGCTCGCTACTCCTGTGAACGAGCGCGGACCACTCAACGATGCGGCGTCCCATGTCCTGTGCCGACATTCCTGCAGCGGCACGGACGTCCGATACTGTGCCATGCGCCAGGAAGGCAGTGTCTATCCCGATCTCGCGGGTCGGAACATCCAGTCCCGCAGCCCGTAGCGCCTGGGCGATGCGTGAACCCACCCCGCCCACCGCGAGGCCATCCTCGACGGTGACGACGAGGCCCGCATCAGCGGCCAGTCGGGTGAGCTCAGGGTCGACCGGCGTGACCCAACACGGGTCGACGACCCGGACCGTGTAGCCGGCTCGGCGCACCGCCGCGACGGCCTCGAGCACATCGGCCGCGACCGCACCCACGCTCACGACGAGGACGTGAACCGGCGATTTGCTGTCGGGCTCGGCGAGCACGTCCACACCACCGGCGCGGCGCAACGCGGGCAGGTCCGGCCCGAGCGGGGTCTTTGGGAAGCGGACGAAGGTAGGGCCGCCGCGATGCGCGACCGCCTCCTCCAACTCGATGCGCAGCGTCGGTTCGTCGCGCGGGGCGGCGATGCGCAGGCCGGGTACCGCACCGAACACGGCGAGGTCCCACATGCCGTTGTGGCTTGCTCCGTCGTCGCCCGTGAGCCCGGCACGGTCGAGCACGAAGGTGACCGGCAGGCGGTGCAGCGCGACATCCATCAGCACCTGGTCGAACGCGCGGTTCATGAACGTCGCATAGATCGCTACCACCGGGTGCAGCCCCCCGGAGGCGAGCCCGGCCGCGGAGGTGACGGCATGCTGTTCGGCGATGCCGACGTCGAACGTCCGCTCCGGGAACCGTCGCAGGAAGGTTCCGAGGCCGGTGGGCTCGCACATCGCCGCGGTGATCGCGACCAGGTCGTCGCGCTTCTCGCCCAGCCGGACCATCTCGTCGCCGAACACCGACGTCCAGCTGCGTCCGGCGCGGACGATCGCCAGCCCGGTGGTGGGATCGAAGCCGCGGGACTGGTGCATCTGGTCCGCTTCGTCGTTCTCGGCAGGCGCGTAACCGAACCCCTTGCTGGTGACGCAGTGCACGAGCACCGGTGCCCCGAAGCCGCGGGCCAGCTCGAATGCCTGTTCGAGCGCGGCGACATCGTGGCCGTCGATCGGGCCGAGGTACTTCAAGCCGAGATCCTCGAACATGCCCTGTGGCGCAAGCAGGTCCTTGATGCCGCGCTTCATCCCGTGCAGTGCGTCGTAGATCGGCGGACCCACCAACGGCGTGCGGCCGAGCGCTCCCTTGACCTGTCCGAGCATTCGCTCGTACCCAGGACGCAGCCGCAGCCGCGCGAGGTGATCGGCGAGGCCCCCGGCGGTGGGCGAATACGAGCGCCCGTTGTCGTTGACGACGACGACGACCGGTCGCTCGGCCCCGGCGATGTTGTTCAACGCCTCCCAGCACATGCCGCCTGTCAGCGCACCGTCACCGACCACGGCGACGACGGGTCGCCGCTCACCGCGCACGGCGAACGCCTTGGCAAGCCCGTCCGCGTAGGACAGCGCTGTCGAGGCGTGCGAGTTCTCGATCCAGTCATGCTCGCTCTCGGCCCGGCTCGGGTAACCCGACAGGCCCCCCGTCTGCCGCAGCGTCGGCATGAGGCCGGCGCGGCCGGTGAGGATCTTGTGCACGTAGGCCTGGTGCCCGACGTCGAAGAGGATCGGCTCCGTCGGCGAGTCGAAGACCCTGTGCAGCGCGATCGTGAGTTCGACGGCCCCGAGGTTGGGACCGAGGTGACCGCCGGTGCGGGACACGGTCTGCACGAGCAGGTCACGGATCTCGGCGGCCAGCAGCGCCAGCTCCTCCGAGCTCAGCGTGCGCAGCTCGGCTGGCAGGTCGAGGCGGCCGAGGAGTGGAGTCACGGCCTCAGCGTACCGAGTCCCCTCACCGCAATCGGTGCTCATCGGACGAGTCGTTACAGAGAGTCCGGGTGCGGGTCCGGCGGGGTGAGGTGCGCGACGCATTCGACGTGGTGCGTCATCGGGAAGGCGTCGAAGCCACGCAACCCCGCCAGTCGCCAGCCCGCGTCGAGCGCGGTCCGAACGTCGCGGGCGAGCGATGCGGGATCGCACGCGACATAGCCGATGCCGCGAGCACCGGACGCCAGCAGTGCGGCCATCACCTCGCGCCCCGCGCCCGCTCGCGGCGGGTCGAGCACGACGAGGTCGGGCGTGACACCGGCCGAGTCCACCGTCGCGCCCCCGACCCGGGCTCGGCGCACCTCGACCCACGGCAGCTGCCCGAGGTTGCGTTCGCCGTCGGCGACCGCTGTCCGGTCGCTCTCGACGGCGACGACGCGGCCGGTCTGCCCGACCGCGTCAGCCAGCACCGCGGTGAGCGCGCCGGCGCCGCTGTACAGGTCGAGCACGATGTCGCCGGCGCGGGGTTGCAGGGCATCCAGAAGCGCTGCGGCGAAGGCGTCCGCCGCGTGAGGATGCACCTGCCAGAATCCGCCGGCCGCCACGCTCATCGTGCGACCGCCGATCGTCCTGGTCACCTGCGCCGGCCCTGCTACGACGTCGACCCGGTCGGGGGGCCGTCGCCCGCGCGCCTGCCGACCAGGCCCGGGCCGGTGCTCGAGGACGGCCACCTCGCCATGATCGCCGCGGATGACCTCGACACCCGTCACGGCCGTCCAGCGCCGCGCCAGCACCTCGGAGTCGCCGACTCCCGGCATCCCCAGCGGGCAGGCCTCGATCACCTCGATCTCGTCGGAGCGGTGCCGATGCAGCCCGAGGCGCCCGCCCGGCCCCGCCGCGTA
>JAVHVN010000214.1:0-25921 GCA_032160545.1 Pseudonocardiales bacterium | reverse complement strand
CTGCCACATGATCAACGGCATCCCCCACTGGACCGCCCCCCACCACCTCGACCCCACCCAAACCCCACACCCCAACACCGCCCACCAAACACCCCTCGACCCACCACCCGACTAACCCAAGAAACCGGGGCCAGGTGATCGGGGCCAGGTGATCGGGGCCAGGTGATCGGGGCCAGGTGATCGGGGCGGGTAATCGAGGCAGGCCGTAGTTCGCGCACCTAGAGAGCGCGGGCGTACCAGCGACCCTCGCGACGCTCGACATGCAGGGGCAGACCGAAGGTCGCCGAAAGGTGCTCGTCGGTGAGGACGTCGCGGGCCAGGCCGGCGGCGACTGTTCGGCCGTCCTTGAGCAGCAGCACGTGCGTGATGCCGGGCGGGATCTCCTCGACGTGGTGCGTGACCAGCACCGATGCCGGCGCGTCCGGGTCGGCTGCGAAACGAGTGAGGCGGCGCAGCAGGTCCTCGCGACCGCCGAGGTCCATGCCCGCCGCCGGCTCGTCGAGCAGTAACAGCTCAGGGTCGGTCATCAGCGCTCGGGCGATCTGCACCCGCTGCCGCTCGCCCTGGCTGAGCGTTCCGTAGCTGCGCTCGCCGAGGGCCCCGACGCCGGCACGCTCGAGCAGGCGCGCGGCCCGCCGCACGTCCAGCCGGCCGTACGCCTCCCGCCACCTGCCGAGAACCGAGTACCCGGCGCTCACGACCACGTCGAGGACCCGTTCCCCGTTCGGGATCCGCTGGGCGATGGCCGCGCTGGCGAGCCCGATCCGTGGCCGAAGCTCGAACACGTCCACGCTGCCGATCCGTTCACCGAGGACGTAGGCCTCGCCCGCGGTCGGGTGCAGCGACGCCGCGGCGATCTGCAGCAGCGTCGTCTTCCCGGCACCGTTCGCACCGAGGACGGCCCAACGCTCGTCCTCCTCGACCGTCCACGTGATGCCGACGAGCAACAGCTTCTCGCCGCGGCGCACCGAGACGTCGATGAACTGCAGAACCGCGTCCGGGTTCACCTCCGTCACACGAACATCAAACCGCAGAGTTCCCTGCGGCCGACGGAGGCTGCTGGTCAGTCGGCGGGTCCGGTCGTCAAGGTCACTGTCGCGTGATGGCTGGCGCCCGCGGCGTCGGTCCAGCTCACGGTGACCTGCTGCCCTGGCTTGGTGGTCGACAGGGCCGTGCGAAGTGACGTGGAGTTGGTGACGGAGCTGCCGTTGACAGCGGTGATGACGTCACCGGCGGCGAGACCGGCCTTGGCAGCCGGTCCCCCGGTGACGACGCTGGCCACGGCCGTCCCGTTGGCGGTGTCCTGGACCGAGACGCCGAGGAATCCGGTGCTGCCGATGTGAACCGTGCTCGACGCCTGGCCGGACTCGATCTGCGACGCGACCGACAATGCCTTGGTGATCGGGATCGCATAGGCGGCGACGGTCGATCCTCCGCGGCCGGTCTGAGCTGCGGTGTCGACGCCGACGATCTTGCCCGACGAGTCGTACAGCGGGCCGCCGGAATCGCCCGCCGCGATCGGGGCGTTGGTCTCGATCATGCCGGTGACGGTCTCGGGATTGCTGCCGTTGCTGTCGGACGCGGTGATCGTCTGATTCAGAGCGGTGACCTGGCCCGTCGCCGAGCTCGGTGTGCCGCCGGTGCCGCCTGCGTTGCCCACGCCGGTGACCGCGTCGCCGACGCTGACAGCCGAGACGCTCGAGGCGTTGCCGAAGTTGGCCGTCGTCAGACCCGAGGCTCCCGACAGCTGCAGAACGGCCACGTCGTCGGTCGGGTCGGTGCCGACCACGCTGGCGGTGTACGTCGCGCCGGTGGAGACCACGGTGACCTTGATGCTGGTCGCGCCGTCGATCACGTGGTTGTTGGTGAGCACTTCACCCGACGAGGTCACGACCGTGCCGGTGCCGGCGGCCTCGGCCTGCTGGTAGCCGAGGGTCGACACGATGTCGACGACGCCCGAGGACTGCGCCGCTGTGGCTGTCCCGGTCGAGGTCGGCCCGCTCGTTCCGGACGAGCCGGAGCCAGTTCCGCCTGAACCGTTGCCGCCCGAGCCGTACCCGCCGTTGGGAAGGGTGCCGCCGTTGCCGAACGGCCCTTGCACGCTCTGCGGATTGGCGGACGGAAGCGCGACGCCGGCGCCCGCGACGGACTGCGTGCCGGTGACCGCGAACCCGATGCCGACCGCCGCGCAGATCGCGGCAAGCGAGGCACTCGCTGCGACGGCGATCCGCATCCGGCGCTTGCGCGACGCGCGTACCGGGTCGACGGGCAGGTGCGGCCCGCCCATGGCCTGATAAGGCTGGTAAGGCTGGTAAGGCTGATAGGCCCCACCGCCCTGCTGGTACGGCGGGTAGCCTGCGGCACCCGGCTGGTATCCCTGGTGCGGCGCGGCCGGCTGGTACAGCGGGGTCGGCCCGGCCACCGGCTGGTATGGCTCAGCCACGGGCTGGTACGGCCCCGGCTGGTCGGGTCCGGCGGTCGGCTCACCCGGCCCGGCGGCCGGCTGGTTGGGCTCGGCCATCGAGCGGTTCTGCTCCGAGACCGGGTCGGCCGGCAGGGCGCTCGGCGCTTCGGGTTCCGTGGGGGGCTGCGACGGGTAGCTCGGCTCACCGGAGATCGGCTGGTACGGGTCCATGGGACTTTCCTCTCGCTCGACCGGGCGGCCACCCGGTCGAAACCAAGACAACCCGCCGAAACGCATCGTCGGATGAGACCAGCCCGTGTAGATCCTGAGAACTCGGGTCCGCGGGCGTCGCCGCCGTCGTGACTGCGACAGCCGACCGGGGTGATACTTCGCCGCGACCCTGGGAGGCAGTCATGACGGAGTCCTACGACGTCGTCGTGGTCGGGTCGGGCCCGGCGGGTTCGACGGTGGCGGCGCTGCTGGGCAGAGCCGGCCTGCACGTGGCGCTGCTCGAGGCGCACGGCGACCGCGACGCGTACAAGCGGCTGTGCACCCACTTCATCCAGTCCAGCGCGTTACCGACGTTGCAACGGATCGGCGCCGACAAGGCCATCGAGGCGGCCGGTGGTCTCCGCAACCGCGGCAGCGTCTGGACCCGCTACGGCCTGGTGCGTGAACCCGAGAACCCGCGCGGGCGTCCCACGCACGGCTACAACATCCGTCGCACGCTGCTCGACCCCATTCTGCGGTCCATCGCCGCCGACACCCCGGGAGTCGATCTCGTCCTCGGCGCCAAAGTGCGCGACCTCACCCGCACCGGCGGCGACCGCGTCGACGGGGTGACCGCCACGGTCGACGGTGCCGAGCGGCGGATTGCGGCCCGCCTCGTCGTCGGTGCCGACGGGCGCCATTCGAGGGTCGCCGAGGCGGCCGGATTGCCCGCGCGCGAGATACCCAACGAGCGTTTCGGCTACTTCGCGGCGTACCGCAACGTCGGGTTCACCCACGACACTCCGGGGCAGATGTGGCTGCTCGACCCAGATGCCGTTTACGCGTTCCGCAACGAGGACGGCATCACGATCCTTGCCACCATGCCGGCCAAGGCACGGCTGAGCGAGTTCACCGACGACCGCGAGGCGGCGCTGCTGAGCAGCTACGTCGACCTGCCCGGCGGCCCCGACGTGAGCGGTGTCGAGCGGGTGTCGGACGTCATCGGCACGAAGGACTACCCGAGCGTCGTCCGCAAGCGGGTCACCGCTGCGGGCGTGGCGCTCATCGGGGACGCCGCCCTCGTCGGCGACCCGCTGTGGGGGGTGGGCTGCGGCTGGGCGGTGCAGTCCGCCGGCTGGCTCGCCGATGCGGTGTCCGGGCCGCTCGCCGGAACCGATCCGTCGGCGCTCGACGCGGCCCTGCGCCGCTACGGCCGGGTCCACCGCCGACGGCTCATGCCGCACCAGAAACTCGCCCTCGACTTCAGCAGTGGGCGCACGTTCAGCCGGCTCGAGCGGCTGCTGTTCGCCGGTGCCGTCCACGACCCCTGGGTCGCTGACCGGTTCTACGCCTACGGCACCCGAAACGTCTCGCCCGCCGCCCTGCTGTCCCCTCGGCTGCTCCTTCGGGCCGCTCGCGCCCGGCGCCGGGCCGTCCAGCCGGTGTCGTCCGGGTGACATCGGCAAACGGATACAGTCCGCTGCGTGCTGCCGGAGAAACTCACCGCCGCCGACATCGCCCGCCTCGACGGCGCGTGGCCCGGCGAGCCGTTCCCGCTCGGTGCGCACTGGGACGGCGAGGGCGCGAACTTCGCCATCTGGTCGACGACGGCCACCGCGGTCACCGTCTGCCTGTTCGACGAAGCCGGGCACGAGACGCGCGTTCCGCTGTCGGACACGACGTACCACGTATGGCACGGCTACCTGCCCGGCGTGATGCCGGGCCAGCGCTACGGCTACCGCATGGACGGACCGTACGACCCGGCGAAGGGGCTGTTCCACAACCCCGGGAAGCTGCTCGTGGACCCGTACGCCCGGGCGCTCGAGGGCGACTTCGTCGACAACCCGGCGGTGTATCCGGAGAACGACACCGATTCCGCACCGTACGTCCCGCGATCGGTGATCATCCACGACGCGTTTCCCTGGGGTGACGACCACCGCCCGAAGGTGCCCTGGGACGACACCGTCATCTACGAGCTGCACCTGCGCGGCTTCACCCAGCAACACCCCGGCATCCCCGAAGAGCTGCGTGGGACGTACGCGGGCCTGGCGCATCCGGCCGCGATCGATTACCTGAAGTCCCTCGGCGTCACCGCGGTCGAACTCCTGCCGATCCACCACTTCGTCACCGAGGCGCACCTGCAGCAGCGCGGCCTGCCGAACTACTGGGGCTACAACAGCCTGGGGTTCTTCGCGCCGCATGAGGCGTACTCGTCGCGCGCGGGCAACCAGGTGCGCGAGTTCAAGGCGATGGTGCGCGCGCTGCACTCGGCCGGCATCGAGGTCATCCTCGACGTCGTCTACAACCACACCGCCGAGGGGGGCCCGGGCGGGCCGACGCTCTCGTTCCGCGGCATCGACAACGGCTCGTACTACCGGCTGTCCGAGAACGACCCGTCGGCGTACGTCGACTACACCGGCTGCGGCAACACGTTCGACCCGCGCCGACCGTTCCCCCTGCAGCTGATCACCGACTCGCTGCGGTACTGGATCACGGAGATGCACGTCGACGGGTTCCGCTTCGACCTCGCCTCGGCGCTGGCGCGGTCGCTGCACGACGTCGACAAGCTCTCCTCCTTCTTCGACACGATCCATCAGGACCCCGTCATCTCCCAGGTCAAGTTGATCGCCGAGCCGTGGGACGTCGGCGCGGGCGGCTACCAGGTCGGCGAGTTCCCGCCGCTGTGGACCGAGTGGAACGGCAAGTACCGCGACACGGTGCGCTCGTTCTGGTCGTTCGGTGCCGACGGCGTGCGTGACCTGGCGTACCGGCTCACCGGCTCGTCCGACCTCTACGGCGACGACGGGCGACTGCCCATCGCGTCGATCAACTTCGTCACCGCGCACGACGGCTTCACGATGCGCGACCTCGTCTCCTACGAGAAGAAGCACAACGAGGCCAATCTCGAGGACAACCGCGACGGCACGGACGACAACCGTTCGTACAACTGCGGCGTCGAGGGCGACCCCGCCCCGCCCGACGTCGTCGAGCTGCGGCTGCGGCAGGCCCGCAACCTGCTGTCGACGCTGCTGCTGTCGACCGGAGCGCCGATGCTCGTCGCCGGGGACGAGCGGTGGCGTACGCAGGGTGGCAACAACAACGCCTACTGCCAGGACAACCCGACCTCCTGGGTCGACTGGACCCCGTCGCCGGAGTCCGACGACATGCTCGCGCTCGTGCGCCGGCTGCTGTCCGTGCGCCGGACCGCTCCGGTGCTGCACCAGCGCGCGTTCTTCGAAGGACGGCCGGTACCGGGCGGAGACGGCAGCAAGGACCTCGCCTGGTTCCACCCCGCAGGCCGGGAGATGTCCGCGCAGGACTGGTTCGACAGCGGCCTGCGCTCCATCGGGATGTTCCTGGACGGGCGCGACCTGCGCCACCGCGGCCGGCGCGGCGAGGTGATCGTCGACAACTCCTACCTGCTGATCCTGCACAGCGGCGACGCGGACGGGGTCTTCACCCTGCCCGGCAAGCCCTGGGCCGGTAGCTACGAGCTGATCATCGACACGACCTGCCGCGGCGGGAAGCCGCGCGGCCGCACGAACATCCGGCGCGGCGCCGAGCTACCCGTCACCGCCCGCTCGGTCCTGCTGCTGCGCATCCGCCGCAACTGAGCGCCGCGTCCTGCGGTCGGCGATGCCCCCGCACCGCGGGCAGCACCACCGGCGCCGTACTACGCGGTCGAGACCACGCCCAGCTCGGCCGGCGACGCGAGCAGGTCGTTCTTCGGCAGCGCTCGCACCGTGTACCCGAACGCTCCGGTGCGCTCGAGCGGCACGTCGCCCTCGAAGCGCGCGGTGCCGTCGGTGACCTCGACCGCCTTCAGGGAACGGGTCGCGATGTCGGTCAGCACGTTGTCGTTGTCGACCTTGCCGTAGACCGCCTCGACGTCGACGTCGTCGGGCGAGAGCCCGTTGAGAGCCACCTCGGCGCGCAGCGTCAGCCGGCCGCCGAGTTCGGAGTGCTCGCCCTCGAGCTGCGAGTCGACGTGCAGCACGCGCACTCCCGGCCACGCCGCGAGGACGGCCGCCCGCCACTGCGCCAGGCTGCGGGCCGCGCGGAAGTTGTCGGCAGCCATGCGTCCCGAGGAGGCCGCGGCGGGCACGTACAGCTGCTGGACGTAGTCGATCACCATGCGGGATGCGAGCACCTTCGGACCGAGGGTCTTCAGGGTGTGCCGCACCATCTCGGCCCACCGGGTCGGCACCCCGTTGGCACCGTGGTCGTAGAACCTCGGCGCAACCTGGGTCTCGATCAGGTCGTAGAGCGCGGTCGCCTCGATGTCGTCGCGCCGGTCAGGGTCCTCGACGCCGTCGGCGGACGGGATCGCCCAGCCGTTCTCGCCGTCGAACCACTCGTCCCACCAGCCATCGCGGATGGACAGGTTCAGCGCGCCGTTGAGGGCCGCCTTCATCCCGGACGTGCCGCACGCCTCGAGCGGGCGCAGCGGGTTGTTCAGCCAGACGTCCACGCCCCAGTACAGGTAGCGGGCCATCCCGATGTCGTAGTCCGGCAGGAAGGTGATGCGGTGCCGCACCGCCGGGTCGTCCGCGAAGCGCACCATCTGCGCGATGAGCTGCTTGCCGCCGTCGTCGGCGGGGTGGCTCTTGCCCGCGATCACGATCTGCACCGGCCGGTCGGGGTCGAGCAGCAGCGCGCGCAACCGCTCGGGATCGCGCAGCATCAGCGTCAGCCGCTTGTACGACGGGACCCGGCGGGCGAATCCGATCGTCAGCACGTCCGGGTCGAAGACCGACGACGCCCAGCCGAGTTCGGCCTCACCCATCCCGCGCTGCAGCCCGGACTCCCTGACCCGCCGCCGGACCTCACCGACCAGCCGCCCGCGCAGCATCCGGCGCACCCGCCACAGCTCGGCGTCGCCAACCTTGTCGATCGCGTCCCAGCCGTCGCCGGCCGCCATCTTGGCGCTGCCGACCTCACGCTCGGCGATCTCGAGGACGTCGCGTGACATCCAGGTCGGGGCGTGCACACCGTTCGTGATCGACCCGATCGGAACGTCCGACGAGTCGAAGCCCGGCCAGAGGTCGGCGAACATCTCGCGAGACACGACCCCGTGCAGGCGCGAGACCCCGTTGGCGCGCTGGCCGAGCCGCAGCCCCATGTGCGCCATGTTGAAGATCGTCGGATCCTGCTCGGCGCCGAGTTCCAGGACCCGCTCGACGGGCACCCCGTGCATGCCGGCCAGCGCGCCGGCGACGAGGTCGCGGGGGAACCGGTCGATACCCGCGGGCACCGGCGTGTGCGTGGTGAACACGGTTCCTGCCCGGACGGACTGCAGCGCCTCGTCGAAACTCAGGTCGTACCCGTCGACCAGCTCCCGGATGCGCTCGACCCCGAGGAACCCGGCGTGCCCCTCGTTGGTATGGAACACCTGGGGCGCGGCCGTCCCGGAGGCGGCGCAGTACGCCCGGATGGCGCGGACACCCCCGATGCCGAGCAGCAGTTCCTGCTCGAGGCGGTGGTCCTTGCCGCCGCCGTACAGCCGGTCGGTGACCTGCCGCGCGGCGTTGTCGTTCTCCTCGATGTCGCTGTCGAGCAGCAGCAGGGGCACGCGGCCGACCTTCGCGATCCAGATCTGCGCCCACAGCGTTCGTCCGCCGGGCAGCGCGAGGGAGATGCGCGCCGGCTGCCCGTCGGCCTGGTGCAGCAGGCCGATCGGCAGCCCCTGCGGATCGAGCGACGGGTACTGCTCGAGCTGCCAGCCGTCGC
The DNA here is from genome assembly GCA_032160545.1 of Pseudonocardiales bacterium. Taxonomy (GTDB): domain Bacteria; phylum Actinomycetota; class Actinomycetes; order Mycobacteriales; family Jatrophihabitantaceae; genus DATGFB01. The sequence continues at coordinate 17,577 of JAVHVN010000214.1, read as the reverse complement.
GCGAGAGGGTCTGGCGGAAGTACCCAGCGCGGTAGAGCAGCCCGACGCCGATGATCGGCACGCCGAGGTCGCTCGCCGCCTTGAGGTGGTCGCCGGCCAGGATGCCGAGACCGCCGGAGTACTGCGGCAGCACCTCGGTGATGCCGAACTCGGGCGAGAAGTACGCGATCGAGGCGGGCATCGACGGGTTCTCGGCCTGCTGCTGCTGGTACCAGCGCGGCGAGGTCAGGTACTCGGCGAGGTCGTCGTGCACCTCCTCGAGGCGGCGGACGAACTTGCGGTCGCGGGCCAGGACGGCCAGCCGCTCGGCGCTGACCTCGCCCAGCATGCGGCCGGGGTCGTGGTTGCACGACTGCCAGAGGTCCGGGTCGACGGACTCGAGTAGGTCGAGCGAGTCGGGATGCCAGGACCAGCGCAGGTTGTCGACGATGTCGGCGAGGCTGGTCAGCTCGTCAGGAAATGCGGCGCGAACAGTGAGCCGGCGGAGAGCTTTCACTGGCGCGACGCTAGCACCAGAACCCGGGCGAGCGCTGGGGTGCCGACCATCTCGCGGGCCCGGCACCGCTGGCCGTCGGCATTCCCCGCAAGGCTTACGGGAATCCCCCTCGTGGGTACGGTGGCAGTCGTGGTTGGCCGACTCGGACTCACCGACATCTCCCCCGTCGTCGGATCGACGGTCTCCGGGGAGTTCCCCGCCCGAGCCGTCGTGGGCGAGCACGTGCCGGTGTCAGCGACCGTGTTCCGCGAGGGGCACGACGCCCTCGGCGCCAGCGTGGTCGTCCGCGACCCGTCCGGCCGCCGGCACGCACCCCGGCGGATGGAGCCGGGCCTGCCCGGCACCGATCGCTGGCACGCCGACCTGGTCCCCGACCAGCCCGGTATGTGGTCGTTCAGCATCGAGGCCTGGAGCGACCCGCTCGGCACCTGGCAGCACACCGTCACCGTGAAGCTGGACGCCGGGCAGGGCGCCGATGATCTGGCCAACGACTTCGAGGGCGGCGCGCGGCTGTTCGAGCGGCTGGCGCGGGCGCTTCCGAAGGCCGAGCGCCCGCGCGCGCTCGCGGCGGCCACCGCCCTGCGCGACACCACCCTCGACGTCGCGCACCGGGCCGCCCCGGCGCTCGACGACTACCTGCAGCGGCTCGTGCACGCCAACCCGATCCGCGAGCTGGTGACCCGGTCCCCCCAGTACCGGCTGTGGGTCGACCGACCGCGCGCGCTCTTCGGGTCCTGGTACGAGTTCTTCCCGCGGTCGATCGGGGCGCAGCTCGCGGGCGACCCGCTCGCGCCGGCGCGACCGGCCCGGCACGGGACGTTGAAGGACGCCACCGAGCACCTCGACTACGTCGCCTCGCTCGGGTTCGACGTCGTCTACCTGCCGCCGATCCACCCGATCGGTGAGGTCAACCGCAAGGGGCCGAACAACTCGCTCGTCGCCGCGAGCTGGGACGTCGGCTCCCCTTGGGCCATCGGCTCCCGCCACGGCGGCCACGACGCGATCCATCCCGACCTCGGCACGATGACCGACTTCACCGCGCTCGTCCGGCGCGCCAACGAGCTCGGCATGGAGGTGGCGCTGGACTTCGCGCTACAGGCCGCGCCGGACCACCCCTGGGTCACCACGCACCCCGAATGGTTCACGACCAAGCCCGACGGGACCATCGCGTACGCCGAGAACCCGCCGAAGAAGTACCAGGACATCTACCCGATCAACTTCGACAACGACCCGGCCGGCCTGTCCGCCGAGTGCCTGCGGATCATCGAGTTCTGGATCTCGACGGGCGTCACGATCTTCCGCGTCGACAACCCGCACACCAAGCCGATCAACTTCTGGCAGTGGCTCATCGCCGAGGTCAAGAAGACCCATCCCGAGGTGCTGTTCCTCGCCGAGGCGTTCACCCGGCCGGCGATGATGCACGAGCTCGCCAAGGTGGGCTTCCACCAGAGCTACACCTATTTCACCTGGCGCAACACGAAAGAGGAGATCGAGCAGTACGCCCAGGAGCTGGTGGAGTCGGCCGCGTGCATGCGTCCGAACTTCTTCGTCAACACGCCGGACATCCTGCACGACTACCTGGTGCACGGCGGCCCCGCCGCGTTCGCGATCCGCGCGGTGCTGGCGGCGATGCTCTCCCCGACCTGGGGCGTCTACAGCGGTTACGAGCTGTACGAGCACCTCAATGCGAAGCCCGGCAGCGAGGAGTACCTCGATTCGGAGAAATATCAGCTGCGTCCCCGTGACTTCGCGGGCGCCATCGCCGACGGTCGTTCGCTCGCCCCGTTCCTCGCGAAGCTGAATCGCATCCGGCGCGAGCACCCCGCCCTGCAGCAATTACGCAACCTGCGCTTCCACTCGGTGGACAACGACCAGCTGACCGCCTTCAGCAAGTGCGACCCCGACACCGGCGACACGGTGCTCGTCGTGTGCACCGTCGACCCGCGCGAACCGCAGGAAGCGACCGTCACCATCGATCTGGAGGCCCTCGGCATGACCTGGGATGCCGGCTTCACCGTCCGCGACCTGCTCACCGGGGCCGAGTACCAGTGGGGGTCGCGCAACTACGTGCGCCTCGACCCGCACTTCCAGCCCGCCCACGTCTTCGCCGTCCGGGGCAACGCATGACCGAACAGCCCGCCGAGAACACCGAGATCGTCAGCCGTGACCCCGACTGGTTCAAGCGCGCCGTCTTCTACGAGGTCCTCGTCCGCGGCTTCTACGACTCGAACGGCGACGGCACCGGCGACCTGCGCGGGCTCGCCGACAAGCTCGACTACCTCCAGTGGCTCGGCGTGGACTGCCTCTGGCTGCCTCCGTTCTATCCCTCCCCGCTGCGCGACGGCGGGTACGACGTCAGCAACTACACCGGCGTCCTGCCCGAGTTCGGGACGATCGACGACTTCAAGAACTTCCTGAACGAGGCACACGCGCGGGGCATCCGCGTGATCGTCGACTTCGTCATGAACCACACGTCCGACCAGCACCCGTGGTTCCAGGCATCGCGCAGCGACCCGGACGGGCCGTTCGGCGACTTCTACGTGTGGAACGACGACGACACCCGCTTCCCCGACGCGCGCGTGATCTTCGTCGACACCGAGCCCTCGAACTGGACGTTCGACCCGGTGCGCAAGCAGTACTTCTGGCACCGGTTCTTCAGTCACCAGCCGGACCTCAACTTCGACTCCCCCGGCGTGCAACAGGCGATCATCGACTCGTTGCGCTTCTGGCTCGACGTCGGCATCGACGGGTTCCGGCTCGACGCCGTGCCCTACCTGTACGTCCGCGACGGGACGAACGGCGAGAACCTGCCCGAGACGCACGAGTTCCTCCGCCGGGTGCGCAAGGAGGTCGACCGCGACTACCCCGACCGCGTCCTGCTCTGCGAGGCGAACCAGTGGCCGGCCGACGTCGTGGAGTACTTCGGCGACCCGTCCGTGGGCGGCGACGAGTGCCACATGGCCTTCCACTTCCCGGTGATGCCGCGCATCTTCATGGCCGTCCGCCGCGAGTCCCGGTACCCGATCTCGGAGATCATGGCGCAGACGCCGCTGATCCCCGACAACTGCCAGTGGGGCATCTTCCTGCGCAACCACGACGAGCTGACCCTCGAGATGGTGACCGACGACGAGCGCGACTACATGTGGGCCGAGTACGCCACCGACCCCCGGATGAAGGCCAACATCGGCATCCGACGCAGGTTGGCACCGCTGCTGGAAAATGACGTCAACAGGATCGAGCTGTTCACAGCGCTGCTGTTGTCGCTGCCGGGTTCACCGGTGCTCTACTACGGCGACGAGATCGGCATGGGCGACAACATCTGGCTCGGTGACCGTGACGGCGTGCGCACCCCCATGCAGTGGACGCCCGACCGCAACGCCGGTTTCTCGACCTGCGATCCGGGCCGGCTCTACCTGCCGCTGAACATGGACTCCGTCTACGGCTACCAGGTCACCAACGTCGAGGCGCAGACCCGCAACACCTCGTCCCTGCTGCACTGGACGCGGCGGATGATCCAGCTGCGCAAGGCAAACCCCGCCTTCGGCATGGGTACGTTCACCGACATCGGGGGTACCAACCCCAGCGTGCTGAGCTTCGTCCGCGAGTTCGGCGACGACATCGTGCTCTGCGTCAACAACCTCTCCCGGTTCGCGCAGCCCGTCGAACTCGACCTGCGCGCCTGGCAGGGCGTCGAGCCCATCGAGCTGATCGGCGGCACGCACTTTCCCGCGATCGGTGAGCTGCCCTACCTGCTCACGCTCGCCGGGCACGGCTTCTACTGGCTGCGCATCCCACGGCGTCAGGAGCAGACCGTCGAACCGGCAGCCGCAGCCCCGTCCGACATCGAGATCGAGGAGGTGGCGCTGTGATCGAGCAGAGCGCGTTGCAGCCCCTCGTCGAACGGTGGCTGCCCAACCAGCGGTGGTTCGCAGGCAAGGGCCGCAGCGGCAAGGTGTCCGTGCGATTGCTGACCGCGTTCGGCGACGGGGCGCAGACCGAGGTCTGGACCGCTCAGGTCGTGTACGAGGACGGCGACGTTGAGACCTACCAGCTGCCGTTGGTGGCCCACACCGCTCCGAGCGAGACCCTCGAGCACGTCCTGCTCGGCACCGTCGAGAGCGGCGACGGCCCGGCGTGGGTCTACGACGCGCTGCATGACAAGGACATCACCGGCGCCTGGCTGCGCAACATCAGCGACGACCTCGCCGAGGGATCGCTGCGGTTCCGCCGTTACGTAGCGCCGGACGAGATCCCGCTCGAGGGCCAGAGCCTGGTGCTGACGGCCGAGCAGTCCAACACGTCGCTGCGCTTCGACGATCAGGTCATCGTGAAGGTGTTCCGGCGCCTGCAGCCGGGCATCAACCCCGACATCGAGATCCACGCGGCACTCGGCGAGTTCGGCGGCAAGCACGTCGCCCGGCTCCTCGGTTCCGTCGAGTGCGACATCGACGGCGAGCCGTACTCGCTGGCGATGGCGCAGGAGTTCATGACCACCGCCACCGACGGGTGGGAACTCGCCAAGGCGAGCGTCCGCGACCTGCTCGCCGAGGCCGACCTGCACGCCGAGGAGGCCGGCGGGGATTTCGCCGGTGAGGCGTGGCGGTTGGGCGTCGCGATCGCCGAGACGCACGCCGACCTGGCCGCCGCCTTCGGCACGACACCGGCCGTGCACGACGCGATCCGCGAGCGCGCCATCGCGATGCGCAGCCGCCTCGAGGCTGCCCGCGACGTGGTGGCCGAGCTCGACGACCTGGCCCCGGGTCTGCGGGCGCTCTACGACGAGTTCGCGGAAGCGACGTCGGAACTGGTGCTCCAGCGCATCCACGGCGACCTGCATCTCGGGCAGGCGCTGCGCACGGTCCACCGGTGGGTGCTCATCGATTTCGAGGGTGAGCCGATGGCCGCGCTGGCCGACCGGCGGCTGCCCGACACCCCGCTGCGCGACATCGCGGGCATGCTGCGCTCGTTCGCGTACGCCGGGCACCACCGCCTCATCGAGGGCGGCGCCGAAGCCCAGCTGGCCTATCGCGCCGACGAGTGGACGACCCGCAACCGGGCGGCGTTCTGCGACGGGTACGCGGACGCGGCCGGCTCCGACCCGCGCGCGCACTCGGCCGTACTGCGGGCGTTCGAGGCCGACAAGGCGGTCTACGAAGCCGTGTACGAGGCGCGCAACCGACCGACCTGGCTGCCCATCCCGCTCGCGTCACTGGCCCGCCTTGCCGAACCCGAGGGAGCGCGATGACCACGACGATCCAGCGCGAGGAGCTCGACCGGCTCGTCGCAGGCACCCACCACAACCCGCACGGCGTGCTCGGCGCGCACCCGGCGGGACCGAACCGCACCGTGATCCGCACGCTGCGGCCCGAGGCCGCCGCGGTCGACGTCGTGGCCGGCGAGACCAAGGTGCCGATGCGGCGCATCCACGACGGCGGCGTCTTCGAAGGCATGCTCGACGGGTCGTCGACCGACTACCGGCTGTGTGTCGACTACGGCGACCAGCCGCATCTCGTCGACGACCCGTACCGGTGGCTGCCGACGCTCGGCGAAATGGACATATACCTGATCGGCGAGGGGCGCCACGAGAACCTCTGGGACGTGCTTGGCGCGCACGTGCGCACGTACGACACCCCCGGCGGGATCGTCACCGGCACCTCGTTCGCGGTATGGGCGCCCAGCGCCCAGGGCGTCCGCGTGCTCGGCGACTTCGACTACTGGTCCGGGCGCGCCCTGCCGATGCGCTCGCTCGGGTCGTCCGGCGTCTGGGAGCTGTTCGTCCCCGACGTCGGCGACGGCTGCCGGTACAAGTACCAGATCCTCGGCGCCGACAACGTGTGGCGCGACAAGGCCGACCCGATGGCGTTCGCTACCGAGGTTCCGCCCGCGACCGCGTCGGTCGTCCACACCCCGACGCACCGGTGGCGCGACGCCGAGTGGCTCGAGCGCCGGGCCCGCACGCCGTGGCATGCCGCGCCGATGTCGATCTACGAGGTGCACCTCGGCTCCTGGCGGCTCGGCCTGAGTTACCGGGAGCTCGCGGACCAGCTCGTCACGCACGTGCGCGACCACGGCTTCACGCACGTCGAGTTCCTCCCGGTTGCCGAGCATCCCTTCGGCGGGTCCTGGGGCTACCAGGTGTCGTCGTACTACGCGCCGACCGCACGCTTCGGATCTCCGGACGACTTCCGGCAGCTCGTCGACACGCTGCACCAGAACGGCATCGGTGTGATCGTCGATTGGGTGCCGGCGCACTTCCCCAAGGACGCATGGGCGCTCGCGCGCTTCGACGGGACGCCGCTGTACGAGCACGCCGACCCGCGGCGTGGTGAACAGCCGGACTGGGGAACGTACGTCTTCAACTTCGGCCGCAGCGAGGTACGCAACTTCCTCGTCGCCAACGCGCTGTTCTGGCTCGAGGAGTTCCACATCGACGGCCTGCGCGTCGACGCGGTCGCGTCGATGCTCTACCTCGACTACTCGCGCAAGGACGGCGAGTGGGAGCCCAACCAGTACGGCGGGCGCGAGAACCTCGAAGCGGTCGCCTTCCTGCAGGAGATGAATGCCACCGTCTACAAGCGGGTCCCCGGCGTCGTCACGATCGCGGAGGAGTCGACGTCGTGGCCGGGAGTCACCCGTCCGGCGCACCTCGGTGGTCTCGGCTTCGGCTTCAAGTGGGACATGGGCTGGATGCACGACACGCTGAGTTACATCAGCCACCAGCCGATCCACCGGCAGTACCACCACAACGAGCTGACGTTCTCGATGATGTACGCGTATTCCGAGAACTTCGTCCTGCCGCTGTCGCACGACGAGGTCGTGCACGGCAAGGGCTCGCTGCTGAACAAGATCCCGGGCGACCGTTGGCAGCAGCTGGCGACACTGCGCACCCTCTACGCCTACATGTGGGCGCACCCCGGCAAGCAGCTGCTGTTCATGGGGCAGGAGTTCGGGCAGGGCGGCGAGTGGGCCGAGAGCCGGTCGCTGGACTGGTGGCTGCTCGACTCCCCCGACCACCGCGGCATCGCGCGGCTCGTCAGCGACCTCAACCACCTCTACGTCGAGACCGATGCGCTGTGGTCGCGCGACACGACGCCCGATGGCTTCCGGTGGATCGACGCGAACGACGCGCAGGGCAACGTCTACTCGTTCCTGCGTTTCGGCGATGGGGCTGGTGGTGCGCACGCGGGCGGACGCGGCGCCGGTGCGGGCGGCTCGGTGCTGGCCTGCGTCGCGAACTTCTCGGCCATGCCGCACGAGAACTACCGCGTCGGGCTGCCCGCAGCGGGCCGCTGGACAGAGGTGCTGAACACCGATGCCGACATCTACTTCGGCTCGGGTGTCGGCAACTTCGGCGGCGTCGTGGCGACGCAGGAGCCATGGCACGGCCTGCCGGCGTCGGCGACGCTACGCGTTCCGCCGCTCGGTGCACTCTGGCTGCGCTACGACGGCCCCGCTGCCCCCCTCCCGTGATCAAGAGATCGATTTGGTCGATATTCGACGGAGCAGATCTCTTGATCTTGGGTGGGTGGGGGTCGTTCGGGTGGGGGGTCGTTCGCGTGGCGGGCCGGACGCGTAGCCAGCAGACTCGGCCGGCATGAGGGCAGTCACCTGCACGGACGCCGTTCTCGAGGTCACCGAACTCCCTGACCCGCGGCCCGAACCGGGTCACCTGCTCGTGCGGGTGCTGCGCTGCGGCATCTGTGGTTCCGACCTGCACGCACGCCACCATTGCGACGAGCTCGCCGAGGTCACCGCCGAGGTCGGCTACGACGGGATCTTCCGCTCCGACCAGCAAGTCGTTCTGGGGCACGAGTTCTGCGGGGAGGTGCTCGAGTCGGGTCGGCGCGGTCGCGCGCCCCGGGGTGCGCCGGCAGCCGGCACCCGCGTCGTCGCGATGCCGTTGCTGCGCCGCGACGGCGCGGTGCACCCCACCGGGTTGTCCGTGCACGCGCCGGGCGGCTACGCCGAGCAGATGCTCGTCGAGGAGTCGCTCGCCCTGCCCGTGCCGAACGGGTTGCCGACGGACGTCGCGGCGCTCACCGAGCCGATGGCCGTCGCGCTGCACGCGGTCCGGCGCGGCGACGTCGGCAAGAACCAGGTGGCGGTGGTGATCGGGTGCGGTCCGATCGGCCTGGCCGTCGTCGCCATGCTCAAGGCGACCGGTGTGCGCACCGTCGTGGCGAGCGACCTCTCCCCCGGGCGACGTGCGCTGGCGACGGCAGTCGGGGCCGACGTCGTCGTCGACCCGGGCGAGACCGCGCCGTTCGCCGCGACGCCGGGGCGCGGCCACCTCGCGACCGCGGCGGAGGTCTTCGACCTCGCCGTGGGCACCGTCGAGAAGCTGCGCCGCCTGCCGTTCGTCCCGTGGTGGCAGGTGTGGCGCGCCGCGGAGGCGGTCGGCGCAGCCACGCCGAAGCACCCGGTGATCTTCGAGTGTGTCGGCGTCCCCGGAATGCTCGACCGCGTCATCGCCGACGCACCGCTGTTCTCGCGCGTGGTCGTGGTGGGTGTCTGCATGCAGCCCGATCGCATCCGCCCCGTCATGGCGATCAACAAGGAGGTCGAGCTGCGGTTCGTCCTCGGCTACACCCCGCTCGAGTTCCGCGACACGCTGCACCTGCTCGCCGACGGCAAGGTCAACGCGGCACCGGTGGTCACCGGCGTCGTCGGGCTGGAGGGTGTCGAGGCGGCGTTCACCGCGCTCGGTGACCCCGATGCGCACGCCAAGATCCTCGTCGATCCGGCGCGCACCGCGGGCGAGTCGATCGACCCGGTCTGACGCCGCAGCGGCACCCTCTCACGCGGTGTAGCGGTACAGCGTCCGGCCGGCGATCCGGCACACCAATGGCGGGCTGTGGCTGATCAATGCTCCGGCAGCCGTCGAGGCCCTGGACGGCGCGAGCCGTCGACCGGTGCGGAAACCCGAAGCCGCCCCATCGGCGCGCAGCACCGAATGGACGAGCGGCAGTTCCTCGGCACCCCACGAAGCCTTGAACGCGCGCAGGCCATGGTTGCCCGCATCGCTGCGGCCCCAGTCGAGCCACGAGTCACCGGCCGCGCACCCGTCCCGGATCGCATGCCAGAACAGCGCGTGGTTCGGCCGCAGTGACCACGCCGCCGCGTCCGAGGCGCCGTACTTGTAGATCAGCGTGGCGTTGTGCCGCAGGAACACCGCGGCGGCCACGGGGCGTCCGTCGTGTTCGGCGATCAACACGGTGCCGTAGCCCTGGGCCAGGACCCTGTGCCACAGCATGACGAAGAAGCGCCGCGGCTGGACCGGGACGCCCTGCCTTCGGCGCGTCATCAGGTGCAGGCGGTAGAAGGTCTCGGTGAGGTCCTGTTCGCGGGTGCCGGGGCGCACCGTCACGTGCGCGCGCTGCGCGCGGCGGATGTTGCGCTTCACCTGCGAGGCGTGGAAGCCGGCGAACACGGCCCCCTCGTCGCGGTCGAGCCGCAGGAGATGCCGGACGCCGACCTGGTGAGCGGACACGCCGGTCAGCTCGCCGCGTACCTCCATCGATCTCGCACCGGACGACGCGAGCGCGTACCGCAACCCGGCCTGCAACGCCGCCTCGCCGTCGGCGGTGGTCACCAGCGGCGGGCAGTGGTCCGTGAACGGCAGCGCCACCCACCGGGGCCGCGACGGTCTGTGCCGCACCTCGACGATCGGGATCCCCGCGATCACGTCGCCGCGCGTATCCAGCACGGCCGCCGCGAAGGCCGGGAACCGGTAGGACTCGCTGACCAGACCGACCCATGACTGGTGGTGGAACGGGGTCGCGGCCGGATGGCCGCAGACGTAGTCGACCCAGCGCGGGTCGCCGACGTCGAGAATCGCAAGCTCGGCGCGTCCGGTCGGCCCGGCGGCTGACGCGAGTGCGGCACCGGACGCCGCCCGTGCCGTCATCGCGTCATCGCGCGTCATCGCGTCATCGCGTCATCGCGCGTCATCGCGTCATCGACGGAGCGGGGGCGGGCCGGTTCGGCTCGCTGCGCTGCCGGCGGTGAACCTGTCCGCGCCTGCTCGCGCGCGCGAGCAGGGGCAACTCGACGACGGCTGGGAGCATGTCGTCCCGTGCCGCGACCGGCCCGTGCAGCCCTGGACGCAGCGACCAGAGGTACTCGGCCACGCCGAGGTCTCCGCCGGAGATCGCGCGCGCCGACGCCGGGACGTCGATGGCGAGCCGAGCCCATCTGACGCCCGGCGTCCCGGTCCTCACCGGCACGTCCGCACCCAGCGCGAGCAGGTAGGCGCCGTGCGCGAAGTCCACGCCCGCCGCATCCCCGATCGAGTGCCATCCCCACACGCGGGCGTTGACGTCCAGCAGCTTCAGCACGCCGTCACGCGGATCCTGCTTGAACTCCACCTCGACCAGGCCGTCGATCTCGAGTGCCGCGAGCAGCCTGGTGGCCGCCGCGGTGACATCCGGCCGCTCCACCGTCTCGACGTACGTGCTCGCGCGTCCGAAGTCCGGCGGCCACTGCCGGGCGCGCCGCGCCGTGACCGAAAGCCTCGGCCGGCCGCGTACGCACACCGCGGCATAGGAGAGCTGGTGGTTGCCGCCGCCCGGGATGAGCTCTTGGACGAGCAGATCCTCGGCGCCGACGAGAGCGGCGGCGTCGCGCCAGCGGCGGACGAGTTCGTCGTGGTCGTCCACGCGCCATGCCTTTGCGCTCGTCAGGTCGTTGAGGCTCTGCCGCTTGGTGGGTTTCAGCACGACCGGGTAGGGCACCTCGAGCTGCTCGACCTCGGCAACCGTCCTGGGCAGCCAGCTCCGAGGCGTCTCGACCCCGATCGAGGCGGCGACGGCACCCAAGCGCCTCTTGTCGGCGGCCACGGAGAAGACGCCCCACGGCGGGGTGGTCAACCGGAAGAACTCCGACAGCATCGCGCTCTGCCGGCTCACCTGCCAGGCCTCCTCGTCGGTGGTCGGGAACACCACCCAGCCACCGAGCCCGTGACGATCCGCCAGCTCGATCAGGAAGGCGAGGTGCTGCTCGGGTGACGGACCCGGCCAGCGCACCGCTCTGCTGCAGTACTTGGAGTGCGTCGCCAGCGTCGCATCGCCGTGAACCACCAAGGTCTCGATCCCCTGCCGGCCCAGGCTGCGCACGATCCCGAGCCCGCGGTAGTCCCCGTCGAGGACGACAGCGCCGACAGCAGCGCCGCCGCCAGCAGTCATCGCTCGAGCCCGCGAGTGAGGGCACGGGCCGCGAAGCCGCTGCCCGCCACGAACCTCATCAGCGGCCCGTAGCGGCGGGCCGCCGGGGCACCGAGGACATGCAACCCCGGCACCGTCGTCTCGAAGGCGGCGGACAGCCGCGGGTAACCGGCGTCGAGATCGACACGGTCCAGCAGCGCGGGATCGAGGAACGCGTACTTCGCGAGGTCGACCCGGTACCCCGTTCCGAGCACGACGTGGTCGTAGACGTCCGTGACGCCGTCGGACGCGGTGAGCTTGATGCGGTCGCCCTCCCCGATCACGTCGCGGACGGCCACATCGGTGCGAAGCCGGACAGCCTCCATGCGCGGCCGCAGCCAGCCGGCGCCCGCCGGGCGAACCGACCGCGTCGCCAGCCGGTCCTGCGCCGGGCGGCTCATGCGCGTGTACAGGTCGGGGCGCGCGACGAGGTGACTGGCGAGCGCCGGCCCGACATCGGGCTTCGAGTAGAGCAGCGCCGACGTGACCGGGTTTCGGTGCTTCCACGAACCCTCCGAGAGCCAGCGGACGGCTCGGGCGCGGACGAGAACGTCGACGTCCGCGCCGAGTTCGCGCAGCAGCGCGGCGGACTCGAGAGCGCTCTGTCCCCCGCCCACGACCGCCACGTGGCCGCGTGCGATCTGCGACAGATCGTGACGATCCAGAGTGTGACTCCACAGCCGCGGATCGAGTTCGCGGAACTGCCGCGGGACGTGGGCGAAGGTGCCGACGCCGGCGGCCACCACGACCCGATCTGCGGTCACCGACTGGCCGTCGTCGAGCTCGACGTGGAACCCGTGATCGGACGCGGAGACCCGGCGCACCTGCCGCCGGTCCAGGCCGGGTACGGCGCGGGTCTGGAACCAGCTGCCGTAGTCGACGAATCGATCGACCGGAATCGGGCGCGGCACGGGCGCGCCGCTGTCGTCCGCGTACGCCTGCAGCGTGTGGGCGCCGTCCGGGTCACCGATGTCCGAGCCTCGATACGGTGATCGCAGCATCATTCCGATCGGGGTCCTGGTCCTCCAGAACTCCAACGGCGTGCCGAAGATCCGAACGTCCTGGCCCGCTCTGTGCAGATGGGCGGCGGCGGCGAGTCCATACGGTCCGGCGCCGACGATCACTGTGTCCAAGCGGCTCATTCGTTCCTCCGGGAAAGTGCGGTGACGGACGGCCGACCTCGGTCGGTCGGCCCTGGATCGCTCACAGCGGGGTGGGGTCGCCGTCAGCAGCGGCCGGTCGACCGTTCTCCCGCATCCGGTGCCAGAAGTCCTGAACGGTCATCGCGTCGATGTCACCGGTCACCGCCAGCGCGCTGCGGAAGCCCGCAGGCCACCGATCGACCGCGAGCACCGCGGTGGGCCCGGTGGTGATCCGGTCCCGGATCGCCAGCTCGGCCGAGGCATCGATCGTCCGATCGACGTGCACGGCCGACCGCGGCGAGGGCCAGCCGCGCTCGACGAGGTAACCGTCCTCGCGCAGGAAGCGCAGGACACCATCGGGCGTTCCCGGTTCAACAGCCACTGCGGGCATCGGGTCGACGGGCAGGATCATCCTGCGCGCGTGCAGCGCAGGTTGAGCGGCCTGCGCCCCGCCGACGAGCGACATCCGGACACGCGGATCACCGTGCAGGATGAACTCGGCGCGGTCGTCGCCGAGGGGGCGCATCTCGATGCGGCAGGCATGCCGGGCGAGCCACCAGTCCGCGATCTCGTCGAGGCGCGCAAGCCATACCCCGCCGTCGCTGGCCGAGGCCAGCGCAATGACCGACGCGAGTGCGGAAGCGGAACGAGCGATCCGCTCGGGATGGATCTGCATCGTGAACAGGTCCCCACGCGCGTGCGTGATGTCGAAGATCGCGCGCCAGGTCCGGGCACATGCCGCTTCGGAGAAGTGCAGTCGATCCACCAGCATCTCGTCGTCCGGTATGGCCACCGGGATCCGCACGGTGCCGTCGACGAGACTGGGTCGCGTCGTGACCGTCCGGCCGTCGACCGCGCGGTACATCGCGAGCGCCCGCTCGTACACGGTCGGGGCCAGGGTGGCCGCGAGACCGGGAACCGGGAAGGCGACCGCCGCGTCGCTCTGATAGATCAGCCCGGCGGCACGCACCGCAGCCGCCGTCGCGGCGTTCGCGCGCAGGTACGGAGCGCGAAACCCCTTCGGCTGCAGACCGCACCGTTCGAACAGGCGCGCGGCCTCGGCGACCTCATGACTCTGCGTCGCCGCGGACTCGGCGAGGTGGTCGTTGTGGCGCAGCCCGTGGACGGCGAGTTCCATTCCACCGTCGGCCAGCGCGAGCACGCTCCTGGGATGACGGAACAGGACCGTCGCCGTGATCGGGCAGGTCGGCCGGAAGCCCGCCGCGGCGGTGATCTCGAGTAGTTGTTCCAGGCGCCGCACCATGAGACGGGGAGTGGGACCGAACCGGGTGCTCACGGTCGCAACGCGCTCGGCGAGCCCTACCGCGCCTTTCGTGCGCAGGGTGAAACCCATCGGGCCCAGCACGCCGGACGACGTCCGGGCGTCGACCGAATCCGCCCCCGTATCGGTGTAGGTCACCATGTCACAGCCGCGGCACTCGACTCCCGAGCGGCAGCGGGAACACGACGAACCGGGTCCGTGCCGCCGTGCCGTCGTCTCATGGGCCGCTCCTCCACGCGGGACAAACCCGCCGCAGGTGACGCGCAATTCGCGCGTCACCGGTAGTCGCCCTGAGGTTGCCGCCCGCACCGAACCCGCGCATCGGCACGCGGACGTAGTCGGCCTACGTCCGATTGGGGAGACCCGGACGACCTGGGCTCGTACGACCGACCACCGACCGACCACGTGGGCACGACCCGGGAATAGCTCGCGAACCTCGCATCCATGCGTGCCCGTCCTCAGGTGGCCCTCCTGGACCAAATGACGTAGCCGTCATCAACACGGATGAGGAGCAAGTCGGCCGTCGGGGGGTTCTACCGCGACCCGCGGCGGCGCAGGCTCGGCTGCGTGCTTCGCGTCCTGCTCATCGTCCGTCTGCGCACCTTTGGCGACGTCGTCGCCCGTGCGCTCGAGGAAGATCCCGCCCTCCAGGTGCTCGTGTCGGTACCGACCGGCGTCGTCCACCCGGCTGTGCTCTCCTACGGTCATCCCGACGTGGCGGTCGTGAGCTGCGACGTCGCGCGCGATCTCGCCGCCGGCCTCGCACCTGCCCAGCGGTGGACCGGGGTGCCACGGGTCGTCATCCTCGCCGATCTCGACGACGCGGGCGACGCGACCGAGCTGTTCCGGCGAGGCGCTGCCGGATGGGTCGAGCGCGTCTCGTCCATCAGCGAGCTGGGCCAGACGATCCACGCCGCCGGACGCGGTGAGACACGGATGCCTCCGCAACTGCTCACGAGGGTGATGACCGAACTCGCCGAGCGGCCGAGCTGGAGCGACGGCCGGCACGAGCGGGTCGCGAGGCTCACCGACCGCGAGGAGCAGATCATGCGGATGATCGCTCACGGCATGGGCCGGCGTGAGATCGCGGCTCAGTTGCACCTGTCGCCGAATACGGTCCGGACACACGTCCAAAGCATCCTGAACCGGCTCGAAGTGCACTCGACGCTGGCCGCGGTGGCTCTCGTTCGCTCCGTCGCCGGCGACCGAGCCGTCACGCCGCACCATGAGCCCCCACCCCTGGCCGACGTAGATGCAAATACGTCAATCGATCGATGCGCGCCGTCGTCGCCGCGGGGCAGTCTCGGTCGCGACCTGGCCGCATCGCAGTTGCTTCGCACCACCGAGGCGGGCGCACGACGGTCCGGCGCCGGCTATCGGGAGTCCTTGTGATCCACACACGTCGAGCCATCGTGACGCGCGGCCTCAAGTCCGGGCTGTGCGTCCTGCTCGCTCTGCAGTTCGTCTCCGTCGTCGTGCTCGCAGGTGGTAGCGCAGCCGCCGCGCCGAACCCGGTACAGGCCGAGAACGGCCAGCCCGGCACCAGCCAGTGGCGCATCTCGCTGACTCCGTCGGACGACACGAACAACCAGATCATGGGCTATGCATCCGCGACCAGCGTCAATCTGGGCGACACGATCACCCTCTTCGTGACCACGAATCCGGTGCAGTCCTACTCGATCGACGTGTACCGGATCGGCTACTACCAGGGCCTCGGTGGGCGGCTGATGCAGAGCGTCGGATCGCTCACCGGCGTGAGCCAACCGGCCTGCCCGGTCGATCTCACGACCGGCATGGTCGCGTGTTCATGGTCACCGAGCTACCAGCTGTCCGTGCCGACTGCGTGGACGAGCGGCATCTACCTCGCCAAGCTCACCAACGCGAACGGCTTCCAGAACTACATCACGTTCACCGTGCGGGACGACGCCCGGCGATCCGCACTGCTCTTCCAGCAGAGCGTGACCACGTACGAGGCGTACAACAACTACCCGAACGACGTGCCGGCCGGAGGGACCAAGCCCGCGACCGGCAAGAGCTTGTACGAGTACAACAGCTCCGCCGCGACGACGTCGTTCGGCACCACCCGCGCGGTGAAGGTCTCCTTCGATCGCCCGTACTCCAACGACGACGGAGCCGGCGACTTCCTCGACTGGGAGATGTACTTCGTGCGGTGGGCCGAGCAGAACGGCTACGACCTGACGTACGCCACCGACGTCGACACGCACACCGGCTCGGCGCAACTGATGAACCACTCCGGCTTCCTCTCGGTCGGCCACGACGAGTACTGGTCGTCGCAGATGGCCAGCAACGTGAACACCGCGCTGGGCAACGGCGTCGGCCTGGGCTTCTTCGGTGCGAACGCGATGTATTGGCAGATCCGCTTGGACAACTCCGCGTCAGGCGCGTCGAACCGGGTCATCACCTGCTACAAGAGTGCGGCGCTGGACCCGGTGCAGGGCAGCACGACCACGGTTCAGTTCCGAAGTCCGCCGGTGAACCGTCCGGAGCAGCAGGTCATCGGGGTCATGTCGACCGGTCAGCAGGCGAACGGCGCACCACCTGCCCCCTACGTGGTGTCGAACTCGAGCAACTGGGTCTACGCCAGCGCGGGCCTGAACGACGGCGACTCGATTCCTGGCGTCGTGGGCTACGAGACGGACCGTCAGGTGAGCAATGCGACCATGCCCAGCGCTGTGCCGGCGACGTACACGATGCTGTCGCGATCGCCGTACACGACCGCTGACGGCAGCAGCGACTACGCGCAGTCGTCGGTCTACCAGGCCGCAAGCGGCGCATGGGTCTTCGCGGCCGGCTCGATCGAATGGAGTTGGGGCCTGTACAACTACGGCCGCGCCAACTTCGCGGACGTCCGGATCCAGCAGATCACGGCAAACGTGCTGAACCGGTTCAGCAACGGCGTGCCGTCCGCACCGCCCGCGGCGCCCACCAGTCTCATTGCCACGCCGTCGAACGGCTCGATCTCGCTGACCTGGAACGACCAGTCCACGACCGAGACCCACTTCGTGCTGCAGCAGAGCACCACGCCGACGTTCGACAATGCGACCAACATCGACATCGCCACCGGGCAGACCAGCTATACGGCAACCGGCCTCGACCCCGGTGTCTACTACTTCCGGATCCAGGCCGTGGACGTCGGCGGAGGATCCCCGTACTCGAACACCGCCGCTGCGGCGACGGTCGCCTACAGCACCAGAGTGCTCGCCAACCCGGCGCTGACGTCGTACTGGCGGCTGGGTGAGGCGAGCGGGACGAGCGCGGTCGACGCGAAGGGCGGCGCGAACGGCACCTACGCGGGAGCCGTGTCGCGAGGCGCGGCCGGTGCGATCGGCAACGACCCGGACACCTCGGTCGGCTTCGACGGCGCGACGGCGAAGATCAGCCTGCCCACCAGCGCCCCGGTCACCGACTTCTCCATCGAGGCATGGAGCTGCCTGC
>JAVHVN010000213.1:0-10302 GCA_032160545.1 Pseudonocardiales bacterium | reverse complement strand
TCCGTCCCGTCGAACCAGGGCCCGAGGTCGATGACCGGGACCGAAGGCGCCATCAGTCGACTCCTATGTCCTCGTTCCAGAGTTCGGGGTAGGCGGCGATGAAGTCGGTCATCAGCTGCACGCAGCCGGGGTCGTCGAGCAGGACGATCTGGACGCCGTTCTCGGCGAGCCAGTCGTGGCCGCCGACAAAGGTGCGTGCCTCGCCGATGAGCACGCGGGAGATGCCGAACTGGCGGATCAACCCGCTGCAGTACCAGCACGGTGAGAGCGTCGTGACCATCGTGGTACCCCGGTAGGTCGCCTGCCGGCCGGCGTTGCGGAAGGCCGAGGTCTCGCCGTGCGCCGACGGGTCGTCGTCCTGCACCCGGCGATTGTGGCCGCGGCCGAGCAGCTGCCCGTCCGCGCCGAACAGGGCACCTCCGATCGGGATGCCACCCTCGGCGAGCCCGGCGCGCGCCTCCTCGACGGCGACGGTGAGCCACGCGCCGGCGGTGTCGGGATCGAGCGGCGTCACGGGACGGGGAGCTCCTCGGGGCGGGTGCGGTCGAGCTGCCAGAGCGCCCAGTACAGCACGGCGGCAATGACGAAGCCGACCTCGAAGGTCAGGTCGCCGAACGCCGGGTGGTGCTTGGGCAGGATGCCGACGTACTTGGTCTGGTTGGAGAAGATCCAGATCGAGATGACCATGCCGACGAGCATCGGCACGACGCCGGCTTGCTCGCGCGAGCCCTGCCGTGCGGTGTCGATGATCGCCCCGTCCACGGACGTGCCGCGACGCAACCAGCGGTCGACGAAGACGACGCCCAGCCACGGCCCGATCCAGTACGAGATGATCAGCAGGAAGTTCTCGTAGGTCTGGCCGGCGTTCTTCAGACCACCCAACGCGAAGAAGAACCCGATGACGCCGAAGACGAGCGCCACCGACGCCCGGGCGAGGTGGGTGGGCAGCTTGATGCCCGCGGCCATGAACGACAGCGAGCCCGAGTAGATGTTGATCGCGTTGGCCGCGACCGCGCCGAGGCAGATGCACAGCAGCGCCAGCTTGCCGAGCCAGGTCGGGAGCAGGTCGGTGAACGCGGCCGGCGCGACGGCGTTGCCGCCGGCGGTGACCACGGCCGAGCCGACCGTCTCGAGCAGCACACACGACAGGAAGACCCCGAGCCCGGCGTAGATGGCCACCGGCTTCGACGGCGTCTTCGGACCGAGATAGCGGGTGTAGTCGGCCGCGTACGGGTTCCACCCCGCCGCGTACCCGAAGGTGGCACCCGTCATGACGAGGAACCCACCGATGCCGCCACCGCCACCCGGTGCGTTCGGGTGCGCCTTGCTGAACACCACGATGGCGGCGATGACGAACACGACCGCCAGCACCGGGAACGCGTACCGCTCGAAGGCGTGCACCAGGTTGTGTCCGAAGAACGCGATGAGCATCTGCGCGGCAACCACGATGACGAGGCAGGTCGCCTTCGGCAGGCCGCCGATGAGGGCGTGCAACGCCAGCGCCCCACTGACGCTGTTGACGGCGAACCACCCGATGCCGGCGACCAGCGCGTTGATGCCGGCCGGAAAGATGTTGCCGAGAAACCCGAACGCGCTGCGGCTGATGACCATCTGCGGGAGCCCGTGCTTCGGGCCCCATGTCGACAGGATGCCGTGGCTGACCGAGCCCAGCGCGCTGCCGAGGATGATCGCGAGCAGCGACTGCCAGAAGGAGAGGCCGAAGTACAGCGGCCCGAGGATGCCGACCGCGATCGTCGCGAACTCCATGTTGGGCGACGTCCAGGTCCACAGCAGCTGGACCGGTGAGCCGTGCCGCTCGTCCAGGGGGATGAACTCCACGCCCCCGGGCTCGACCGCGACGACCTTGTCGCCGTAGTCGCGGGTGGGGTCGTCGACGACGGGCAGCACGGACATGGCGTGGACCCTTCCATCCAGGTGTAACAGGGGTGTTTCGGTCGACGGCGGCACCGCCATTGGAACCGTGCCGCTGACGCTAGCCGAGCCCGCCCGTCCTGCGCGGCAGGGACGAGCCGGCGGCGCGGTCAGGCGTCGTAGTGGACGGTGACGCGGGCGCGGCACGTTCCGCAGACGCCGCCCTTGCAGGCGTGGCAGGGTCCGGCGGCAGTCAGCTCAGGCACCGCCGGTCAGCTCGGTGACGAGTTGCTCGACGTAGAGGTCGAACTCGGGCGAGTGGCAACTTGACACGGGCAGCCCGCTCCCCTCCATTATTAACTGAACATTCGGTCGGTTGGCAACCCTCGGTCAGGAGCCCGCATGAATGACGCCGTGACGCGGATGCTGCGTGACGACGCGGCTTCCACCGCTTTGGGCATCGCCGTCTCCGACGTCGGCCCCGGCACGGCGACCGCCCGCCTCACGGTGCGCCCGGACATGGTGAACGGGCACGGCATCGCACACGGCGCATTCGTCTTCGCCGTCGCCGACACTGCGTTCGCGTGCGCGTGCAACAGCCACGGTCCGACGACGGTGGCGGCCGCCGCCGACATCACGTTCGTCGCGCCGGCATACGTCGGGGACGTCCTCGAGGCCCGTGCGGTCGAACGGGTCCGCTTCGGTCGCAGCGGCATCTACGACATCTCGGTGCGCCGCGGCGGCACCGTCGTGGCCGAGATGCGCGGGACGAGCCGGCGCATCGACCGGGACCCGTCGTGAGCGGCCGGCGGCTCGGCACGGCGCCGGCTCGCGACGAGCTCGACCCGGCCGAGCTGCTGACCCGCGACGAGCTCGCGTCGCTGCAGCTGAGCCGGCTGAAATGGTCGCTGCGGCACGCCTACGAGAGCGTCCCGCACTACCGGTCGGCGTTCGACCGCGCCGGGGTGCACCCGAAGGACCTGGTCCAGCTCACCGACCTCGCGCGCTTCCCGTTCACCACCAAGGCCGACCTGCGCGACAACTACCCGTTCGACATGTTCGCCGTCCCGCGCGAGCGGGTGCGCCGCGTGCACGCCTCGAGCGGCACGACCGGACGCCCCACCGTCGTCGGCTACACCGAGGACGACCTCGACGTGTGGGCGTCGCTCATGGCCCGCTCGATCCGGGCCGCCGGAGGCCGGGCGGGCGACATCGTCCACGTCGCCTACGGGTACGGCCTGTTCACCGGCGGGCTCGGGGCGCACTACGGCGCGGAGCGGCTGGGCTGCACGGTGGTACCGGTCTCCGGCGGCATGACGCCGCGCCAGGTGCAGCTCATCGCCGACTTCCGCCCCTCGGTGATCATGGTGACGCCGTCGTACCTGCTCGCCCTGATCGACGAGTTCGAGCGGCAGGGCCTCGACCCGCGAGCGTCCGCGTTGCGCATCGCCATCCTGGGCGCCGAGCCGTGGACCGAAGCCATGCGTGACGAGATCGAGCAGCGCCTCGACCTGGACGCCGTCGACATCTACGGGCTGTCCGAGGTGATGGGGCCGGGTGTCGCGCAGGAGTGTGTCGAGACCAAGGACGGGCTGCACATCTGGGAGGACCACTTCTATCCCGAGGTGGTCGACCCGCTGACCGGTGCGGTGCTGCCCGACGGCGCGGCCGGCGAGCTGGTGTTCACCTCGCTGACCAAGCAGGCGCTGCCGATCGTCCGCTACCGGACGCGCGACCTCACCCGGCTGCTCCGGGGCACCGCCCGCCCCGCCTTCCGGCGCATGGAACGGGTGACCGGCCGCAGCGACGACCTGATCATCCTGCGCGGCGTGAACGTGTTCCCGACCCAGCTCGAGGAGATCCTGCTGCCGGTCGAGGGGCTGGCCCCGCACTTCCAGATCGTGCTGACGCGCCAAGGGCGCCTCGACCGGCTCACCCTGCGGGTGGAGGCGCGGCCGGACTGCCCGCAACCGCGGCGCGCCGTCGCGGCGCGCCAGGTGGAGGCAGCCGTCAAGGACCGCGTCGGCGTCACCGTCGCCGTCGAGGTCGTCGACCCGGACACGCTCGAACGCTCGCTCGGCAAGCTGCAGCGCATCGTCGACCGGCGCGATTCGTGACGGCGGTCGCGCGACGGGTCGACCCCGGTTACGACCTCGTCGACGGCGAGGAGGCGCTGCTGCGGCTCGCGACCGACGCCGTCTGCACGATCGCATTCGGCGGCCTACGGGTCGTCGACGAGCCGTAGGGCATTCTCGACGGCATGACCTGGTATCCCTGCGAGCCCGTCGACGAGACGTACTTCGACACCGCGCCGTACCGGCACAGCTACCCGGTGGATCTCGATGTCGCGCCCGAGCGGGTGTGGCAGTCGCTCACGTCCGACCGCGCGCTGGCCGACTGGGGTCTCGGCATCTCGCTCGAATGGACCTCGCCGCGCCCGTTCGGCATCGGCACCACTCGCTCGGTCGTGCTGCCCCTGCACGCCGTCACCGTGCACGAGCGGTTCTTCGGGTGGGACGAGGGGCATCGCATGTCGTTCTTCGTCACCGAGGCGAACCGCCCGCTGCTGCGCTCGTTCGCCGAGGACTACCTCGTCGAGCCCACCGCAACCGGCAGCCGCTTCACCTGGACGGTCGCGCTGACACCCAGCGACCGCGCGAAGACGCTGGTGCGCCTGAGCGACCCGATCACCGACCTGGTGTGCAGGTCCGTGCCGCGGCGGGCCAGGGCGTATTTCGCCAAGCACCCCTGACGTGTCATGCGGTGGCGTCGGCGGCGGCCCGTCCGGCGGCGCGACCGCTGAAGACGCAGCCACCCAGGAAGGTGCCCTCGAGGGCGCGGTAGCCGTGCACGCCCCCGCCGCCGAAGCCGGCGACCTCGCCCGCGGCGTACAGCCCCGGGATCGGCTCACCCGTCGCCGAGAGCACGCGCGAGGACAGGTCGGTGTTCAACCCGCCGAGCGTCTTACGGGTCAGGATGGACAGCCGCACCGCGATCAGCGGCCCGGCCTTCGGGTCGGTGAGCTTGTGCGGTGCCGCGACCCGGGTGATCTTGTCGGGCAGGTAGCTGCGCGCCTGGCGCAGCGCCGCGACCTGCAGGTCCTTCGTGTACTCGTTGTCCATCTCGCGGTCACGGCCGATCACCTCGCGGCGCACGGTCTCGGGATCGAGCAGGGGCTCGTCGGTCACCTTGTTCATCTTCTCGATCAGGTCGTCGAGCGTGTCGGCCTGCACGAAGTCCTCGCCGCGGTCGAGGAACGCGCGCACCGGCCCCGGCATGTCAGCCCGGGCTCGGTCGATGACCTGCCGCACGCTCCTGCCGGTGAGATCGGGATTCTGTTCCGAACCAGACAGCCCGAACTCCTTGCCGATGATCTTCTTGGTGAGCACGAACCAGGTGTGGTCGTAACCGGTCGACATGATGTGTTCGAGCGTCCCCAGCGTGTCGAAGCCCGGGAACAGCGGCACCGGCAACCGGTTGCCGCGCGCGTCGAGCCAGAGCGACGAGGGCCCCGGCAGGATGCGGATGCCGTGGTTCGTCCAGATCGGGTCGTAGTTGTGGATGCCCTCGACGTAGTGCCACATCCGGTCGGGATTGACGACCCGCCCGCCGGCTGCCTGCGTGATCGCGATCATGCGCCCGTCGACGAAGTCGGGGACGCCGGCAATCATGTGCTTCGGCACGCTGCCCATGCGCTGCGGCCAGTTCTGGCGAACCAAATCGAAGTTGCCCCCGATGCCGCCGGAGGTGACCAGCACCGCCTGCGCGCGGAACTCGAACTCACCCACGCCGACCCGCGACGTCGGCGCCGCCCGCGGCGCGTCGGACGGTTCGAGCACGGTGCCACGAACACCCTCCACCACACCGTCCGACACGATCAGCTCGTCCACCCGGTGCCGGAAGGCGAAGCGCAGTTGCCCGCGCGAAGCGGCCTCGCGCGCCTGCGCGGCGAACGGCGCGACGAGCGCGGGGCCGGTGCCCCAGGTGATATGGAAGCGCGGCACCGAATTGCCATGTCCGTTGGCGCCGTACCCGCCGCGCTCGGCCCAGCCGACGACCGGGAAGAACCGCACCCCGCGCTCGTGTAGCCACGCCCGCTTCTCGCCGGCGGCGAAGTGGACGTATGCCTCGGCCCACTGCTTCGGCCACACGTCCTCGTCGTCGAGCCGGTCGAATGCAGCGCTGCCGAACCAGTCCTGCAACGCGAGGTCGATCGAGTCCTTGATCCGCATCCGGCGCTGCTCGGGTGAGTCGACGAAGAACAGCCCGCCGAACGACCAGAACGCCTGGCCGCCGAGGTTCTGCTCGGGCTCCTGCTCGACGAGCAGCACCCGGCGACCGGCCGCGAGCAGTTCGCCCGCCGCGACCAGCCCCGCGAGACCCCCGCCGACGACGATCGCATCCGCATCCAGCGACATGTCCGACCTCCTCGCGGCACAAGCTACCGGTGCCCGCTTTGCCTGGCCTGACGAGCGCTGCGCCGGCGGCCGGCCAGGCGCGGCGACTGCCCGATGACCGACTCAGGACTCAGTGCTTGCCGTGCTTGCCGTGCGTGCCGGTCGGACCCGGTTGCACAGCACGCTGCGCCGGCCTCGGTGCCTTGGCGCCCGACGTTGCCTTCGCGCCCGACGGTGCCGACGGTGCGGCCGAGGCCGTGGGCGGCGGCGCGGGACGGGTCCCGACGGCGGGTTGCACGGCGGTGCCTCCGGCCGTCCCGACCGCGGGGTGCGCGACCCCCGCCGACCGTGCGGTCGAGCGCACCGGCACGACGGTCGGGGTTCGCGAATCAGCGCTGCCCGAGGTGGCGCCGAGCACGGCGAGCGCAGCCGCCGCGCACACCACCGCGGCCCCGGCAGCGGCCAGCACGCCCGTCCGGGGCCGGCGCCTGCGCTTGGTCCGCGGCGCCGAACTCGTCACCGGGTCGGCGAGCTCGAACGATGCGGTGTCATCGAGCCCGGCGATCCAGGACGCGACGGCCTCGGCCGTCGGCCGTCGGACGGGCTGGTCCGCGGTCATGGCGACGAGCAGCGCCTGCCAGGCGGGTCCGAGGGAGTCCGGCACCACCGGAGGCGTGTAGAGCCGTGCCACCGCGGCCTCGATGCCGAGGCCCGGGTAGGCGCGCACGCCGGTCAGGCTCTCGAGCAGCACGAGCCCGAGGGAGTACACGTCGCTCGCCGCGGTGAAGGTGTTGCTGCGCACCTGCTCCGGGCTGAGGTAGTTGGCCGTGCCGCTCGTCGACCCGTGCTCGGTCATCCGGGTGGCGTCGAGCACGTGGGCGATGCCGAAGTCGGTGAGCTTCGCGACGGCCCCGTCCGGGTCGCCGAGCGTGGGGTACCTGCCCAACAGGATGTTTGCCGGTTTCACGTCGCGATGCACGATTCCGCCGCTGTGCACGTACGCCAGCGCACTCGCCAGCTGCCCGCCGATGCCGCGCACGAGGCGCTCGGGCAGCGGGCCGCGGGCGATGCGGGCGGCGAGCGTGGGGCCGTCGACCAGTTCGAGCGCGAGGTACGCCCGCGGGTCGGCGGGGTGAGTGTCGTCGACACCGGCGTCGAGCACCCGCACGAGGTTCGGGTGCTCGAGGCCTTCGAGCAGCCGCGCCTCGTTGCCGCGGCGCAGGTCACCGTCGGCCGTCGCGACGTCGGGCCGGAAGAGTTTGACGGCGACCTTGCGGCCGGTCAGCTCGTCCCATGCCTCGAGCACGTCGGCCATGCCGCCGCGACCCAGCAGGGCGCCGAGCCGGTAGCGACCGGCGAGCAACGGCAGTGCGGGGCAAGGCAGCGGCGAGCCGGACGGAGGCGCGAGATCGACCATGTCAGTAGCTGGTCACCAGCGCGGCGGCCAGCCACCCGACCTCGACGATGATCATTGCGCCCCTGCCCCGATGCGGCGCGAGCGCGCCGACGACAGCCAGGACATGCCCGGCCGGCCGGCCGCTCTAACGGGTGCGTGGTGCATTGCCGTGCGCCCCGGGCGCCCGCCGGCCGTCCCTGGCGCGTCATTACGATCGGGAGGGGGCGAGCGAGCGAAGGACGCGATGGACTACGGGCACGACGTTCAGTTCGGCAGCTTCATCACCCCGGTCAGTGGCGCGCCGCACAACGCCGTCGCCCTCGCCCAGCTGAGTGAGCGGGCGGGGCTCGACCTGGTGACCTTCCAGGACCACCCGTACCAGCCCGGCTTCCTCGACACGTGGACCCTGCTCAGCTACACCGCCGCGCTGACCGATTCGGTGCGGCTGTCGGCGAACGTGCTGAACCTGCCGCTGCGCCAGCCCGCCGTGGTCGCGCGCAGCGCCGCGAGCCTCGACCTGCTCAGCAGCGGTCGCGTCGAGCTCGCCATGGGCGCCGGGTCGTTCTGGGACGCGATCGAGGCGATGGGCGGGCGACGGCTCACACCGTCGCAGAGCGTCCAGGCACTGGACGAGGCCATCTCGGTGATCCGCGGGATCTGGGCCGCGGGCGACCCGTCGATGCTGCGCGTCGGCGGCGAGTTCCATCGCGTGCACGGGGCGAAGCGCGGCCCCGCACCCGCACACGACATCGGGATCTGGATCGGCGCGTACAAGCCACGCATGCTGCGCCTGATCGGGCGGCGGGCCGACGGCTGGCTGCCGACGCTGGGTTACCTGCAACCGGGTGACCTGGCCAGGGGCAACGCGATCATCGACGAGGCCGCCGCCGCGGCGGGCCGCGACCCCGCGCAGATCCGGCGGCTGCTCAACATCGGTCCGGGCGTGACGCCGGACGAGCTGGCCGAGCTCGCGGTCGGTGACGGCATCAGCACCTTCATCGTCGGCTCCGACGACCCGGACGAACTGGAACGGTTCGGTCAGGAGATCGCGCCCGCGGTCCGCGCGATGGTGGCCGCCCAGCGCAGCGGACGGGCGGACCGGACGACGTCCGCCGAGGCACAGCCGCCGGTCGCCGAGGTCGCGACGCCGGCGCGGCCCGGCACGGACGCCCTCGGCGTGACGCCCACCAGCGATCCCGGCGTACGCCTGGCCGCCGAGCCGGCGTGGGACGAGTCGACGCGCCCGCACCGTCCCCCGCAGCGGCACGACAGCGAGTACACCGACCGGGGCCGAGCCGTCGGCCAGCACCTCATCGACGTGCACGACCACCTGCGCACCGAGCTGACCCGCCTGCGCTCGCTGATCGAGCAGGTACGCGCCGGCACGGTCCAGGCGGCGCAGGCCCGGTCGGAGATCAACGACATGACGATGCGCCAGAACGACTGGACGCTCGGCGCCTTCTGCGCGTCCTACTGCCGGTTGGTGGCGGGGCACCACGGTCTCGAGGACGACGCGATCTTCCCGCACCTGCGCGAGCGCGACCCCGATCTCGTCCCCGTCATCGACCGGCTCGAGGACGAGCACCGCACGATCCACGACCTGCTCGAGCGGATCGACCGTGCGCTCGTCGAGTTCATCGCCGACCCCGAGGACTTCTCCGGGCTGCAGGCGTCCGTCGACCTGCTCACGGACGCGCTGCTCTCGCACCTGTCGTACGAGGAGTACGAGATCGTCGAGCCACTGGCCCGGCTGGGGTTCTATCCCGGCCAGGTGTGAGGCAGCGCGGGGCCGGCCGTCGTGCCGGCCCCGCGTCCCTCCCCGGCGCCGGCAGCGCTCAGACGCCTTCCTGCACCTGGAAGACCTCGTCCGCGACCAGGCCGTGGGCCTCGCGGTGTACGAACGACGCGGCGTCGGCCGACGGTGCCTCGACGAGGCAGAAGATCTTGCCGTTCTGCTCGTCCACCCAGTACCGCAGGTAGTTGACGTCGTGCTTGCCCTGCTCGGCCAGGTCGGCCTGGTGTGCCTTCGCGACGTCGTCGACGGTGACGGGGCCGCCGAGGTTGTGCACGTCCATGTAGAGAGGCATCGGGTTCTCCTTGCTCGCCGGATCGGTACTGGGAACGTAGGGCCGCTGGTCGCGGCGGCACATCCGTGCCGGCTACCTAGGTAGCCGGCACCGAGCACCCATCTTCGTCATGCCTCGGCACCGACCAACCCCAATCGCGCCGCCTCGGCGGCGGCCACCTTGCGGGACGGGGCGTTCAGCTTCGTCAGTACCGACGACACGTGATGGTCGACCGTCCGCAGCGAAATGAACAGCTCCTCGGAGATCTCGGCGTTGGTCCGCCCGGCGCAGACGCGGTCGAGGACCTCACGTTCACGCCGTGTCAAACCTGCCGGGTGGGCGCGAGTGGCAGCCTGGGCGCCCGCCGGGATCGCTCTCATGCCGAGCCGCCGCATCGCCCTGCGGACGAGCGTGGCCGCGGCCGGTGCGTCCAGCGCGTCGAAGTCCGCCAGCGCCTGCCGCAGCTCGTCCTCGGTCGAGCCGTCGGCGAGGGCGAGCGCACGGTTCAGCGGGCAGCCGAGCTCACTCCACAGCCGGGCGGCGGTGCCGACGTCACCGGACAGCATCGCCA
>JAVHVN010000036.1:0-5150 GCA_032160545.1 Pseudonocardiales bacterium | reverse complement strand
CTTGGTGACGTTCGTGGCGCGAGCCGCGACCGGCGAGGTGCCGGGTCCGTCGACGGGCGTGGACAGGGTGCGTGCGTCGGTCATGGCGCCCAGCCTCGCGGCTTGGCGGGACGACCGCTATTGGGTTAATCCCCGATTCGACCCTGACGTTCGTCCCAGGGTGGGGTCGGGGGCCGGCCCAGCACGAGCGCGATCGGCGCGTGGCGCATCGGTAGGATGAGGTCTCGGCGCGCCCACAAGGAGTGTTCCTGTGACCGACCAGCCCTCCGTCGGCACCGTCGACGGCCTGCCCGCCAAGTTCGCCACGCTCGGCCTGACGTTCGACGACGTCCTGCTGCTTCCCGGCCAGACCGACGTCGTGCCGTCCGAGGTCGACACCACCTCCCGGCTCACCCGCGAGATCGAGGTGGCCGTACCGCTCGTCTCGGCCGCCATGGACACCGTGACCGAGGCCCGGATGGCGATCGCGATGGCGCGCCAGGGCGGCATCGGGGTGCTGCACCGCAACCTGTCCGTCGACGAGCAGGCGGGCCAGGTCGACCTGGTGAAGCGCTCGGAGTCCGGCATGGTCACCGATCCGATCACCGTCGCGCCGGACGCGACGCTGGCCGAGGTCGACACGCTCTGCGGGCGGTACCGCATCTCGGGCGTTCCCGTCGTCGAGGCGTCCGGCGTGCTGACCGGCATCATCACCAACCGCGACCTGCGCTTCATCCCGCCCGGAGAGTTCGAACGACGCACCGTCCGCGAGGTCATGACGCCGATGCCGCTCGTCACGGCGCCCGTCGGCATCTCCCGGGAGGACGCCGCCGCTCTGCTCGGCAAGCACAAGGTCGAGAAGCTGCCCATCGTCGACGGCGACAACCGGCTGCGTGGCCTGATCACGGTGAAGGACTTCACCAAGACCGAGCAGTACCCGAAGGCGACCAAGGACGGCGAGGGGCGGCTGCGGGTGGCCGCTGCCGTGGGCTACTGGGGCGACGCCTGGAGCCGCGCCACCGCGCTCATCGAAGCCGGTGTCGACGTGCTCGTCCCCGATACCGCCAACGGTCAGGCGCGGCTGCTGCTGGACATGGTGCGCCGGATCAAGGCCGATCCGGCGACACGTCACGTCCAGGTTCTGGCGGGCAACGTCGCCACCCGCGCCGGCGCGCAGGCACTGGTCGACGCCGGTGTCGACGGCGTCAAGGTCGGGGTCGGCCCGGGTTCCATCTGCACGACACGGGTCGTCGCGGGCGTCGGCGTCCCGCAGATCACGGCGATCTACGAGGCCGCCCTCGCGTGCCGTGCCGCGGGCGTCCCCGTTGTCGGTGATGGCGGACTGCAGTACTCGGGCGACATCGCCAAGGCGCTGGTCGCCGGCGCCGACACGGTGATGCTCGGCTCGCTACTGGCCGGTTGCGACGAGTCGCCCGGCGACCTCGCCTTCGTCAACGGCAAGCAGTTCAAGCGTTACCGCGGGATGGGTTCGCTGGGGGCCATGGCCTCGCGCGGGCGCCTGTCGTACTCCAAGGACCGCTACTTCCAGGCTGACGTGCCGAGCGACGACAAGATCGTCCCCGAGGGCATCGAGGGGCAGGTGCCCTACCGCGGGCCGCTGTCGTCCGTGGCGCACCAGCTCGTCGGTGGCCTGCATCAGTCGATGTTCTACGTCGGCGCGCACACGATTCCGCAGCTGCAGGAGCGCGGCCAGTTCATCCGCATCACCGCGGCCGGGCTCAAGGAGTCGCACCCGCACGACATCCAGATGACCGTCGAGGCCCCGAACTACTCCGCCTGACCGACCTGCGGGCATTGACCCCAGGCGAGGGGCTGGAGGCTGATGGTGACGGCGGGCAGGGACTCGAGGTGGACGGTCGGCGGTGGCTGCCGCCGACGGGTCCTCGCAGGTGATGGGGCAGACTCAGAGGCATGCCGGAAACCGTCGAGATCGGGCTTGGCCGCCACGCCCGGCGTGGCTTCCACCTGAGCGAGATCGCGCTCGTTCCCACCCGGCGCACCCGCGGCTCGTCGGTCGTCTCCACGGCCTGGCAGATCGACGCGCACACCTTCCAGCTCCCGCTGGTCGCCGCGCCGTCCGACGCCGTCGTGTCACCGGCGTCGGCCGTCGAGATCGAGCGGCTGGGCGGCCTGGCGGTGCTCGACGGCGAGGGCCTCTGGGCCCGCTACGACGACCCGAGCGCCGCGCTCGCCGAGATCGGTACCGACAACGCAGCCGCGCAGCGCCTGTACGCCCGGCCGGTCTCGCCGGAGCTTCTGGCGAAGCGGGTCTCCGAGCTGCGCGCGTCCCAGGTCCGGGTCGCCGTCCGGCTCTCGCCGCAGCACACCACCGAGCTGGCGCCGCACGTGCTCGCCGCGGGCATCGACCTGCTGGTCATCCAGGGCACCGTGATCTCGGCCGAGCACGTCGCCGGCGGCAACCTGCCCGGCCTCAATCTCAAGACCTTCATCGCCGACCTGGACGTGCCGGTGCTGGTCGGCGGCGTCACCAACTACCAGACCGCCCTGCATCTGATGCGCACCGGAGCGGCCGGCGTGATCATCGGTTACGGCGCGCACCTCGGGTCGACGACCCATTCGGCACTCGGCATCGACGTCCCGATGGCGACTGCTCTCGTCGATGCCGCGGCCGCCCGCCGCGACTACCTCGACGAGACCGGCGGGCGCTATGTGCACCTCATCGCCTACGGCGACATCAGCACGGGTGGCGACATCGCCAAGGCGCTCGCCTGCGGCGCCGACGCGGTCATGCTCGGCGAGGCACTCGCGGTGGCCGCCGAGGCGCCAGGCTCCGGCCGCTACTGGGACGCGACCGCGGCCCACCCGCGCGTGCCGAGGGCGGCCGTCGTCGAGCACGCGCTGCCCGGCGAGGCCCGGCCCACGCTCGAGGAGTTGCTGATCGGGCCGACCGCCGACCCCACCGGCGAACGAAACCTGTTCGGAGCCGTTCACAGGGTCATGGGCAAGTGCGGCTACTCGACCCTCAAAGAGTTCCAGAAGGCCGAACTCATCGTGCTGTCCGGAAGGTGACTCGCGTGCTCAAGCTCGGCTACAAGGCCTCCAACGAGCAGTTCCCGCCCCGGGAGCTGCTGCACTACGGCGTCGTCGCCGAGGAGTGCGGATTCGACTCCGTCTTCGTCAGTGACCACCTGCAGCCCTGGCGCCACGACGGCGGGCACGCCCCCTTCGCGATGTCATGGCTGGGTGCCCTGGGGGCCCGCACCGAGCGGATCACGATCGGGACGAGCGTGCTGACGCCGACGTTCCGCTACCACCCCGCGATCGTCGCTCAGGCCTTCGCCACGATGGGCTGCCTCTTCCCTGACCGGGTCGTCCTGGGCATGGGTACCGGCGAGTCGATGAACGAGGTGCCGCTGGGCATCGAGTGGCCAGACGGCAAGGAGCGCTTCGCGCGCTTCCGCGAGGCGGTGGCGCTCATCCGCCGGCTGTGGAGCGAGGAGCGGGTCACGTTCGAGGGCGAGTACTACCGCACCGAGAAGGCGACGATCTACGACCGTCCCGAGCACCCGGTCCCGATCTGGCTCGCCGGCTCGGGGCCGGCCGCCACCCGCTATGCGGGCCGGGT
The DNA here is from genome assembly GCA_032160545.1 of Pseudonocardiales bacterium. Lineage (GTDB taxonomy): Bacteria > Actinomycetota > Actinomycetes > Mycobacteriales > Jatrophihabitantaceae > DATGFB01. The sequence goes on along the minus strand of JAVHVN010000036.1, from coordinate 1,564 downwards.
CGGCGACGGCTACATCACGACGTCGGGCAAGGCGCCCGAGCTCTACACCGAAACGCTGCTGCCCGCGGTGCGCGAAGGCGCCGAGAAGGCGGACCGGTCCATCGACGACCTCGAGATGATGATCGAGGTCAAGGTCAGCTTCGACCACGACCGCGATGAGGCGATGCGAGCGACGCAATTCTGGGGGGCGCTCGGCCTCACCGGCGAGCAGAAGCAAGGCGTCGAGGACCCGGTCGAGATGCAGCGACTCGCCGACGAGCTGAGCGTCGAGCAGACCGCGAAGCGATTCATCGTCTCGACCGATCCTGACGAGCACGTCGAGAAGATCAAGACCTACCTCGACCTGGGCTTCAACCATCTCGTGTTCCACGCGCCCGGCCCCGACCAGGAGAAATTCCTGCGGCTCTACGGCGCGGAAATACTTCCGCGGCTGCGTAGCTTGTGACGGTCGTGGGGGAGCGGAGCAGCGGACTGCGCAGAGCACTGCGCCGAGCGCGCGATGGCGTGACGCTCGACCAGACCGAGGCAGAGATCCTGCTCGCTGCGCGCGGCGCCGACCTCGAGGACCTGTTGCTCTCCGCCGCCCGGGTGCGCGACTCGGGCCTGGCCGCAGCAGGCCGGCCGGGCGTCGTCACCTACAGCCGCAAGGTGTTCATCCCGCTGACCAGGCTGTGCCGGGACCGCTGTCACTACTGCACCTTCGCGACGACGCCGAACCGGGTCGAGGCGCCGTTCCTCTCGCCCGACCAGGTACTCGCCATCGCCGAGCAGGGTGCCGCGATGGGCTGCAAGGAGGCGTTGTTCACCCTCGGTGACCGCCCCGAGGACCGCTGGCCGGCAGCCCGCGAATGGCTCGACGCGCACGGTTACGACGACACGCTCGCCTACGTGCGGGCGATGGCGATCCTGGTGCTCGAGAAGACCGGCCTGCTGCCGCACCTGAACCCCGGCGTCCTGTCGTGGGGGGACTTTCAGCGGCTCAAGCCGGTGGCGCCCTCGATGGGCATGATGCTCGAGACGACCTCGCGTCGGTTGTTCGAGGATCCGCACGGCGCGCACTTCGGCTCGCCGGACAAGGACCCGGCCGTCCGGCTGCGCGTGCTCGAGGACGCCGGTCGTTCGAACGTCCCGTTCACGACGGGCATCCTGATCGGCATCGGCGAGACGCTCGCCGACCGCGTCGAGTCGATCTTCGCGATTCGCCGGGTGGCCCGCGCGTACGACGCCGTGCAGGAAGTGATCGTCCAGAACTTCCGCGCCAAGCCCGACACCGCGATGGCCCGGATGCCCGACGCCGAGATCGACGAGCTGGCCGCGACGATCGCGGTGACGCGGCTCGTCCTCGGGCCGTCGGCCCGCATCCAGGCGCCCCCGAACCTCATCGGCGACGAGTACGGCCTGCTGCTGCGCGCCGGCATCGACGACTGGGGCGGCGTGTCGCCGCTGACGCCCGACCACGTCAACCCCGAGCGCCCGTGGCCGCAGATCGAGGAGCTGGCGGCGCAGTCCGAGGCGAACGGCTTCCAGCTCGTCGAACGGCTCACGGTGTACCCGCGTTACGTCC
>JAVHVN010000190.1:0-27191 GCA_032160545.1 Pseudonocardiales bacterium | reverse complement strand
GCCGGCGCCGACCGCAGCAGGTCGGTGATCAGCGCCCCGGCCGTGGTGTCGGTGAAGGCCTCGCCGTCGTCGATGACGAGCAGCTCGATCGGCCCGGACGGGAGTTCGCTGTTCGGCTCGGACAAGGGGAGTTCGAGGGACCGGGCGAGCTGTGCGAGGGGCGAGCGGGCCGGAGCTGCGATCACCGCCCGGACACCCGCGCGCTGATAATGCTCGACCAGTAGCCGCAACACGGTGGTACGCCCGGACCGGGGCGGTCCAGCCACCAGCATGCGTCGCGCGCCGGCGAACAGGTCGACGGCCAGCGGACCGGCGCCATCGCCCCCCACTCCCAGCACCGCGAGGCCTTCGCGCGTAGGAAGGCTTGCGGCATCGACACGTGCGGGCAGCGGCCGCAGCGCGATCGGGGCGAGCAGCGGCGCCGGTCGGTGCGCCGGGCTTGGCCGGTGGGCGCTACGGAGCGCCGCGACCCGCGCCCGCACGGCCTCCGGCGCGGGCCGGTCGTCGAGGCATGCGAACTGGACCTCGGTGCCGGACGCTGCCCGGATCGCTCGCCCCGGCGGCGCATCCGCCGGCATTGCGGCCGTCGCGACCCCCGCCCGGGCGTACTCGGCCTGATCGCTCAGCCGCAATACGAACACTTCGGCCGCCGTCCCGGCTAGGCGCGTAGCGAGCGTGGTCGCCGTGCCTGCAGCCAGAACGGTCACCCCGACGGCTGACGCGGAGCGCATCAGCTCGAGCAGATTCCGAGCCGAACGGCCGGCGTCGCCATGCTCGGACGCCGCGACGAGCGCGTCCCACCCGTCGATCACGACCAGCGCGAGGGGGAACGCCCGGCCGGCGTCACGCGCCTCGCGGACGGAGGGAGCGCGGCAACCGCTCAGCACCGACCGTCGCCGGTCGACGTCGGCGCGCAGTCGCTCGATGAGGGTCGCAAGCAGGTCGGCGCCGTCCGGCGTCACTGTCGTCGCGCAGTGTGGAAGCGCGCCGAGCTCACTGAGGCCGCCGCCGGCCCAGTCGATCACGTAGACGGCAAGGTCGCCCGGATCGAGCGACCCGGCTGCCAGAACGGTCGCAGCCGTCAGCGCGGTAGTGCGCCCGGATCCAGCCGTGCCGGCGAGCAGGACGGTGCCGCCGCGCGCAAGGTCGAGCAGCACCGGTCGTTGTTCCTGGCGAGCTGGCAGGTCCTCGACCCCGATGCTGACGACCGCGCGATCGGCCGTCGCCGGGAGTTCGTCGGCCAGGACCAACGCAGGTAGCGGCTGCTGCCATGGCGCCCGCGCAGGCGGCACTCCGGACTCGGCCGCGGCCACGCGGATCGCATCGCGCAGCGCCGCGAGCTCGGTCAGCTCTGGCGGATCGGTGCCGTCCCGGCCGGTGCCGCCGGCCGCGCTGGGGACAGCACCGGGGACGCTTCGCCACCTGTCGAGCAGCTCGACAGTCGGCACGCTCGGATCTGCGTGACTGATCGGCAGTCCGACCTGAGCCACCTGGACGGTCTGGCGTCGCTCGGCGGTGCGGACGACGGCGCGACCCGGGTTCGCCGGCGGGATCTCGGCCGCCTCTGGTGAGCCTATGACGTCGAGGGAGTCGGCGGCCTCACTCGTGCGCAGCGCGATGCGTAGCGAGGTGTTCGCTCTGATCTCGGGTGAGAGCACGCCGGCGGGGCGTTGCGTCGCCAGCACGAGATGCAACCCCAGCGAGCGGCCGCGACGGGCAACGCCGACGAGCTCGTCGACGAACCCGGGCAGCTCGTCGACCAGCGTCGCGAACTCGTCCACGACGATGACGAGCCGCGCCAGTGGTTCGATTCCCGCGATGAGGCGGTACGACGGCAGATCGGCTGCGCCGACCGTTGCCAGGAGGCGTTCCCGTCGAGTGAGTTCGGCGTGCAGGGAGGCCAGCGCGCGGCGGGTCAGGCTGGCATCGAGGTCGGTCACGACGCCGGCGACGTGTGGCAGCCCGGCGCACTCGGCGAAGGCGGCGCCGCCCTTGTAGTCGACGAGCACGAAGGACACCGAGCTCGGCGGGTAGCCCGCCGCGAGCGCCAGCACCCATGCCTTCACGAGTTCGGACTTGCCCGAGCCGGTCGTCCCGGCGATGAGCGCGTGCGGTCCGTCCCTGGGCAGGTCGAGGACGGCAGGCCCCCCTACACCCACGCCGACCGCCGCTGCCGCTCCGTTGTCGGCGCGGCGCCACCGGGCCAACACGGCGGCAGGTGAGATCGGCCCGATGCCCAGCACGTCAGTCAGTCGGCACCGCGCCGGGACGGCGCTGGCTGTCGACCCGGCTGCCACCAGCGGCGCGAGGTTGCGTGCGATCTCGTCCGCGAGCGACTCGCTGAGGGCATCGGTCAGTGCCGATTCGACGAGGTCGCATGCGGAGCGGACCTCGATCCGGCTCGGGCCGTCGTCGGCCGGGTGGACCAGAGTGCGGCAGGCAGCTGGCAGCCGGTTGACGGTGCGCTCGATACAGACGGCAGTGAGCGGGGCGCCGGGTCCGAACCCCTCCGCCAAGCCGGCGAGGACGCTTCCGGCACCGTCGCAGACGACCACCAGCCAAGGCCCGGGCCGTGCGACGGACGCCGCGAGCGGCGGATTGCAGCGCTGCCGAAGCGCCGCGAGTACGGCTGCCTGCTCGAGCGGATCGAGCGCTGGTCGCCGATGCACGTGGGGAAGCCAGCGCGTCCAGCGCCAGTCGGCCTCGGCCTCCTCGGACAGGAGCAGCACCAGCTCGACGTCGTCCGGGGAGTGCAGGATCGCCAACTGCGCCACCACCCATCGAGCCAGCCGTCGGGCCAGGGCGGTAGGCCCGGTTATGCCGATCGGACCGACGCGCAGGTCGACGCTGACCGGTGCGAGTCCGATCGTGCCCGCCACCCGTTCCCGCCCGTCCTCGCGGACGTGGCTGCCTGAGGCAAGGTCGGCGAGCCCGAGCCGGACCACCAGCGCGTCGGGGTCGGTCGCGGACCGCTCCCAGATGCGTGCGTCCCGGGCCCGGACCCGCATCGCCAGGGTGGCTGCGTCGGGTGCCGAGTCTCGCAGGGCGGAGGCCTCGGCGCGCAGCGTCCGTCGGACAGCGTCCTGCGCCGCTGCCAGTCGCAACCCGTGCGCCTTGTCGCCGCGCCGGCGCTGCCGTCGCCGCTGGACCCAGTCTCCGACGGCGGTAGCCAGCGCGACCAGTGGCGCGATCAGCATGAACGCCAGGTACTGCGCGCTGTGCAGGACGCCGGCGATCGCCACCGCCGCGACGAGCGACACGCCGACGGCGAACCACTGTGCGTGTCTCGTCGCAGAGGTCGACAGTTGGGTAGGGAATTCGATGACGCGCACGAGGTCCACTGGCGACCTGCGGGGCGCGCGGCTGACCACGAGTCTTCCGTTGGGCGCGTCCGAGATGTTCGCCGCGGTGTCGACCTCGGAGGCCGCGAGGGCGAGCACGGAGTCGCCGAGGCGCACGTACTCGCCGGGAAGCCATCGGCGAGCGCTGCTGCCGAGTGGGTCGCCTTCGACGGTCGTGCCGTTGGTCGTGCCGAGGTCGCGGATGTAGACCCCGGAGTCGTGCGCATCGATCTGCAGGTGGCGGCGCGAGACCTTCTCGTCGGTCACCGGCAGTGCACAGTGCGGCGATCTGCCGACGACGAGCCCGCCCGCGGGCAGTTCCGCGGCCGCCCCGGAGTCGGTCCCGCCGACGACGAGCACGCGCAGCAGCGGTGTAGGACCGACCCCCGCGCCCGCGCGCGGGGCCAGGCGGGCGCCATTGCGGATGTCGCGGCCCAGCACGCAATCGCCATCGCGCCCGAGATCGCTGCCGGGTGGGAGGCCGGCGACGTGCTCGAGCGCCCGCCGCACTTGGCGCAGCGTCGTGCCTCCGGACGCCGCGACGGCGACGTCGACGTCGCCCTCGGCGGTGGCAACGGTCAGGTCTATGCGCACCCCTCGAGCGTGCCGGGAGGCTCACCGACCATCATGCGCACGCGCTGGGTTGTGGATGGGTCGGGGCGCTATCCACAGCGGGTCCGAGCCGACGATGGGTGCGCGGCTGCCCACTTAGCGTCGTCACGGCCGGGTCGTCCGCAGCGGCACGCTGCGTCCGGTCGAGGGAAGGACTGCCGATGTCAGGACTCAGGGTCACTCCGGAACAGCTCAGCACGCTGAGCGGCGCGGTCGCGCGGGCGTCCGCGGAGGTACGCGCGGAGCATCAGAGCCTGCACGGGCAGCTGTCGCCGCTGTTCGGTGCGGAGTGGTCCGGCGCGGCAGCGGCGCAGTTCACCACGCTCTACGAGCAGTTCGACCAGCATGCCCGCGGTCTCTCAGACGCGCTCGACGGCATCGGCCACCTGCTCTCGCGTGCGGGCAGCACGTACGCCGAAGTCGAGCAGCAGATCGCCGCGTCGTTCCGGTGACGAGGCCGGTGACGAGGCCGGTGACGACGGCGGTGACGACGTCAGGCAGTAACGTCAGCGTCCGGTTGCACTTGGAGTGGCGGCGCGAACGCTGCGATCCGAGCCCCTGGCGACCATCAGCGGCCAGTCACCGAGCGCGGCCCCGAGCGCGGCCCCGAGCGCGGCCCCGAGCGTCGCCTGCGTCCGCATGCTGTCGTGCAGGCCTCCGGTCAACCGCAGCGACGTTGCCAGGACGAGGGTCGAGCCGATGTTGGTCATGAGCTGCCTCGTCTCCCTGGGTGGACGGGCGTAGCGTCGCGCTCGTGGCGACTGGTCCGGTGGTCATCGGGTACGACGGTTCCGACTCCGCGGACCTCGCGGTGCACCGCGCCGCGGAGCTGCTGGCTCCACGGGCTGCCCTTGTCGTGACGGTGTGGGAGGCCGGTGCGGCCTTCGAGACCGCGATGCTGCCCACCGCGACGCTCGGCTTCGTGCCGGCGCCGCTGGACTTCCGCGGGGCGATGGAGACCGACCAGGCGCTCTACGAACGCGCCCAACGGCTGGCCGAGCGCGGTAGTGAGCTGGCCCGCGGATTGGGGTTCGCCGCGGAGGGCCTCGCCGTGGCCGACGACATCACAGTTGGCGACACGCTCGTCCGGCTGGCTACCGAGAAAGACGCACAAGCCCTCGTGGTGGGCGCGCACGGCCACTCCGCGTTGGGCGATGTGCTGCTCGGCCACACCTCGCAGATCGTGGTCCGGCACGCTCCCTGCCCGGTGATCGTCGTGCGCTCGCCCAAGCGGTGACCTGCCCGTCACGATCAGTAGCCGGACGTTCGCCGGTGCAGACTGGCCCGATGGACCGCGACCGCGACCGCGATGCCGGTGGCCGCCCTCGCAGCGCGCGGCCGCGTGACGAGCTCGGCCGGCCGCTGCCGTACGGGTCGCCCGGCGTGCCCCGGCAGCCCGAGGGCGTGTCGCGCACCCCGGAGCAGACGCTCGAGGAGGCGCAGCGCCTGTTGGACGCCGAGCAGCCGTTCCACGCCCACGAGGTGTTCGAGGACGCGTGGAAGTCCGGCCCGTCCGCCGACGTAGGGCTGTGGAAGGCGCTGGCTCAGCTCGCCGTCGGCGTCACGCACCGGCTGCGCGGCAACGCGGTCGGCGCCGAGCGGCTCCTCAGTCGTGCGTCGGCAGGCTTGGGGCCCTACCTCCATTCGACGCCGTACGGCATCGATGTCGAGGGTCTGCGCCGGTGGGCAGGCGCCCCTGACGACGGACCGATGCCCCCGCTTCGGCAACCGCGGTGAGGGGATCGTGCCGGGCCTAGAGGTTTTCCCGCCTCACCGTGTAGCCCGACGGCATCCGGAGCGCGAGCGACCGGGCGAGGTGCAGCAGCTCGGCCTCCGAGAATGCGGCGGGCCGCACGGCGAGCACCGGCCGGGCCGGTTGCGGCTCGAGGGCGGGACACGTGTCGTCCCGTTCGGCGACGTGGTCCAGCAGCCGCTGCAGCCTGGTGTGCTTGCCGGTACCGGGGTAGATGTGCGTCGCGTGCCTCAGGACGGGCTGTAACTCGGAGGGGAGCGGTTCGACGAGACCGTCGACCGCCACCGGGCTGATCCGCTCGGCCAGCGTCTCGAGAACGGCATCGGCGAACCGGCGCGCCACGTCATCGACGACGTGCGCGGGCGGGGCGACACGGCTGAAGTAGACGCTCAGCGGCAGCGCCGACTCCACGGGTGGTTGCGGCACAGCGGCCTCCGGATCCCCTAACTGAGCGGCCCGGCGCTCGAAGACCTCGGGCCCCAGGACGTCCAACAGGGTGTCGACGAGGACCTCGGCGCTGCGGTAGGCGGAGTTCGGATGCCTGCGCTCACCGACGAGCGGCCGGTATTCGTCGACGTCGATGTGCATGACCGGGCCGGCCGGCGGCGGTGTCGGCACCGGGTCCCGTGCCAGGCGGACCGGCCCCGCACGGACCTGCGCGCCCGACAGCCGGTCGGCCAGCGTGCGCAGGGTCACCGGCGCGTCGTCCGGCCCGACCGCGTCCTCCACGGAGAGAACGAACTGCTCGTAATCCATGACCAGCTCCGCCTGTCTGTACCTGATACATCGGCCGCGTCAAGGCCGCTCGACGCGGGCGGCTCAGGACGGCTCGGAGACGAAGCTCATGATCGTGGTGGTGCCGTCGTCGGACACCACGCGGATCGCATTCTCGTCGACGTCGAGCTCGACCGGGTCCTCGATGGTGTGCCGCAGCGCGACAGGGAACCGCCCGGATCGGCCGCCCACTGCCACGATGACGACGTCGTCCTTGGGGTCGTAGGTGGCGTACACGAACGGAACGCGCTCGGCTTGCTCGCCGTCCCCGAACGTCTGATCCAGCACCTCGATGACGACCAGGTCCCCCTCATGCCGGTCGGTGAGTTGATCGAGTTCGGTCGCCCACGTGCTGCGGTCATTCGTCGTCTGCGTCATCAAGACCCCTTCCGCGCTCGACTCTCGACCTTCATCTGAACTCAGCAGCAGGGGGCGTGGCGTCGGCTCGGCGTGCCCAGAAACGGGAGCCGACCTGACTTGCCAGGACCAGGGCGACCGCAGTTACCCGCGTCGCACAACGGCGAGTGGCGAAACGAGCCGGTGGTGGCGGTCGTTACGGTTCGCTCGTGACGTCCCCGGGTGTGCTCGACCTCGTGCAGGCGGCACTGCGCGAGCACTTCGGCCAGCCGCCGGTGCGGGCGTCGGTCACCTTTCTGGGCGTCGAGCCGATCGAGGTCCTGCGCTTCGAGCCGATCCCGGGCGAGTGGGCCTACCTCAGCCTCGGGATGTCCCGGCAGCCGATGACGGCAGCGAGCGACACCGTGGTGAGCGCGCAGGGCCCGCGCGCCGAGCTGATGCTGCACGTGCGTGCCGACGACCGGTTCGCCGACGCGTGGCGGACGCTGGCCGTGCTCGCCGCGGCGCCGGCGGTCGAGGGGGTCGTCTACCTACCCGATATGACGGTCGACACGGGGCAGCCGCTCGCGGCGGGGTCCCGGTGCACCGGCGCGGTGATCGCCGCGTCGGCGATAGCCGGCATCGAGACGCCCGAGGGCGCAGTGCGCATCCATCAGGCGCTGCCCGCGACGTCGACCGAACTCGCGTGGTCCCGCGTGCACGGCACGCCGCAGCTGCGCGAGCGCTGGACGCAGCACGGCACCGATCTGCTGGACCTGGCACGGGGGGCCGTCCCGCTGGACTGAAAGACTCGACCACAGGCAACACACCATTCTCGAGGGAGTGCGACGTGCAGTTCGGCAGGTACTACGAGGAGTTCGAGGTCGGCGCGGTCTACAAGCACTGGCCGGGCAAGACGGTGACCGAGTACGACGACCACCTGTTCTGTCTGCTCACGATGAACCACCATCCGCTGCACATGGACGTCAACTACGCCGAGAAGACGACAGACTTCGGCAAGAACGTCGTCGTCGGCAACTACATCTACTCGCTACTGCTCGGCATGTCCGTGCCGGACGTCAGCGGCAAGGCGATCGCCAACCTCGAGATCGAGTCGCTGCGGCATGTGGCCCCGACGTTCCACGGAGACACGATCTACGGCGAGACCACCGTGCTGGACAAGACGCCGTCGAAGTCGAAGTCCGACCGAGGTGTCGTCTACGTCGAGACGATCGGCTACAAGCAGGACGGCACGATCGTGTGCACCTTCCGGCGCAAGGTGATGGTGCCGACCAGGGAGTACATCGACGCGCGCGGCGGCGAGCAGCCCGGCCGCCCGGAGCCGATCCCGCGCGGCTAGTTGTCGGGTCACGACAGCTAGTCCGGCAGCACGTCCCACAGCGTCAGGCACTCGACGAGCTCGGGCACCAGCTCGAGTTCGTCCAGGTGTGCGCGGGTCACCCAGCGGGCCTCGGTGGCGTCGTCGCCGGCCCGCAGCTCACCGCCGTTGAGCGTGCAGAGGTAGTCGGTGATGTCGTAGACGACACCATCCGGGCCGTCGCGCTCGACCCGGCCGACGGGCCGGACGACGGTCACGGTGAGACCGGTCTCCTCGGCGACCTCGCGTACGCACGCAGTGGCGGGCGGTTCGCCGTCGAGGCATCGCCCGCCCGGCACCGACCACCGGCCCAGGCCGGGCTCGCGACCGCGCCGGATCAGCAGCAGCCGCCGGCGCTCGTCGAGGACGATCCCGCCTGCGCACGGCTGGGCCATTCGATGTCAGCTCCCTGTACGTATCGGTATGTCTCGGCGCGGCAACCGGGAAGATCGGCCCCCGCCCGTTAGAAATGGTCCCAGTTGTCCGCTGCGCCATGCCCATGAACCGACGAGGGGAGCAACCATGAAGCCCGTCCTGCTCGGCGTCATAGTGATCTTCCTCGTCTTTTACGTCATGACCTCGCCCGACAATGCCGCGAACATGGTCCACGGCGGCTGGGACGGAGCGGTGAACGTCGCACACGGGCTGGGCCACTTCGTCGACAAGCTCGCTCAATAGCGGCGTCCCCCATGCCGGCCCTGCTGCCGTCCGAACTGCCTGTGCTGGCGATCGCCCGGCGGCACTGGGTGGTGCTCTTCCGCAAACCGTCCAAGCTGCTCACCGTCGCCGTCCTGGTGATGGCCGTGATTGCGGTGTTCGCGCCCAACCCGACGCTGCTGTTCCTGATCCTGCTGCTGTGTGCAGGGGGGTACCTGCGCTGGCGCACCTGGCGGTCCGAGCGGGTCATCCTGACCCGGCGGCGCATCGTGCGGCTGCACGGCATCCCCGAGACGACCACGACCGAGGCGTCCCTGCGTCTCGACCGCATCTCCGGCGCGGTCGTCGAGCAGACCGTGCTCGGCAAGCTGCTCGACTACGGCACGATCCAGCTCGAGGCACCCGGGCCGCACCCGGATGTGCGAGAGCTGCATTTCGTCGCCCACCCGCACCGGTTCTACCTGCAGATCCGCAACGTGGTGTTCGGCACGGCGGCGGACCTGGATCCCGACGACGCCCCTGAGAGCTCGATCACGGCCCCATTGCCGGTCCTGGACAGGCGGCCCCGCCGCCCGCACTGACGGGGTGAGGGCATGGAACACCGGCGCGGACTTCGTCATCGACGGCGGCAGGGTCACCACGAGCTGAGCACCTCCGTACTGTCGGCCGGGTGCGCATCGACCTGCACACCCACACGACCGCTTCGGACGGCACCGACACGCCTGCCGAACTGATGGCGGCCGCCGCCGCCGCGCAGCTCGACGTCGTCGCGATCACCGACCACGACACGACGGCCGGTTGGGAGCCGGCCCTCGCGGCGCGCCCGAGCGGTCTCACCGTCGTCCCAGGCGCCGAGTTCTCCTGCTACCAGCGGACGGCTGACGGCCGGCGGATCAGCCTGCACGTACTGGGTTACCTGTTCGATCCGGATGCCGGTGCGCTGCGTGCCGAGCGGCTGCGCTTGCGCGAGAGCCGCCTCGCGCGGGCGCGGCGCATCGTCGAGAACCTGGCCGCGGACGGGTACGCGGTGAGCTGGCCGCAGGTGGTCGATCTGGCCGCGGGCGGTTCGGTCGGCCGCCCGCACATCGGCCGTGCCCTCGTCGCGGCCGGTGCGGTGCCGGACGTCTCGACCGCGTTCGCCGAGCTGCTGTCGTCGCGGCACAAGTACTTCGTTCCGAAGCAGGACACCCCGGTGCTCGACGCGGTTCGGATGATCCGCGCCGCCCGCGGGCTGCCGGTGTTCGCTCACCCGTTCGCCCGCCGGCGCGGCCCGGTCGTGGACGACGCCGTCGTCGCGGCGATGACCGACGCCGGCCTCGTGGGCATCGAGGTCGACCACCCCGACCACGGCCCGGACGACCGGGCCGATGCGGCCCGGCTCGCGAGGCGGCTCGGGCTCGTCCCGCTGGGCTCCTCGGACTATCACGGGACCAACAAGCCCACCGTCCTCGGCGCGTGCACCACCTCCCCGGAGGCGCTCGCGCGACTCCTCGAGATCCCGGCGGCGCGCACACCGGTCGCGTCGTAACCCCGTTCGGTCGGTGCGGGCGGTTAGCGTCGTCGGGTGACCGCCGCGAGACCCGAGCAGCTCACGCTCACGCAGATGCCGCGGCGACTGTTCACCTGCACCCCGTCGCGGCTGGCCGCGTTCGACTGCCCGCGGCGCTATCGCATGCAGTACCTCGACCGGCCGACGCCGGCGAAGGGGGCGCCGTGGGCGCACAACACCGTGGGCGCGGTCGTCCACCTGGCCCTCGCCCGGTGGTGGGGGCTCCCGCGGCACCGGCGTACCCCCGAGGCCGTCGCGCTGCTCGTCGAGCGCAACTGGGAACCGGCCGGCTTTCGCGACGACGGGCAGTCGGCACGCTGGCGTGCCGTTGCCCAGGAGTGGGTGGGCCGCTACGCCGCCGCGTGGCTCGACCCCGATGATGAGCCCATCGGCGTCGAGCGCACCGTCTCGACGAAGACCGGCTCGCTGGTGGTCAACGGACGGGTCGATCGCATTGACGACCGCGGTGACGAACTCGTGGTGGTCGACTACAAGACCGGTCGCCGCGAGTGCACCGACGACGACGCGCGCGGTTCGCAGGCACTCGCGCTCTACGTGCTCGCGGCGCGGCGCACGCTGCGTCGCGCGTGCCGCAGGGTCGAGCTGCACCACCTGCCCACCGGCACGGTCGCGGCGTTCGAGCACACCGACGAATCGCTCGCCCGGCACGTCGCACGCGCCGAGGCGACCGTGCAGGACATCGTCACCGCCACCGACACGCTGCAGTCCGGAGCCGCCGCCGACGAGGTCTTCCCGCCCGTGCCGTCCCCGGCCTGCTCGTGGTGCGACTTCCGGGTCCACTGCCCGGAGGGGCGTGCTGCATCGTCCGAGATCGAGCGCTGGGCCGGGCTGGCCGATCTCTGAGCGCTCAGCCGGTCGCGGCGGCGCGACGCTTGGCGTCGCGATAGGCCGGACCTTCGCGGTAGCGCTCGGGCAGCGCGCGTACCGCTGCCCGCAGCGTGCGCATGCCGGCAGCTGTGGCGAGCCCCGCACCGGGTGCCGGCGGCAGCCGGTACATGCGGCGTGCCCACGGCGGCAGCAGCCCGACGGCCAACGTCGAGACCGTTGTCCAGCCGGCACGCGCCGGCAGCACCAAGCGACCGGGCACCGGCATGGGCGGCGCGACGACGAGGCGAGCGGCCTCCCGCGCCTCGGGCGTCGCTCGCAGCCGTGGGCGGACGGCCGCGAAGTACGCAGCGAGCTCGGCGGTGTCGCGCGGGGCGAGTTCCTCCGGCACCCCCACGATCGTCGCCGAGCGAACCTGTTCGGCGAGGTAGCGATCGGCCTCGCCGCGGCGCAACCTGATGCCGGCGGCGCGGGCGGCCGCGAGGAAGGAGTCCACCTCGCAGGCGTGCACCCAGGCGAGGTGGTGGGGGTCGGCGATGCCGAGCACTTCGTGGACGTGGCGCACCCGCGCGGCCGCGGCATCGGCAGCCGCGGTCGTCCCGAAGCTGAGCGTCGCGACGAACTGCACCGTGCGCTGCAGCCGCGGCCACGGGTCGGCCTGGAAGTCAGAGCGCGCGTACAGCAAGGCCATCGCCTCGGGGTGCAGCGCCTGCAGCAGCAACGCGCGCAGGCCGCCGACCAGTGACGTCGCATCGCGGTGGATGCGCCACGTCACGCTATCGGGACCGTAGTAGCCGAGGTCGGGTTCGCTCACCGGTTCAGGATGCCCGCCAGAACTCGACCAGCGCTCGTACCGTCTCGTCGGGGTTCTCAGCCGCGGGGGAGTGGGCGGCGCCGGGGACGACGGCGTACTCGGCACCGAGCCGGTGTGCCATGTCGCGCTGGACGTCAGGCAACCAGGCGTCGTCGTTCGCGCCGTGCAGGACGAGCGTGCGCACTCCGGCCGCGCGCAGTTCGGCGACCCGGTCGGGTTCGGCGCGCAGGGCGTCGCCCATGCCCATGAGCATCGCCGGATTCCCGGCAAGGAACCGCTTCTCGAGGAAGGCCTCGAGCCCGGGCCCGGGTGCCACGTAACCGGGCTCGCTCGCGTAACCGGCCTGCAGCGCCGCCCAGATGCCGGTCAGCCCCACGACCGGCAGGGCCGGGGCGAGGTCTTCGAGGCGCTCGCGGCGCACGCCGCCGATGGCCGCCGGCCCGGAACTCATCAGCACGAGGTCGACCACGGCGCGCGGCTGGGCGATGACCGCGGCCCGGGCCACCAGCCCGCCGAATGAGTGGCCCACGAGGTGCACCGGCCCGTCCAGCTCGGCCACCGCCTGCAGCAGGCACGTCGCGAGCTGCGCCGGCGTGTACGCGGCCGGGTCGTCGGGTCCGGGCGACTCGAACTGGCCCGGCAGGTCGACCGCGGTGACGCGCAGGCCCGCTCCGGCGAGCCGGTCGAGCACGGGGACGAAATCCTCCTTGCTGCCGGTGTAGCCGGGTACCAGCAGGGCGTCGGCCACCGCCGGTCCGCCGGCCGGCGCCGCCCGCAGCGCCGCAAGGGGTCCGGACGGCAGCTCGAGGGTGATCACTCGCGCCGAGTGCGGCGCGAGCTGGCCGGTGCGGCTCACCGGTAGACGACGGTGGGCGAGCCGGGGCCGGCAACCACGAAGCCCGAGCCGTACGGGTAGGCGCTGCTGCCTGGGCGTGGCGACGGCACCGGATACTGTGCGCTGGGCGTTCCGGTTCCGCCGTTCACGGCATCGACGCCCTGCTGCGTCGGCACGAGCAGCACCGCGTCGTTCAGATCGACGGGCGCGGACGCGTCGCCGCCCTTCGCGGTCGCGGTGGGGGGGCCGATCGCCACGGTCCGCCAGAACAGGTCGGCGCCGGTGAGCTCGACCGAGTACGCGACGCCACCCACCCAGATCAGTTCCGCGCGGGTCGTGGCCAGCCGGCTGATCGCCGCCGGCGTGGGCGCCGAACCGGCGAGCTGGAGCATTCCGAGCGCGGACCCCTTCGTCTTGTCGAGGACCTGCAGCTGGTTGGTCCGAGGATCGGCGGCCGAGATCAGCTGGTCGGCCGAGACCGGAACCGAGGTGTTGCCGAGCAGGTCCCACTTGATCTGGTCCGGGTTGGCCTTGTCCTTGTCCTCGTCCGAGCGGCCAGCGGTCGCGTCGCGCAGCAGCAGCTGGGGGCCGGCGCCACAGAACTTCAGGCCGGTGCAGGCGGTCTGCGGGGTGCACGTCTGGCTGATGAGCGCGCCTTCGCTGCCCAGCACCGCACTGGCGATGCGGCAGCTCGGCGGCGCGTACGTCCAACGGTCCAGGCCGCCGCCCGGGTCGAGGGCGTAGATCACGTCGGGCGTCGTCACCAGCACGGTGAACGCCCCGACCGAATAGGTCGGCTCGCCGTTGACGGGGTTGCCGTCCTTGTCGAGCGTGCGGGTCCATCGGCGCTGCCCGGTCTGGGAGTCCACGGCGGTGAGCTCGTCGCAGTTGCCGTTGAGCCGGAACACCGCGATCGTCACGCCCTGGTCCTGGATCGCCTGGCAGACGGTGCGGTCGGTGCGCGTGTAGGACCACGTCACCGCGCCGGTCGAGGCGTCGCGTCCGCGCACCGTGTGATCCGACCAGGTGACGACCGTCCCGCCCCAGACCGGAGTCCCGATCGCCGCGGCATCGGCACTGCTCCAGGCCTGGACGGGAACCGGCGAGATGGTTTGCAGCGGCGCCGCCGCCGGCGGATGCGCCACCGTCCGCAGCGTTGCGTGTGAGATCTCGCCGCTCGAGTACGCGACCTTCACCACGATCAGCGTGGCGACCACGACGGCGGCGAGCACCGCGGCGTAGCCGATGCGGCCGCGGCGCAGTCCCGCCACGTAGCGCTCGCGCGACACCTCGGCAGGGGTGCGGGGCGGCGGGCCGGTTGCCACGGCGCCCTTGCCCGGTGCGGTGCCGGTCGGCTCGACGCTCACTGCGCCATCCTTGCCCATCGGGCCGGATCAGTCCGCAGCGGAACCGGCCGAGTCGGCCGTGCCCGCCCCGTCGCCGGCATTGGCGCGCCCCGAGCCGCCCCGGCGCCGCCGGCGCCGCGGCCGGGTACCTGGGTCGCCGCCCGGGCGCTCGGCACCGGCCGCAGCGTTGCTGTCGCCGGAGGTCGCAGCGCCCGCACGGCCGATGGCTGCGGTGCGTGCTGTGCCCTCGGTGGCCTCGGTGCCGTCAGCATCGGCCGCGGTGCCTCCTGCCCCGCCTCGGGTGCGCCGGCGCTGCCGGGTGCCCGCGGCCGTACGGCGCTCGTCCGTCTCGGGGGGCTCTCGGCGGGCACCCTCGCCCGCCCGGCGCCGCTCGCCTGCGGGTGCGCCGGTGGCGCCACGTCCCCCCGAGCTGCGGCCGCCCGGAGCCCGGCCGCCGAGGTCCTCGATCTCCTCGGCCTCCAGGCCGGCGCGGGTGCGCTCGCCCCGGGGCAGGACCCCGGTCGCCTCGGTGGGGATGTCGAGTTCGAGGTACAGGTGCGGCGAGGTCGAATAGGTCTCGCTCGGCTCGTGCAGCGGCAGCCCGAGCTTGTCGCAGATCAACTTCCAGCGCGGGATGTCGTCCCAGTCGACGAGGGTGATCGAGGTGCCGGACGCACCGGCGCGCGCGGTGCGTCCGATGCGGTGCACGTAAATCATCTCGTCCTCGGGCGCCTGGTAGTTGACGACGTGCGTGATGCCCTCGACGTCGAGGCCGCGCGCCGCGACGTCGGTCGCCACGAGCACGTCGACCTTTCCCCCGCGGAAGGCGCGCAGCGCCTGCTCGCGCGCGCCCTGCCCGAGGTCGCCGTGCACGGACCCCACCGCGAAGCCGCGCTCGGCGAGGTCGTCGGCAACCTTGGCGGCGGTGCGCTTGGTACGGACGAAGATCAGGGTGAGCCCGCGGTTGCGGGCCTGCAGCACGCGAGCGAGCACCTCGACCTTGTCCATCGCGTGCGCGCGGTAGGCGAACTGGTCGATGTGGTCGGTGTTCGGCGTGGACGACCCGGTGTCCTCGGCGCGGATCTGGATCGGCTGGTTCAGAAACGTCCGAGCCAGAGCCACGATCGGGCCGGGCATGGTCGCGGAGAACAGCATCGTCTGGCGCTGGGCGGGCACCATCGACATCAGCCGCTCGATGTCCGGCAGGAAGCCCAGGTCGAGCATCTCGTCGGCCTCGTCCAGAACCAGGATGCGTGCGTTGCCCAGGACCAGATGTCCCTGCTGTGCGAGGTCGAGCAGCCGCCCCGGCGTGCCGACGACGACGTCGATGCCCTTGCGCAGCGCCTCGACCTGTGGCTCGTACGCACGACCGCCGTAGATCGTCAGGACGCGCGCACCCAGCCGCTTGCCGGCCGCCGCGAGGTCGCCGGAGACCTGAACCGCCAGCTCGCGGGTCGGGGCGATGACGAGTGCCTGCGGTGCCGCGGCCGCACCGCCCGGCAGATCGAGCCGGTTCAGCAGCGGCACGCCGAAGCCGAGGGTCTTGCCGGTGCCGGTGCGGGCCTGACCGATCAGGTCGTTGCCGGCGAGCGCGATGGGCAGGGTGAGTTCCTGGATCGCGAACGTCCGCACTATGCCCGCTTCGGCCAGCGCCTCGACGATCCCGGGCTTGATGTCGAAGTCGGAGAACGCCGGGCTCTCGGGCTTCACCGGTGCGGCTGCCACGAGGGGCACGACGGCGACCTCCGGGTCGTCGCCGGGCAGGATGGAGATGGTGTCGTCGGTCATGTGCGCGTCCTTCGGTGATCGAGGTGCGCCGACCGGCTCGTCCGTGCTCGTTCGTGACTGTCGAGACCGGCGCCTGCGACCCGAGTCGAGAGGGAGGCGCCAGAGGAGTGCGGCCAACGCGCAGATTCGTACTGCTGTGTTCTGTCAGTCTAGCGATCATCGCTCGGCCGGCTCCCGCTACCCTGCGGACGTGAACGCAGCCGACCCGGCCGGAGCCGCCGCAGGCGCGCGCTCCGACGGCGATGCCGACGCGCTGGTGGACCTGCTCGGCGCCCTCGCGTACGGCGAGTTGAGCGCGTTCGACCGGCTGGCCGACGACGCCCGTATGGCGCCTACGCTCGACGGGCGCGCGCAGATGTCGGCCATGGCCGCGGTCGAGCTGGGCCACTACCAGCGCCTCGCCGAGCGGCTGCGCGGCCTCGGAGCCGACCCGGCCGAGGCGATGGAGCCGTTCGTCGCCGCGCTCGAGACCTATCACTCGCTGACCGAGCCGTCGACCTGGCTGGAGGGCGTGGTCAAGGCCTACGTCGGCGACGGGATGGCGGCCGACTTCTACCGCGAGGTCGCGGCCTTCGTCGACGCCTCGACCCGCGAGCTGATCACCGAGGTGCTCACCGACGCGGGGCGCGCGGAGTTCGCCGTGCGCGAGGTGCACACGGCGGTGGCCGAGCAACCGGCGCTTGCCGGGCGGCTCGCACTGTGGGGCCGCCGCCTGGTCGGGGAGGCGATCAGCCAGACGCAGCACGTCCTCGCCGATCGCGACTCGCTGATGGAGCTGCTCGTGCGCGGCACCGGCGACCTCACCGGCATCGCCGGTCTGATCGGGCGGATCACCGCCCGCCACGAGGAGCGGATGGCCGCCCTCGGGCTGAAGAACTGAGTTCGCCACGAATTCCCTGCCGCGAGGTGCAACAGATCGTGCGGGCGGATGCGTGTACGCGGTGTGCTCGTGGACTCTGCTCGGCAGGAGCTGCATTCGGTGACCGTCTCGTCCGTGTCGCCCGTGTCCCCGACGCCGCCCACCTTCGACGAGTTCGTGCGCGACTCGCACATCGCGCTCGTGCGCTACGCCACGCTGCTGTCGGGGTCAGCGGCGCAGGGCGAGGATCTCGTGCAGGAGGTGCTGGTCCGGCTGTACCCACGGTGGGACGCGCTGTCCGCGCAGACCGGCAGCATCGGCGCCTACGTCCGCCGGGCCGTCACCAACGAGCACATTTCGTGGCGGCGGCGCTG
Source organism: Pseudonocardiales bacterium (assembly GCA_032160545.1). Taxonomy (GTDB): domain Bacteria; phylum Actinomycetota; class Actinomycetes; order Mycobacteriales; family Jatrophihabitantaceae; genus DATGFB01. The sequence continues at coordinate 9,929 of JAVHVN010000190.1, read as the reverse complement.
GAGCACCCGGCACATCCGGCTCGCCGACGACGGCGATCTGCCGGAGGTCCCCGTCGCCGGCATCCCGGAAGCCCGTGACGAGGAGCTGTGGCAGCGGCTGCTCGTGCTGCCCCCACAGCAGCGGGCAGCCGTTGTACTGCGCTACTACGAGGATCTGGACGACGACGAGATCGCCGTCATCCTCGATTGCCGCCCGACGACCGTCCGCGCGCACGTCTCGCGTGGGCTGGCTGCCTTGAGGCGGAACAACCAGAACTCGAGGGGAGGTTCTCGTGGCTGATCGGACGGACGACCTCGAGGACGAACTGCGCGACATGCTCTCGCGCCGGGCCGCCGACGTGCGGCCGCGCGTCACGGGCGCCGACCTGCGGGCGCTCGCGGCGCAGCGCGGCAAGCACTGGCCGGCACGGTTGGCGCCGATGCTCGCAGCCGCCGTGGTGCTCGTGCTGGCCGTCGTCGCATTCGCGCTGCTCGGGCGCAGCCCCGGGCATCCGCAACCCGTGCGGCCTGCCGGCCCCGGCACGAGTACGGGGCGGTCCGTCGCGCCCGAACCGTCCTCCCCGCCGCCGACGCCGGGTTCACCGACCACCTCGGCACCGCCCCCGACGACAGCCCCGATCGGGCCGGTGACTACAGCCGGGCCGCCGTTCGGTGGCACCGCGACGGTCCCGCCGCACGTCAGGCTGAGCGATCTGCCGTGGGGTAGCGCCTACCCGTCGTCGTTCCCCGCCAGCAACGCTCTGGGGACGACTCCGACGGGGTGACCTGCAACAACGACGCGGCCGCATGCGTGCTGATGGAGACATCGTCCTCGCCTGAACGGAGCATCACCGTGCGCACCCTGCCAGCTATTCCCCGACCCCGCTTCGGTCCGCTGACCGTCGGCATTCTCGTGGTCGCCGCCACGTGGGTGCCCGCGGCACTCTTCGTCGCTGAGAGTGCTTCCGCGGCACCGAGCGCGGACGCAACGCCGTCAGCGCGCCCGAGCACCGCTCCGGCGACTGCGACTCCGTACACCGCTACGGCGACGGCAGCGCCGTCCATCGCTTTCGGTTCAGCGGCCCCGACAGCGGCCCCGACAGGGGTGCTGACCTTCGGGGCGCCGATTGTCCAAGCGCCGACAGCGGGATCGATCCAGGTGCCCGCCGGCCGCGCGGACGTCGGCGGTGGCGGCGGCGCACCGATACTCGAGATTGCGGTGCTCGCCGTTGCCGGAGCCGGGCTGCTCGGCGCCGGCACGGTGGTCATCCGCCGCCGGTGAACCGACGGCACGCCGCCGGGCTGCTCGCTGCCGGGGCGGTGCTGCTCGGCGGCGCGGCTGCGCTGGCAGCCCTAGCAGCGACAGGGGCAGCCAGCCCCCGCGGCTCGACCGTGGCGGCGCATGACGTCGGCGCGCTGCCGGCTGCCACCCCGTTGCCCGCCCGCCGGGTAGCCCCGTCGAGCCGCCAGTCGGCGGCGGTGCCACCGCCCGGGACCAGGTTGACCATCGCAGCCGCCGGCGTCTCGGCCCCGCTCGTCTCGGTCACCGCGCCGGGCGGGGTCATGGACGTCCCGCGTGACCCGGGCACAGTGGGCTGGTGGTCGGCCGGCGCCCGTCCGGGGAGTCCGTCCGGGCACGTCGTGGTCGTGGGCCACGTGAACTACTCGGGCGTAGCCGGCGCGCTGTCGGTGTTGCCCGGCCTGCATATCGGCGACCTCGTGACCGTCGCCGAGCCCTCGGCGACGCTTCGCTACCGGGTCTCGGCGCGGCGGGTCTATGCGAAGGAGTCAGGCCTGCCGTCGGCAATCTTCGCGACCGACGGCCCCGAGCAACTCGTCCTCGTGACGTGCGGTGGCGACTTCGACGCCGCGACCCGCAATTACCGCGACAACATCGTCGTGTTCGCGGACCCTGTCACGCACTGACCCGGATCAGGTGGAGGCGAACCCCACCCGCCGAACGTCGGCCTGCGCGATCTCGACGTACGCAACCAGGTTGGCGGGGATGATCACCCGACGCCCGCGCTCGTCGACCATCGTGAGGTGCCCGTCGACGCTCTTGAGCGCGTCACCGACGAGCTGCTCGACCTCCGCCGGGGTCTGCGCGCTCTCGAGCACGATCTCGCGCGGCGTGTGCAACACGCCGATCTTGACCTCCACGCGGGTCCTCCTGCTTCGGTGTTGTCGTCAGAGGCTCCACGCTAACGCACTGCGCTGCGGGACATCGGGCCGAACCGGTCCGCCCTGAGCGAACGACTCAGTGGCCGTCGCCCTGGCGCGGGAAGTGCGAGATACCGCGCCACAGCAGCGCCTCGAGCAGCCGGATCGCGTCCGCACGCGACATCGGCCGATCACTGGCCAGCCACCACCGGGCGGCCACCTGGGCGGCGCCCGTCAGGGCTGTCGACAGCAGCTCGGCCTGGTCGCGGTTCAGCCCGGTGTCACTGGCGACGGTGTCGGCGACCGCCTTCATCGTCTTCTCGGCCACCGCCTCGACGCGCTCGCGGACCGCGGGCTCGTTGCCGAGGTCGGTCTCGAAGATGAGGCGGAACGCGCCGTCGCCGTCGTCGCGGTCGACGAAGCCGAAGTACGCGCTCAGCACGCCGTGGACGCGCTCGCGGTTGTCGGTGGTCGCGGCGAGGGCCTCGTGCACGGTCTTGGCCAGGGCCTCGGCCTGGGTGTCGAGCAGGGCCAGGTACAGCTCGAGCTTGCCGGGGAAGTGCTGGTACAGCACCGGCTTGGACACCCCGGCCGCCTCGGCGATGTCGTCCATCGCAGCTGCGTGGTAGCCGTGGGCGACGAACACCTGCTGCGCCGCTGCGAGCAGCTGGCGGCGGCGTACCGACCGAGGCAGACGACCTCCGCGGGTGAGTTCGCCCTCGGTGCGAGCGCTGGACATCCGGGCCCTCCTTCCCGGCGGGTCGTGCGACCGGTCGCCGAAGTCTACTAGCGGGTAACCATCGCTTGGGTGATCCGGTTCCGCGCCTTCTCGGAGAGGACGGAGGCAAACAGGTCACCATGTCGCTGTACTCGCTCGAGCACCTCGGGGGCGGTGAACCGCAGGTCGGTCCGTGCCTCGACCTCGTCCCAGGTGACCGGGGTCGAGACCGTCGGCTCGGGCCGGGCTCGCAGCGAGTAGACGGCGACGGTGGTCTTCGCCGGGTTGTTCTGGCTCCAGTCGACGAGCACCTTGCCGGGCCGCAGCGACTTGGTCATGCGCGACACCACCAGATCCGGGTGCTCGGCCTCGAGCTGGCGGGCCACCGCGTGCGCGTACAGCGACGGCCACTCCTGGTCGGTGACCTCGATCGGGGCGCTGAGCTGCATGCCCTTCGACCCGGACGTCTTCGGCACCGGGTCGAACCCGTCGCCGCGCAGGACATCCCGCAGCAGCAACGCCACCTCGCAGCACTCGACGATCGTCGCCGGCGGCCCGGGGTCGAGGTCGAAGACGAGCAGGTCGGTGCGCGGTGTACGTGCCCGGTGCGGGATCCGCCATTGCGGAACGTGCAGCTCCAGGGCAGCGAGGTTGGCGAGCCGCACGAGCGTCGCCAGCTCCTCGACGACCACGTAGTCGATCGTCTCGCGGTTCTTGGTCGACCCGGGCGCGGGGAGGTTGACCGTGCGCACCCAGTCCGGCGTACCGCGCGCGGCGTTCTTCTCGAAGAAGAACGGGCCCTCAACCCCGTTCGGGTAGCGCTTGATGGTGAGCGGTCGGCCGGCCAGGTGCGGCAGCAGCACCGGCGCGATGCGGGTGTAGTAGTCGATCACCTCGCCCTTGGTGAACCCGGTCTCGGGGTAGAGCACCTTCCCCAGGTTGGTCAGCGGCAGCTGCCGGCCCTCGACCTCTACCGAGACCTGGTCGCGGGCGGCGTCAGGCATCGCCGCACGCCTCGTCGGCGTCCTTGTCGAGCCGGATGGCGCGGAACACCGGATGGCGCAGCCTGCGCTCGTCCGTCCACGATGCGAACGCCACCTCGACCACCACGTCCGGCCGGACCCAGGTGACCACTCGTCCAGGGCTCGCCGGAGGTGTCTCAGGCAGCGCGCAGGCGCCGCACGGGGTCAGGGCGTCCTGCAACGACCGCGCCGTGGCGGTGGTGAGACCACTGCCCGCTTTGCCCACGTAGGTCAACACCCCGTCTGCGTAGCAGCCCAGCAGCACCGAGCTCAACTCGCCGGGCCGGTCACGCGCGGCTTCCCACCCGACGACGACGAAGTCGCCGGCTCGTTCGAAGCGCAGCTTGACCCACTCCGGCGTACGCAGCCCCGCGCGGTAGCGGGAGTCGATGCGTTTGGCGACGACACCCTCGAGGCCGTGCTCGCGCGCCGCCGCCTCCGTCGCAGGGCCGTCGTCGAACGACGGGCTCACCGTCCAGCCGGGTCGCTCGCCTGCCCACCGTTCGAGCGTCGCGCGGCGCTCCCCGTACGGCCGCGCCATGAGGTCGACGCCATGCAGGCGCAGGACGTCGAAGGCGATGAAGGTGACGGGACGCTCGTGCGCCAGCCGGCGCGCGTCGCCCGCCCCCCGCACATGCATCCTCGTCTGCAGGGCGTCGAACGACGGGCGGCCGTCCACGAATGCAACGATCTCGCCGTCGAGCAGCACGTCGCCGGACCCGGCAGCACCTGCGACGAGTTCCGGATAGGCCGCTGTGATCTCGTTGCCGGCACGGCTGTGCAGCGTGACCGCGGCCTCCGAGACCTCGAGCAGAGCCCGGACGCCGTCCCACTTGAACTCGAAGGCCCAGCCCGGGCCGCGCGGCAGCGTGTTCGCAGCCGTTGCGAGCATGGGGCGCACCCCTACCATTCTGGGTAGCGTCGCCCGGTAACGCTCATCTCCACCGACAGAATCCTGCGGTTCGCGGCCGATCGAAGGGGAACGACGATGCGCTCGATCTGGAAGGGCACCGTCTCGTTCGGGCTGGTCAGCATCGGTGTGAAGCTCTACACCGCCACCGAGGAGAAGGACGTCAGCTTCCACCAGGTGCGCCGCAGCGACGGCTCGCGCATCCGCTACAAGCGCGTAGCCGAGGCCGACGGTCAAGAGGTCGCGTACGGCGACATCGCCAAGGGCTACCAGTTGCCGGACGGCGAGGTGGTCGTGCTGACCGACGAGGACTTCGCCGACCTACCGCTTCCGACCGCGCGCACCGTCGACGTGCTCCAGTTCGTGCCCGCCGAGGAGATCGACCCCATCTACTTCGCGAAGAGCTACTACCTCGAGCCGGAGAAGAACGCGGTCAAACCGTATGTCCTGCTGCGCGACGCGCTGACCGAGAGCGGCAAGGTCGGTGTGGTGAAGGTGGCCATCCGCAACCGCGAGCAACTCGCGACACTGCGCGTGCGCGAACGCGTCATCGTGATGGCGACGATGATCTGGCCCGACGAGGTGCGCGAGCCGACGTTCGCCTCCCTGGACGAGCCCGTGGATCTGCGCCCGCAGGAACGGGCCATGGCCGAGTCGCTCATCGAGAGCATGTCGGGCGACTTCGACCCGGATGCCTTCACCGACGACTACCGCGGCGCGCTGCAGGAGGTCATCGACGCCAAGGTCGAGGGGCGTGAGGTCGTCGAGCCGGACGAGGCGCAGCCGACGTCCGGCACGGTCGTCGACCTGATGTCGGCGCTGCGCGCGTCCGTCGAGGCCGCGAAACGCGGCCGCGGCGAGGCGACCCCGGCGAAGAAGGCCGACGGAGCGAAGGTGGCGGGTTCGGCGCCGACGAAGAAGGCACCCGCCACAAAGGCACCCGCCACAAAGGCACCCGCCAAGAAGGCACCCGCCAAGAAGGCACCCGCCAAGAAGGCGGCCGCGAAGAAGGCACCCGCCAAGAAGGCACCCGCCAAGAAGGCATCCGCCAAGAAGGCGGCCCCGAAGAAGGCCGCTGCGCGCAAGTCGGCGTGAGCCGGGCTGCTCCGTAGAGTGGATCGGCGTGGTCAATCTCCTCCCTCGGGCAGCGCGGCGCGCCGGCGCACCGGAGGCCCCCGAAGCCCGCTTGTCCGACGCCGTGTTGCCTACGCCGGCCGCGGCCCCTGGCAGGTGGCCCGGGCACACGGTGACGGTCGGCGGCCAGGACCTCTACATCCGCGCAACGCCGGCTGACTCGCCCGCCGCCGAGCCCGCCTTGTTCATTCACGGCCTCGGCGGGTCGGCGAGCAACTGGACCGATCTCGCCTGGCTGGTCAAGGGTCGGCTGGCGGTCGAGTCGATCGACCTGCCAGGCTTCGGACGATCCGGACCCGCGCCGCACAAGGACTACACCCTGCGCGCGCACGCCGACGCCGTGATCGGCTACCTCGAGCAGTCCGGCCGCGGGCCGGTCCACTTGGTGGCGAACTCGATGGGCGGCGCGGTCGCGATCGTCGTCGCGGCCGAGCGACCCGACCTGCTGCGCACGCTGACCCTCATCTCGCCCGCCGTTCCCGACATCCGGCTGCGCGCCCACCCGCTGCGCAGTGACCCGCGCATGGCGCTGCTGGTGGTGCCGGGGCTGGGCGGCGTCGCGATGCGACGGGTCGCGGGCTTCCCGGCCGAGCAGCGGGTCAAGGCCACGATCGCCATGTGCTTCGCCGACCGGTCGCGCTACCCGCGGGCCCGCCTCGACGAGGCGATCGAGGAAGCCCGCGGGCGCGAGGGCGTGCGCTGGGCAAACGAGGCGTTCCTGCGCTCGATGCGCGGCCTGGCCCACTCGCAGTTCGTCCGCGGCCGGCGGGCCTGGTCGCAGTTGCGCATGCTTCGGCTGCCGACCCTGGTCATCTGGGGTGACACCGACCGGCTCGTCGCACCCGATCTCGCGGCGCACGTCGCCGCCGCGGTCCCGGGCGCGCGGCTGCTGTACCTCGAGGACGTCGGGCACACCGCGATGATGGAGGACCCGACCACGACCGCACGCGCGCTGCTCGCCCTCATCGAGGACAACGCGGGCTGAGCCCCCGCCGCGACACCCGAACGGCAGCCTCACACGCTGGCCGGCAAGGGTGTGGCAGCCTGGCAGCGTGCCGCTTGCAGAGGACGCCGCGCCTCGGCCGGACGAGGGCTCGGTGCAAACCCTGGATTCCGACCGCGTCCCGGCAGACGTCACCTCGGTGCGCCGCAGCGCCGCCCGCTTCGGCGGTCGCCCCGAAGACCCCACCTTCGTCGAGAGCCTGCGGCGTTTCGCGCGCCGGCATGGCTGGCGTGCCTACGCGCTACCGGTGCTCGTGGTCGTCACCATCGTCGCGCTGCTGTCCACCGGCGGGAGTATGAAGAAGATCGCCGGGGTGGCCTCTGGCGGCGGCGGATCAGGCTCCGGCCCGACGACCCCGCCCGTTGCCGACGGCAACATCGCGCTCAAGTCCGACCAGCCCGGCACCGACGCCCGCGACACCGTGTTGAAGGCCGGGGCGTTGCCGGCCGGAGCCGCGTACACGACGAAGGGCACCGGTACGTTCACCGTGCTGAAGGGGACGAGCCCGGTGGTCGGAACCGGCCCGGTGCACCGGTACACCATCGACGTCGAGGACGGGATCACCGGCGTCGACACCGCGGCGTTCGCGAGGCTCGTCCAGACCACCCTGTCGGACCCGCGCAGCTGGACCGGCCACGGCACCGCGCTGCAGCGCGTCGACTCGGGCCAGGCCGACTTCCACATCTCTCTCACGTCGGTGGACACCGAACGGCAGATGTGCGGCTACGACATCCCGATCGAGACATCCTGCTTCGCGAATACCGACAGCACGACCGGCGCCACACTCAACCGGGTCGTCCTGAACATCGCGCGGTGGGTGCGCGGCGACGCCGCGTACGTGGGCGACCTGAACGCCTACCGGATCTACATGGTCAACCACGAGACCGGTCACGCACTGGGGCACGAGCACGCGCACGACTGCCTGCCCGGGGGCCTGGCGCCGGTGATGATGCAGCAGACCATCGGCCTCACGTCGGCCGTCTCGCACAAGATCTGCCAGGCCAACCCGTGGCCCTACCCTCCGAACGCCAAGGGCGCGCCGGGCGTCGAGGCAGCTGACACCCCGCAGAACAGTGAGTTCAGCCTCAAGAACGACTGATCGGCACCCCCTCGGTGCGCGCGACGCCCCGGGGCAGCGACACTGGAGGGGAATGTCCGGGTGCAGCATCGCTGTTCAACCAGCGACTGCCCGTCCTAGCAAGTGAGGTCCCTGCCGTGTCGTTGCCACCGCTGGTGGAACCCGCCGAGTCGCTGACCGTCGACGAGGTGCGCCGCTACAGCCGCCACCTGATCATCCCCGAAGTCGCGATGGCGGGCCAGAAGCGGTTGAAGAACGCCAAGGTGCTGTGCGTCGGCGCCGGTGGCCTCGGCTCGCCCGCGTTGATGTACCTCGCCGCGGCCGGTGTCGGCACCCTCGGCATCGTCGAGTTCGACGTCGTCGACGAGTCGAACCTGCAGCGGCAGATCATTCACGGCCAGAGCGACATCGGCCGGTCGAAGGCCGAATCGGCACGCGAGAGCGTCAACGAGATCAATCCGTACGTCAACGTGATCGTGCACGACGTACGCCTCGACAACGACAACGTTCTCGACATCTTCGCCCAGTACGACCTGATCGTCGACGGCACCGACAACTTCGCGACGCGCTACATGGTGAACGACGCGGCGGTGCTGCTCGACAAGCCGTACGTCTGGGGCTCGATCTACCGCTTCGACGGCCAGGCCTCGGTGTTCTGGAACAGGTACGGCCCGAACTACCGCGACCTCTACCCCGACCCGCCGCCGCCGGGCATGGTGCCCTCGTGCGCCGAGGGCGGTGTCTTGGGTGTCCTCTGCGGGTCCATCGGATCGATCATGGCGACCGAGGCGATCAAGGTGATCACAGGTGTCGGCGAGCCCCTCGTCGGCCGGCTGATGATCTATGACGCCCTCGAGATGACATACCGCCAGGTGAAGGTCCGCAAGGACCCGAACACCCCCGAGATCACCGGCCTCATCGACTACGAGGCGTTCTGTGGCGTCGTGTCCGAAGAGGCGCAGCAGGCAGCGGTCGGTTCGACCATCACACCTGCCGAGCTCAAGGACCTTCTGGACTCCGACAAGCCCGTGTACCTCGTCGACGTTCGCGAGCCGGCCGAGTTCGAGATCGTCTCGATCCCCGGCGCGACGCTGATCCCCAAGGACGAGATCCTGCGAGGCGACGCCCTCGCGTCGCTGCCGCAGGACAAGCAGATCGTCATGTACTGCAAGACGGGTGTCCGGTCGGCCGAGACCCTCGCCGCGGTGAAGCGGGCGGGTTTCTCCGACGCGGTGCACGTCCAGGGCGGGGTCACCGGCTGGGTCAACCAGATCGACCCCGGCCTGCCTTCGTACTGACCGGCTATTCCGTTTGTCCGACCATCGGGGTAGGACGAACGCATGGACGACCTACTGGTTTTGTTCCGGACCGGGATGCGCGAGTTCACCGAGCGCGTCGACGCCATCGAAGCCGATCGGTGGGCCGCGCCGACGCCCTGCCGGGACTGGACGGTCACCGAGTTGGTGAAGCACGTCGTGGACGAGCATCGCTGGGTGCCCCCGCTCATCCATGGCCACGACCTCGAGACCGCCGGCCGGATCGTCGAGGGCGAGGCGGCGGGCCGCAGCGGCGGTGACGGCGGCCTTGATCTCAAGCTGGAGTGGGACGACGTCTCGACGGCGTCGTTGCAGGCGGTGGGCGAGCCCGACGCCCTGCAGCGCACGGTCTCCCTCTCGCGCGGGCCCACGCCAGCGAGCGAGTACCTCAGCGAGATGATCTTCGACCTGGTGGTCCACTCATGGGACCTCGGCCGCGCGATCGACTACCCCGGGGAACTGCCCGAGGACGCCGTGGCGTTCGTGTGGCACTCGGTCGAGCAGTTCGGTGACCTGTCCTCGACCGGCATGTTCGCGGCGCCCGTCGACGTCCCGCGCGAAGCGCCGCTCATCGACCGGCTCGTCGCCGCGACCGGGCGCGACCCGGCG
>JAVHVN010000174.1:0-38265 GCA_032160545.1 Pseudonocardiales bacterium | reverse complement strand
GGCCGTCGATCCCGTCACCAGCACGGCGAGCACCTCTGATCGCACCTCGTCCCCCGCCACGCCGACGTACCGGCTATCGACGGTGGCGCCTCCACCGACGCCAGCGCGGCGCGCGTCGGCAACGGCGACGGCGGCGGCATCGACGACGGTGTCACGGACGCCCCAGCCGACGCCGACGCCCCGCGCCTCCACGCCGTCCAGCGTCGGCTCCGGCAGCCACGCCATCGACACGCAGCTCACGCTGCACCCGTTCGCCGGCGCCGGAACCTTCTCCGCCACCGTGATCACCGCCCAGCCCGAAACCGTGACGCTCTCGTACACGCTGCGCGGAGCACGCGTGATCACCGGCATCATCGCCCGAGACGTCCGGGTGCCCGACCGCATCGACGTCACCCGCACGGTCGCACTGCCACCGGGGCACTACCGCTGGACCTGGACCGTCGATGCCGGCGGCATCAGACGCACGAGCCCCGAGCAGACCGTCGACGTTCCGTAAGGGGCCACGCCTGCACGAATCACCCGGAGCCCGGTTGAGCGCTCGATCGGCACGGGGGACCCTGATCCCGTGGAGTACCGCTGATGGCGCGCGACCAGCTTGCGGCGTACCACCGCAAGCGTGACTTCGCCCGCACCCCGGAGCCCGCCGGTCGATCATCAGCCGCGGGCCAGAACGGGCGGCGCCGGTTCGTCGTCCAGCGCCACCGGGCCCGACGGCTGCACTACGACTTCCGCCTCGAGATCGAGGGCGTGCTGGTCAGCTGGGCAGTGCCGAAGGGCCCGACGCTGGACCCGGACGTACGCCGCGCCGCCTTCCATGTCGAGGACCACCCGATCGAGTACTTCGACTTCGAGGGGGTGATCCCGGCCGGCCAGTACGGCGGCGGTGACGTGATCGTGTGGGATGCCGGCACCTGGGAGCCGCACGAGAGCGACGACCCCGGCCGGGCGATCCGAGACGGCGAGCTGCACCTGGACCTGTACGGCCAGAAGCTGCGCGGCCGCTTCGTCCTGGTGCGTACCAGCCGCGGTCGCGACGATCGGGAGGAGTGGCTGCTGCTGCACAAGCACGACGACGGCGCGATCAAGGGATGGGACCCGGAGGAACACCCGAACTCCGTGCTCACCGGCCGCAGCAACGACGAGGTGAAGGCCGACCCGGACCGGATGTGGCGATCGGACGTGCCGGCCGCCCGCGCCTCGGTCCTGCTCAAGACCTCGTCGGTCGCGATGCCGACCGACGACGAGCTGGCCGAGCTCGACACGATGGACACGGCAGGAACGTGGCAGGTGTTCGGGCGGGAGCTGAAGGTCACCAACCTTGACAAGCTGCTGTTCCCGCCGCGACCCGGCGAGCAGCCGGTCTCCAAACGTGACCTGCTGCGCTATTCGGCGCGGATCGCCCCCACCCTGCTGCCCTACCTGAGCGGACGCGCGTTGAACATGCACCGCTACCCCAACGGAGCCGCATCGAAAGGCTTCTGGCACAAGGAGTTGCCGAGCCACGCGCCCGAGTGGCTGCCGCGCTGGGAGAACCCCGACGCCGACGCGGGCGAGACCCGGACGTACCTGATGGTGGACGAACCCGCCGCTCTCGTCTGGGCGGCGAACTTCGGCGCGCTCGAGTGGCATGCGTGGACTTCACCGGTCAGCGCACCGCAGTGCCCGAGCTACGCCCTGATCGACCTCGACCCCGGTGAGCGCACCGGCTGGGACGACCTGCTGGTGCTCGCCCGGTTGCACCGCACTGCGCTCGAGCATCTCGGGGTGACCGCGCGGGCGAAAGTGACCGGTCGGCGCGGGATCCAGATCTGGATCCCGATCGAGCCCGGGCCGACGTTCGACGAGACGCGGGCGTGGGTCGAACGACTGTCGAAGTCGGTCGGCGCGGTCGTACCCGACCTGGTGAGCTGGAAGTGGAACGTCGATGACCGAGGCGGCCTCGCCCGACTCGACTACACCCAGAACGCGGTCAACAAGACGCTGGTGGCGCCCTACAGCCCGCGGCCCGCGGCAGGCGCGCCCGTTTCGGCTCCGATCGAGTGGGACGAACTCGACGACCCGGCGCTGCGGCCGGACCGGTGGACGATCCGCACGATCCTCGACCGTCTCGCCGAGCGGGGCGACCTGTTCCGCGAGGTCCTCGAGCACCCGCAGCGGCTCCCGCGCCTGCGGTAGTGGCGAGCGCCCGCACCAGGGCCGTTAGCGTGTACTGCGTGCAACCGACGGGAGGAGTACGGCGATGACGGTCGCGGACGTGGTGGGGCCGCTGGTGCGTGCGGCGTTCGGTGCGGCGGCCCCGGTGAGCCTCGAGTGCTGGGACGGCAGCCGCGTCGGCCCGCCAGACGCTGCGCTGCAACTGGTCATCCGCAACCGCAGGGCGCTGCGCCGGATCCTGTGGGCGCCCAACGAACTCGGGTTCGCCCGTGCGTACGTCTCGGGCGACATCGACGTGCGCGGTGACCTGGTAGCCGGACTCGACGCACTCGACCAGGTCTCCGATCCCGAGCAGGGCGTCGGCGTGACCGTCGACGCCGCTACCAAGAAGGCGCTGCTGAAGGCGGTCGTGCGCCTCGGGGTGATCGGCCCGCCCCCGGCACCGCCCGCCGAGGAGTCGCCTCGCAAGCGTGGACGGCGGCACACGAAGGACCGCGACGCAGGCGCGATCGCCCACCACTACGACGTCGGCAACGACTTCTACCGGATCGTCCTCGGCGACTCGATGACGTACTCGTGCGCCTACTGGGAGCAGGCACCCTCACCGGACTTCACGCTGACGGACGCGCAGTACGCGAAGTGCGATCTGGTCGCGCGCAAACTCGGCCTCGACGCCGGTATGCGGGTCCTCGACGTCGGATGCGGGTGGGGCACGTTCGCCGTGCACGCCGCGAGCCGGTACGGCGTCGACGTCGTCGGCGTGACGCTGTCGCAGGAGCAGGCAGCGTACGCGCGCGCGAAGGTCGCCGACGAGGGGCTGTCCGACCGCGTCGAGATCCGCGTACAGGACTACCGCGACGTCTCGGACGGCCCCTACGACGCGATCTCGTCCATCGGCATGGCCGAGCACGTCGGTGCCGCACTCCTGCCGGTGTACAGCGCCGACCTGTTCGCCTTGCTGCGGGAGGGCGGCCGGCTGCTCAACCACGCGATCTCGCGCCGACCGGGACCTCGCGCCGAGTTCTCGTCGACGTCGTTCATCGACCGCTACGTGTTCCCCGACGGGGAGCTGGAGCCGCTCGGGATGATGGTGAACGCGCTCGAGGGCGAGGGCTTCGAGGTGCGAGATGTCGAGTCGCTGCGGGAGCACTACGCGCTCACGCTGCGGGCCTGGGTCGCAAACCTCGAGTCCGATTGGGATCGTGCGGTCGCGTTGACCAGTCCCGGGCGAGCGCGGATCTGGCGGCTCTACATGGCCGGGTCGGCGCTGGCGTTCGAGGGCAACCGCATCGGCGTCAACCAGGTACTCGCGGTGAAGCCGGCGCGGCGCGGCGCGAGCGGCATGCCGCGTACGCGCGAGGAGCTACTGGCGAAGCGGGCCACCCTGCTGGGCACCGACGACTAGACCGGCGGGGTTTCGACGGGCGGCAGCGACACGACGGACCGGGTCGTGGACGAGCGGGCCGCTGCCTCGATGACGGCCAGGGCTGCGACGGCCTCGCGCGGGTCGACCGGCACGGGCGCGTCGCCCCGCAGCGCCGCCGCGAGCTGACGGTAGAAGCCGCCGTAGTCACCGGGCCGGGTCTCGACCTGCCGGTTCGACGAGTCGGTGCCGAGCCGCCCCCACGCCGACTGCTCCTCGACGCCCCAGGGCCCGCCCGCCACCGGCCGGCGCCCTGCGTTCAGTGCGTCCTCCTGCGGATCCATGCCGTACTTCACGAAACCGGCGCTGCTGCCCAGGACTCGAAAGCGCGGCCCGGCCTGTGCCGCGGTCGCGGTCATCCACAGCTGCGACCGCACCCCGCCCGCGTGGGTCAGCGCCACGAAGACGTCGTCGTCGACCGCTGCGCCCGGCCGCCGGGTCAGGACCTGCGCGTACACCTCGGTAGGCCGCCCGAAGAGCACGAGCGCCTGGTCGACCAGATGGCTGCCCAGATCGAAGAGCAGGCCGCCGGCGTCGGCCGGCTCGGCGCTGTCGCGCCAGCCTCTGCCCACCTCGGGGCGCCACCGCTCGAACCGCGACTCGAAACGCCAGACCGCCCCGAGCTGCCCATCGCCCACGAGCTGCCGGAGTGTGGCGAAGTCGCCGTCCCACCGCCGGTTCTGGAACACGGTGAGCAGGACGCCCCGGCGCTCGGCCAGCTCGAGCAGCTGCTGCGCCTCGGCGGCCGTCCCCGCCAGCGGCTTGTCGACCACGACGGCGCGGCCGGCCTCGATGGCGGCGGCGGCCAGGGGCACGTGGGTGCGATTCGGCGTCGCGACGACCACGATGTCGAGGGACGGATCGGCGAGCAGTTCGCCCGCCGAGGAGAACACCCGGACGCCGGGATACGCATCGATCGCCTCCCGTCGGCGTTCGGGATCGGACGTCGAGACCGCGGCGAGCCGTAGGTCCGGCGTCGCCGCGACGAACGGCGCGTGGAACAGCGCGCCGGCGAGTCCGTAACCGAAAATGCCGACCTGCAGCGGGTCCGTCCGGTCCATGGCTGCCACGCTAGCCCGGCGAACTGCAGCGGTCAGTCGCCCGCATTCCTCGCAAGGGTCGGCCGGTCGACGTCGTCGGCCGGCCGCCGTTGTCGCGGTCGCTCGGCAGTGGCCGACGCCATGAGCAACTGGGCGCACCCTGGTCGGTGATTTAGGGTCGAGCGGTGACGGCACATGCGTGAGGTTCTTGCCGAGCTCGACGACTGGTGGCAGGGCGACCACACCGTCGGCGTCGGGCTGGTCGTCGACACGTGGCAGTCGGCCCCCCGCCCGCCGGGGGCCGCGATGCTCGTGGGGCCCGACGGCAGTGTCGTGGGCAGTGTGTCGGGCGGTTGCGTCGAGGGGGCCGTGTACGACCTCGCCGACGACGTCCGCCGGACCGGCCGGCCGGTGCTGCAGCGATACGGCGTCAGCGACGGCGACGCCGCCGAGGTCGGGCTCACCTGCGGGGGGATCATCGACGTCTTCGTCATGCCGATGGACCGAACGACGTTTCCGCACCTGCGTGAGGTGGCGACCGCGGTGCGCGAAGGCAGGCCGGTCGGCGTCGCGATAGTGATCGCACACCCGGACGGGGACCGACTCGGCCGCAACCTCGTCGTGGACCAGGGCGGCGCGACCGGTTCGCTCGGCAGCAGCCGGCTCGACGATGCCGTCCGCGACGATGCGCAAGGCATGCTGCTGCAAGGCCGCACCGCGATCGTCCACTACGGCCGCGACGGCGAGCGCAGGGGCGACGAGACCGCGGTGTTCATCGCTTCGTACGCACGGCGGCCGCGCATGATCGTGTTCGGGGCCATCGACTTCGCCGGCGCCGTCGCCCGCGTCGGAGCGTTCCTCGGCTACCACGTGACGGTGTGCGACGCCCGACCCACCTTCGCCACAGCGGCCCGCTTCCCGGAGGCCGACGAGGTCGTCGTCGATTGGCCGCACCGTTACCTGCAACGCGTCGAACCCGGGCCGCGCACCGTGGTCTGCGTGCTCACGCACGATCCGAAGTTCGACGTGCCGCTACTCGAGATCGCGCTGCGCATGCCACTGGCCTACGTCGGCGCGATGGGTTCACGGCGCACGCACGAGAAGCGGCTGGCCCAGCTGCGCGAACGCGGCCTGACCGACGACGAACTCGTCCGGTTGCACGCGCCGGTGGGGCTCGACATCGGCGCCCGGACCCCGGAGGAGACCGCGGTGTCGATCGCCGCCGAGATCATCCGCGCCCGGTGGGGTGGGACGGGACGCAGCCTCGGCGAGACCACCGGGCCGATCCACCACCAGGCCGAGCGCTGAGGCCCCGTCACAACAGCGCGAGGACGGCACCTCCGGTCGAGGGCACCTCGTCGAACATCTGCCGCACCCGTGCGTCGTGGCCGGGGACGACGGCGGTGGCGGCATCGCTCATGGCCGCAATCCGCTCGAACGCGAGACAGCACGCCGGCAGATCGTGCAGGACGGGGAACGGCACGCCCTCGGCGAGATTCGCGTAGAGGTGCGCGGCGTCCGCCGTCAGCAGCACCCGCCGGTCACCGTCAGTGATCGACACCAGCTGGCTGCCCGGCGTGTGCCCGCCGACGTGATGCGTGCGCACACCGGGCACGACCTCGCTGTCGCCCTCGAGCAGGATCAGCCGACCCTCGCGGTCCGCTGCCTGCACTGCCGCCAGATCGTCCTGATCGAGCCCGCTCGCGCACAGCGGGAAACGCATCAGCGGTCCGGAGAAGTAGTCGAGGTCGGCACCCTGCACGTAGAGCCTGGCAGCCGGGAAGTCGCGCAGCGAGCCGGCGTGGTCGAAGTGCAGGTGCGTCAGCACGATGGCGTCGATGTCGGCGGGTCCGATGTCGAGCAGCGCCAGAGCCTCGATCGCTGTGCGCTCGAACCCGATCGACTTGCGGTGCGCCGCGGGCTCGTGGAACCCGCAGTCGACGAGCATGAGCCCGGCACCGTGTTCCACGAGCCAGAACGAGTAGCTGAAGTCGACCAGCTCGGCACCGCCGCCGCGCAGCAGGCAGCTGGACAGCGCCAGCTGCTTGCCGCCGATGCCGAGCTGGTAGACCCGAGTCACGCCGGTTCCCTACAGGTGGGCCCGGGTGAACTCGTTCATGCTCGACTTCGACCCGCCGCCCTCGGTCCAGGCGTTCTTCACGACCTTGATCGCCTTGATCTCCTCACGCACGAGGCCGGCGTTCGGCATCGGCAGCGATGCGTCGTCCGCGTGCTGCATGAGGATTCGCATGTCCTTCTCGGCCCACGGCATCGGACGTGCGCGCAGCCAGGTCTCGAGCGCCCAGTTGTTGCCGCTGCTCAGCATCAGCGACTGCCGCAGCGCCTCGAGGTCGAGGCCGAGCCGGCCGCCGAGTCGCAGCGCCTCGTAGTTGGCGACGACCGAGTTCCACAGCAGGTAGTTGTTGAGCATCTTGCCGACCTGGCCGGCACCGACACCACCGAGCCGGTAGATGTCCTTGCCGACCGTCGCGAGCACCGGGTCGACGCGGTCGAGCGCCTCGTCCGGGCCACCACACATGATGAGCATCGATGCGTCCTCGGCGGCAGGCTCGCCGAGACACAGCGTCGCGTCGACGAGCACCGCGCCCGCCTTCTCGCAGAGCTCGGCCAAGGCGAGCGACGTGCTCGACTCGACGGTGCTGCACATCGCGACGATGTAGCCAGGACCGCTTCCGGCCAGCAGTCCCGTCTCAGGGGCGCTGACCACCGCGCTGGCCTCGTTGTCGAAGCCGACCACCACCAGTGCAGCGGCGGTCCGCGCCGCGGCCTCGGCCGGCGTGCGGGCGGTCTCGACACCGAGCTCGGCTGCCTTGGCCAGCTGTCCCTCGGACACATCGAAGCCGACGACCCGGTATCCGGCCGTGCGGAGGTTGCGGGCCATCGGCAGGCCCATCTTCCCCAGGCCGATCACGGCTACGCCGTCGTCTTTGGTCAGTGGGGTGGCACTCGTGGTCGTCAACGTGAGCTCCATTCGGTTTCGTTCCAGTCGGTGAGGGATCTGCGTACGAGGTCGGCCAGTTCTTCCTCCGTCGCGGTGCGCGCGTTGTCCTGCCACATGGCCCGACCCGCGGTGTCCTTGACGATGAAGTCG
Organism: Pseudonocardiales bacterium; assembly: GCA_032160545.1. Classification (GTDB taxonomy): domain Bacteria; phylum Actinomycetota; class Actinomycetes; order Mycobacteriales; family Jatrophihabitantaceae; genus DATGFB01. Next base: position 30,536 of record JAVHVN010000174.1, on the reverse strand, counting down.
ATGTCCTCGTCGGTGCAGGTCGGCCACGGGAGCGCACGCGGCGCGTCCAGCTCGACCAGCCAACGAGTGATCGCAGCGTTGAGGGCCGCGGCAGCGCTGCGATCGTCGTCCTGGGCACCGGCGACGCCGACGTCACGCGCCAGCGTGGCGAGGCGCGGTGCCGCTGCGGCGATGTTGAAGTCGACGACCCACGGCAGCAGGATGGCGTGCAGCATGCCGTAAGACACGGACTCGTAGCCTCGCTTGTGGGCCAGTCCGGTGATGCCCTTGTTCAGGCCGTGCACGAGACCCAGGCCGGCGTTGCCGCACGCGAGGTTCGCCATCGTCGACGCGACGAGCATCTCGCCGAGGACGTCGACGTCGCGGGACTCGATCGATTCGACGAGCTTGGTGAACAGCACCGCGAAGGACGGGCGGGCAAGAGCGTCGGTGAGGACGGTCGCGCGCCTCGACCAATAGGCCTCGAGCGCGTGCAGCATGGCGTCGATGCCTGAGGCGACCGCCTGCCCGCGCGGCACGCTGACGAGCAGCTCGGGGTCGAGCACCGCGAGTCGCGCGGCCACCTGCCAGCCGCGCACCCCGCTCTTCTCACCGGTCTCGTCGTCGGTCAGCGTCGCCTGTCTGGATACCTCACCGCCTGAACCCGCGGTGGTCGGGATGCAGATGTTCAACAGCGGGGGGCCGTTCGGCCCGGACTTGGCGATCGCGCGCACCGGCCGATCCTCCGGCGCGCAGACGCCGGCGGACCGGCCGGCGGCAAGCACGCTGCCTGATCCGAGCGAGATCACGGTGTCGACGCGCTCGGCGCGGACCTTCGCCACCAGCGCCTCGACATCGGCGAAGGTCGGGTCTTGCGGTACGTCCGACCAGATGCCGACCAGCTCGACGCCATTCGCCGGCACGTGCGCGGCAAGCTCGTCGGCCACGCCCACGCCGGCGAGCCCGCGATCAGTCACGATCAAGGCGCGCGAGCCGCCGAGCTGCGCGATCTCGGCGCCGACCTTGCGGCGCGAACCCGGTGCGTACACCAGCTCGGTGGGCGATGCGTACCGGAACGATGTCATGTGCTGCCTCCGTAGGCCCAATGGTTCACGATGCCGTCGACGAATCGGACGACCCAGCTCAGGACGAGCGCGGCGACGACGACGACCAGTGCGATGCTCCAGATGCCCTGTGCGTCGAAGGCCTGTTCGAAGCGCGCCTCGTAGGCGCCCAGGCCGATCACGGCGATGAAGAGCTGGCCGATGATCATGCCCTTCACCGCCCGGCCGACACCGAGGTAGAGGCCGGTGAAGACGAGTGGCAGGGCGGCCCTCAGTTGCACGCGCAGGACGGTCTGCACCCTGCCCGCCCCGAATACCCGCGGCACCTCGCGCAGGCTGTCGTCGACGCTCTCCACGGCCGCCTTGCAGTTGACGGCAATCACCGTCGACGCGAAGACCACGATGACCGCCAGCAGCGTCGTCTTTGACAGTCCGAAGATGATGAGGAAGATCGGCGCCGTGACGATCGGCGGGATGAACAGCAGAAGGTCCAGGTAGTACACGAGCGCCCAGTCGACGTACCGGTTCAGTCCCATGCCGATGCCGACGATCCCGCCGAGCAGCACCGATATGCCGTAGCCGACGAGGACGTCGTACAGGCTGTCCCCCAGCGCAGCGCGGAACTTCGCGTCGCCGAGCAGGTCGTGGCAGTTGGACAGCACCGACCAGAACGTGGGCAGCCACGCCGCATCGATGGCGATCGCCACCAGCTGCCAGACCGCCGCCCCGACCGCCAGCGCCGCGAGGCTCACCAGCAGTTCCTCGCGCAGGAACCGCACGGCCGCCTGCCCGAGCCGGGCCGCGCGACCGCGCTCGTTCGGCCGGGCGACGGCGTCGGGCTGCTCGCGCGTGACGACGGTCAGCGGCTGTCCAGCCACCGCCACACCTCCTGGCGCAGTGCGACGAACTCGTCGCTGGCCTCGACGTCGCGGTCGCGAGGCCGCGGCAGGTCGACCCGGATGTCGGCGAGGATGCGGCCCGGACGGGCGCCCATGATGAGGATGCGGTCGGACAGGATGACAGCCTCGTCGACGCTGTGCGTCACGAACAGGCTGGTCTTGCGCGACTGGGCCCAGATCCGGAGCAGTTCGTTCTGCATCTGGCGACGGGTGATCTCGTCGAGCGCGCCGAACGGCTCGTCCATCAGCAAGATCTGGGGATCTACCGCCAACGCGCGTGCGAGCCCCACGCGCTGCTGCATGCCGCCCGACAACTCGCGGGGCAGGTGGTGTTCGAACCCCTCGAGGCCGACGAGCGAGACGTAGTGCCGGGTCTGCTCGCGGACGCGTGCCGACGGCCACTTGAGCAACCGCATGCCGAAGGAGACGTTGCCCCGCACGTCCAGCCAGGGCAGCAGCGCCGCGTTCTGGAACACGACGGCGCGATCTGGCCCGGGTTTCGTCACGGGCACTGCCCCGACCCGCACCGTGCCGGTGTCCGGCTTGAGCAGGCCGGCGACCATTCGCAATACCGTGGTCTTGCCGCAGCCGCTCGGCCCGAGAAGGCTGACGAACTCTGACGGCTCTACCGCGAACGACACATCGTCCAGCGCCTGAAACTCCCCGACGTGGCCGCGGCCCCGGGTGACGAAGCGCTTGCCCACCCCGGACAGCGACACCCGCCCCTCACGGCCCGTGACTGCTACGGCGTTGGTTTCGGTCGTCATGCGGCCCGCCCCCCGCGCGACGTGGCGAGCCCACGTGAGAAACGCCGTTCGAGCAGTCGGAGACCGCCGAGGATCACGACGGACTGGAGCATCAGCATCGCGACGAACACGAACAGCCGAGCCGACTGGAAGTGCGATTGGTAGACGATCATCTGCTTGCCGATGCCGAGCGCGATAAGCGTGAGCTCGACGGTGACCAGGCCGGTCAGTGCCTGTGCGAACCCGAGCCGCAACCCGGAGACGATCGCTGCGACCGAGCCGGGCAACAACACGCGGCGCCACAACTGGGCCTCGCCGGCACCGAACACCCGAGCCATCTCGGTCCACTCGGCGCGCAGCGTGCGGGCGCCGTCTCGCGTCGCGACGACGATGAACGGCAGCGCGAAGAGCACGATCACCGCAACCTGTGCGCGTCGGGTCAAGCCGAGTGCCATCAGCACGACCGGCATCATCACGGCCATCGGCACGACGATGGCGATGTCGAGGTACGGCCCCATGACACGATCGAGTAGCCGGTTGCGCGCCATCGCGAGGCCGAGCGGCACTCCGACGGCGATCGCGAGGCCGTAACCGAACAGAAGCGACAGATCGCTGGTAGCGATCGAACGCCACGCCTCGCCCGACCCGACCACATCTGGGATCGAGGAGACGAAGCGGCCGGGTTTCGGCATGAGGAAATTGCCGGCGCGCGCGGCGTACGACTGCCAGACGGCCACCAGGACGACAAGCACCGCCAGCGGCAGCGCCACCCGCGCCACCGCGTCGAGCCACGTCGGACGGGCGCCCCACGAGCGGATCCGAGCTGGTCGCGTCACCAGCGGTTACCTCCTTCCCGTGGGCCGTCCGGCCTGTCCGTGCCTAGTACTGCGTCACCGAGGACGGCCCGATCTTGGCCACCGCCGCCTGCAGCGGGGCGGTGTCCTGCAGCTTCGCCGGGTCGCCGGGCAGGTTGAAAGCTTTGAGTGTGTTCTGCAGCCCCGGACCGTTCAGCCCGCCGTTCGCGTACCAGATGTGTTGCTCGACGAACTGCTTGGCCACACTGGAGTCCGCGGCCGAGGGCAGGTACTGCTTGACCAGCGCGTCCAGGGTGTCCGGCGACTGGTAGATCGAGCGGATCGCCTTCAGCTGCGCGGCGATGAGCGCCTGGACGATCGCCGGATGCGACTTCGCGGTCTGCTGGTTCGTGTAGACGTACTCGTCCCCGACGCCCGGCAGGTCCTCCTTGAGCGGCAGGACGAAGAAATGCTTGTTCGGGTACTTCTTCTGAAGCGCAAGAGCATCGGGCAGGCCCAGCGCCGTGCCGAAAAGTCGACCCGTCGCGACGGCCTGGGCCCGGACCGGTGAGTCCGGGATGGTCACGTAGTTCGGCTTCACGCCGGGGCAGTGCTTCTCGAAGTACAGCTTCATCAACACCGTGTAGCCGCCGGTCTCGGAGTAGATGCCGACCGGCTTGCCGGACAGTTTCGAGCAGTCCTCGTAGGCGGCGTCCGCCACCCACACGACGAGGTTCGCGTTCCGCGTGGCGACGATGTCGATCGGCGCTCCCTGGGACACGCTGAGTGCGCCGGGAGGCAGGGAGTCGGCCGTGAACTGGATGTTGTTGGTCGCCAGGCTCTGGAAGCTGATGTCCGAGCCCGAGAGCGTCTTCGCCTCGACCGAGAAGCCCTGCTTGTTCATGTCGTCGATCGCCATGAGCAGCGGGAGGTAGGCCTCGTCGGGCGTCGAGTTCCATGCCACGACGACGTGCGACTTGTCGACGCCACCTGCCGCGGACGTGCCACCGCCGCCTGACCCGCCCGAGCCGGATCCGCTGCTGGAACACGCCGCGAGCAAGGTCGCGCCGCACATCAGTGCCGCAATACAAAGTAGTGGCCGCCGACGAATCATCTTTTCCCCCAACGAGACTGCTCGGTCGTGATCCGTGCGAGATGGTTCGAGGCAGAATACTGTATCCGGTTTTAGCGTCAAGGCCGGCCCGGCGAACTCCGCGGCGGGGCCCTTCGCACGGAGCGTCCGGATCCGACGAATTGAACTGAATGGCCCGGAAATAGGGAGAAAAAGCGCGTGCAGGGTTCTCCAACCCGAGTCGTTGAACGGCGATGTCTCGATCTGGTCACGGCCCGTCCACCGGCTGTTGGCGAGCCTTGACGCTGAGTTGGATACAAGTTACGTTCCGCCCCAGTGACCCACCACAGGCGATGCCGGTCGTCGGACGGCCCATCGCGCCGGCTCCTCAGGAAAACGGGACGTGATGAGCACTCCGACCGACCGGACAGCTGAGGGCGGCGCAACCAGCACGGGCGGTACCGTCACGCGCCCCGCCGCCGGCACGAACGTCATCACTCGGACGCGGACGCACCCCTACGAGGTGATGTTCGAGTCGTTCCGCGCGCGGCGCAGGATGGCGGAGACCGGCAGCGTCGTGATCAAGGGCGCCGCCCGGCCGTGGCAGACGTCCCGTCAGGGCCGCAGCAAGTACTACATCCACATCGAGGCCGACGACGTGCCGACGCAGGACTGGATGGTCTTCCGCAAGGAAGTCCACACCGAGTCGGGGGCGCACACCCATCAAGGCGGCCTGATCATCTATGTCCTGCGCGGGCACGGGTACAGCGTCTTCGACGGCGAACGCATCGACTGGAAGCTCGGTGACGTCCTCGTGTTGCCGGTCAAACCGGGCGGGGTCGAACACCAGCACTTCAACCTCGACCCCTCCGGCAGCAGCGAATGGATCGCGTTCGTCTTCCTGCCGTTCCTGCACGCAACCGGATCGATGCTCACGCAGGTCAAGGAGCAGGGCGGCTGGCGCGAGGATGCCGACGCGCACGACGCAGGCGACCCTCGGGAGGCCTTCCGGCACACGCACGCGGCAGGAGGCCACCCGCATGGCACTGTTTGAGAAGACGCTCGCCGACGCGGCGATACAGCGCGAACGGAGTATTCGCGGGCAGAAGCTCGTCAGTTACGACGAGACGTTCGCGGAGACGACGGCGATGGGCCGGATGCGCTGGTACCTCCATCCTGAGCTGTTCGACGCGACGACCCGCTCGCTGTACTTCCACGAGCTGGCCATCGCGGCCGGCGAACGCAGCGGCCGGCTGCAGACACAGGGCGGTCATCTGCACTACGTCCTCGCCGGGAGCGGCCACACCGACCTCGACGGCACGCGCCACGACTGGGAGGAGGGCGACGTGATCGCGATTCCGATTCGCGAGAACGGCGTCACCTATCAGCATGTGAACGACGGTTCCGAGGAGGCGCGGCTGCTCGTCGTGTGGCCGAACTTCGATTCGGCACTCGGCCCCGAAGCCGGCGTCGAGATGCGCGTCCTGGAGCCGGCGTCGGAGTACGCCCCGCACGCCGGCACGGCGAACGGCCCGACCACGTCCTCGGCACCCGCGCGACGCGCGACGCATCCCGACCACTGACCGCCACCTCCCATCCGCTCCTCAACGACAGGAACCGCCATGCGATCGATCAACCACCGCAGCGCCGCGCTGCTCGCGGTATGCGCATTGACCGCGGCCGCGGTCACTGCGTGCAGTTCGTCCTCGACGAGCAGCGGATCGCCAGGAGGCGGTTCCAGCAGCACCGGGGTCGCCGCCGGTGGGACGCTCCAGGACCTCTACACGGCCGCGAAACAGGAGGGCAAGGTCGTCGTGTGGGGAGGTGAGGACCCGCAGGAACTGCAGGGCGCCTTCGCCGAGTTCAGCAAGACGTACCCGGGTCTGAAGCTCGAGATGACGGCGGTCAACCCCGACGAGCAGGCCAGCAAGCTCGCGACCGCCCAGGCCGCCGGGCAGACGCTGCCCGACATCATCCAGGGACGGCGCGAGTTCATGCCGACCCTCGTTCAGGCGAAGCTGATCAACAGCGATCCGGGCTGGGCCGGCTACCAGGTGCCGTCGAACGTCGTCAGCGCCGACGGCGGACTGGTCGAGTACAAGTCCGTGTACGTGCTTGCCTACAACACGAACGTCGTCAAGGACACCAGCACGCTGCCCGCCACGTGGGACGACCTCAACAACCCGCAGTGGAAGGGCAAGCTGAGCGTCGATCCACGCGGCTTCCCGTTCAATGTCCTCGCAGTCTCGAAGGGCGCGAGCGCGACCGTCGACTACGTCAAGTCGCTGAAGTCGACGACCAGCCCCGCGATCATCAAGGGATCGACGGCCGGCCTGGTGAAGCTCGCCGCAGGAGCCCAGGCCGTGCGGCCCGCGGTTCTCGAGGACGTGAAGACCCAGCAGGGCAAGGGCGCGCCCATCGGTTTGAAGGTGCCGACCCCGGTCCTGGTGCAGGACACGCTCTGGTACCTCACCTCCGGTGCCAAGGACAAGGCCGCGGCAATGCTGTTCGCGATCTGGTACACGTCCGCCAACGGGGGCCAGTTGCTCACCGCGAAGCAGGACAACCGCACCAACCAGCTGCCGGCCGAAGCGAACACCGGAACCGTCGTCAGCTACGACACGGCCGACAAGGCGGCGATCGTCGCCTCCGTGACGCCGCAGATCGCCTCGGTGCTAGGCGGCAGCTGAGGCATGAGTTTGCGCGAGACCGAACCCATGGCCCTCGACCGAGCTGACATCGCTACGGCGTCAGCCGGGGATGCCGCGGTCACGACACCCGTCGTGACCGCGGCATCCGGTCGCCGGTTCGCCCGGCCGTCGGTCGCGAGCGCGGCGGGGCTGCTCACGGTCGCCCTCGTGACTGCGCCGTTGCTCGTGCTGGTGTGGAGCAGCTTCTCGGTGAGCCCACTCGGGCTGCCGTTCACACCTGGCAGCCACCTGGCGGTCAAGAACTACACGGACGTGTTCACCGACGGCACGCTCGTCAAGCCGATCCTCAACACCGTCTTCTTCGTGATCGGCTCGCTGGCGGTGGGACTGCTGATCAGCCTCGGCCTCGCGGTGCTGCTCGAGCGCACGAACCTGCCGCTGCGCGGGCTGTTCTTCGCCCTCATCATCGCGCCGGTCGCCATGCCGCAGGTCGTCGCCGGCATCGCGTGGGGACTGTTGCTCGATCCGCAGGTCGGCCTCGTCAACGTCATGGCGCGGTGGCTGCCGGGGGTGAGTGCGCCTGGTCCGTTCAACTCCGGGTCGCTCGCATCGATCACCGTCGTCCAGGGTTTCCTGCTCGTACCGTTCTCGCTGTTGCTCGTCGCTCCGGTGGTGCGCTCGACGAGCGGCGCGCTCGAGGAGGCGGCCCACATGACCGGCGCGCGCCGCTTGGCCCGCCTCCGCGAGGTCGTGCTGCCGTTGATGGCGCCCGGCCTCGCCTCCGTGCTGATCTACCAGTTCGTCACCGCGGCGCAGGCCTTCGACATCCCGGCTGTCCTCGGGCTCGAGAACGGCACCAAGGTGTTCAGCACGTCGATCTACAAGAACTTGAACAGCAGCAGCGGGCTGCCCCACTACGGCGTGGCCAACGCGATGTCGGTGCTGCTCCTCGTGGTCGCCCTGATCCCGATGTACTGGTACTACCGCATGATTGCCCGGTCCGAGCGCTACGCGGTCGTCACCGGGAAGTCCTACCGTCGGCGCACGATCGAACTTCCCGGCATCTGGCGCACGGTGGCGTTCCTCGGAGTGCTCGCATACGTCGTTCTCGTGGTACTTCTGCCGCTGCTGATCCTGCTCTGGATGAGTACCCAGAAGTACTACTCGACACCTAGCGTGTCCCGGCTCGGCGACGCCACGCTCGCCGCGTACCGCCGGGTGTTCAGCGTGTCCACCTTTATCGGCACGCTGCGCAACACGCTGGTCCTGGGCGCGGTGGCGGCCAGCATCGCGTCGGCGATCGCGGTGCTCAACAGTTGGTTGCTCTTGCGACGGCGCAGTTGGCTGGGCCGGGTCGCCGACGTCTTCGCGTTTATCACCCACGGCATACCGGGCGTGGTCCTCGGCGTCAGCCTGCTGTTCAGCTCCCTGTACCTCGGCTCGCACGCCGGCATCCACCTCTACGGCACGATGACGCTGCTCGTGATCGGCATGGTCATCGTGACACTCGGCGTGACCACTCGGATCACTACCGCGGGCATCGGTCAGATCCACCGCAATCTCGAGGACGCGGCCGAGATGTGCGGCGCCGGCTTCCTGAGCAGGATCCGGCGCATCACCGTGCCACTCGCCGCGCCGTCCGTCGCGAACGCGTGGGTGCTCGCCTTCGCGTATGCACTGTCGAACCTGACGCTCACGGTCGTCCTCGCCGGCTCCGGGAACCGGACCGTCGCGGTCGAGCTCTACACCCGGTGGAACTTCGGTGACGTCCAGACGGCCGCCGCACTTGGGCTCATCCTCACCGTCATCAGCGTCACGGCGACCGTCGTCGCGCGCAGCTACGCCGCACGCAAGGAAGCGAGGCACTGACATGGCGGGCTCGCCAACCGACCACAGGCACGCCGGGGCGCACCGATGAAGGCGGTACGCCTCACCGGCGTCGAGAAGACGTACGCGGCGTCGGGCAACAGGCAGCCGGTGCATGCCGTCCGCGGCGTCGACCTGACCATCGCGGCAGGCGAGTTCTTCGTCCTCCTCGGCTCGTCGGGTTCCGGCAAGACCACGCTGCTGCGATGCATCGCCGGCCTGGAGGAGACGACCGGCGGCGAGATCGCCATCGGAGAGACGGTCGTCGCGTCCCCTCGGCGGACGGTGCCCGCGGTAAAGCGCAACATCGGCATGGTGTTCCAGGACTACGCCATCTGGCCGCACATGACCGTCGCGCAGAACGTCGAGTTCGCCTTGCGCCATGCGCGGTCCGGGTCGCTGCGCGGCGATGCCGCGCGCAAGCGCGTGGGCGAGGTGCTGGAGGTCGTCGGTCTGTCAGCCTTCGCCGACCGAGGCGCGACGTACCTCAGCGGTGGGCAGCAGCAGCGCGTCGCGCTGGCGCGCGCCGTCGTCGCGACTCCGGACGTCCTGCTGTTCGACGAACCGCTCTCGAACCTCGACGCCCGGCTGCGCGCCCTCATGCGCACGGAGCTGCGGCGCATCGCGAGCGAGCTCGGCATCACGTCGGTGTACGTCACGCACGACCAGGTCGAGGCGCTCGTGATGGCCGACCACATCGCCGTGATGAAGGACGGCGAGGTCGTCCAGGTGGGCGCTCCTCAGGACATCTATCGCCAGCCGGCCGACGTGTTCGTCGCCGGGTTCATCGGAGAGGCCAACCTCGTGAAGGGGTCGGTCGCCGACTGCAGCGACGCGCAGGCGGACGGGCACGTGCTGGCTGTCGACACCGAACTGGGCCGGCTGTGGGCCGTGTCGACCAAGCGCCTGACGCAAGGCGACACCGTCACGCTGGTGATCCGTCCGGAGAACCTGCACCTCGCCGATCACCATCTCACCGGCGCGTCGACACCGGTCAACACGGTCGGCGGCACGGTCGAGCGCGCGACGTTCGCCGGTGCGCACACCGAATTGGTGCTGTCCTGTTCCGGCGTGCGGCTGCAGGCACAGGTTCACGCGTTCGAGCCGGTCGAGGTCGGCGGCGAGGTGACGCTGAGCTTCGGGACGCGCTGGACCGCGGCGATCCCGGACTGACGATCAGCCCGCGGTGGCAGCTACCGGCTGCTCCAGAGCTGGCAGCACCACGGGACGCGGCGAGTGCTCTCGCAGGCTGAGCGCCGTCACCGCACCGACGACCACGAGCAGCCCGAGCCATTGCGACCCGGCCAGCCGGCTGCCGAGGAACAGCATCCCGACGAGCGCCGCGGTCACCGGGAACGCGAGCTCGGCGAAGGTGGCGCGCGCGGCGGCCGTGGACCGCAACCCCACGTAGTAGATCCGCAGCGCGAGCAGTCCGGGCACGAGCGCCAGCAGGACCAGCCCGAGCAGGTTGCCCACCCCCGGCCCCAGCGCAGCATGCTGCAGCAGCGCGATGACGAACGCAGCCGGAAGCCCCCAGCAGTAGCGCAGCACCGTCAGCTCGCGTGGCTGCAGCGACCCGGCCACCCGCCGGCCCAGAACCGTGCCCGCCGCCCACAGCGCGGCGGCACCGGTCGCCAGCAGGCCGACCTTCGCCTGCGACACGGTGACGTCGAACGGGTGCGGGAACGCGAGCAACCAGGCGCCGGCCAGCGCCGGCACCGCGTAGGCAGTGAACGCCGGGCGCAACCGCTCGCCGAGCACGACGACCGCCATGGCCACCGCGAACAGCGGCTGCAGCTTCTGCAGCACGAGCGGCGAGATGAAGTCGCCGGTGCGGGCGGACACGGCGAACGCCTCGGTGAACAGCGCGGTTGCGAGGGCGGACGAGCCGATGCCGATCACCGCGACCGCGAGCCGCTCCGCGGCAGTGCACCGGAGGAACGCACGGACGGCCGACGGGATCGCCCCGGCAACTGCGATGACGACGATCAGGTGTTCCCAGAGGACCACTGTTGCGGCGTCCATCGTCGTCGCGAGGGGCTTGCGCAGCAGCCCGTCCAGCCCCCAGGCGGCCGCTGCGAGAGCGATCAGCGCCATGCCGTCACGGCCGACCCGGGCCGCGCGGGCGGGCCGGGTCCCGGGCGCGACGCGCGTCAACTCGTCAGCTTCCGCAGTCTCGGCAGGATCTCCTCGCCGTAGAGCCTGAGGAAGCGGGCCTGGTCCGGACCCGGTGCGTGGAACACCAGGTGGGTGAAGCCGAGGTCCAGGTAGGTCTTGATCCGCTCGACGTGCTCGTCAGGGTCGCTCGACACGATGAAGCGGCTCGCGGCCCGATCGATCGGCAGCGCGTCTGCCAGGCGCTGCATCTCCATCGGGTCCTCGACGCCGGTCTTCTCCTCGGGCGACAGCGCCAGTGCCCCCCAGAACCGGCAGTCGTCGAGAGCCCGATCGGCGTCCGGGTCGAACGACACCTTCACCTCGATCTGCAGGTCGAGGTCGGACATCACCCGGCCTGCCTTCTCGACGCCCTCACGCACCGCCGGAAGCAGCGTCTCGGTGTACAGCGTCGGCGCCTTGCCGCTCGTCGTGATGTACCCGTCGCCTTCCCGTCCGGCGAAGCGCGTCGCGGCCGGGCCGGATGCCGCGATGTAGATCGGGACGGGCCGGGCGGGGCGGTCGTAGATCGTCGCGTTCTCGGTGCGGTAGTAGCTGCCTTCGTAGCTGACCCGGTCCTCCCGCCACAACGTGCGGATCAGCGCCACGGCCTCGCGCAACCGGGCGAAGCGCTCCTTCGCCTCCGGCCATTCGGTGCCGAGCGGCACCTCGTTCATCGACTCGCCGGACCCGACGCCGAGGACGACGCGATCGGGGAACAGGCAGCCGAGGGTCGCGAACGCCTGCGCGACGACCGCCGGGTGGTAGCGGAAGGTCGGCGTGAGCACGCTCGTACCGATGACCACCCGCTCGGTACGTGCACCGAGGGCTCCGAGCCAGGCAAGCGCATTCGGGGCGTGCCCGCCGTCGTGTCGCCAGGGCTGCAGGTGGTCACTGACGAACACCGAGTCGAAGCCGACCTCCTCGGCGAGCACCGAGTAGTCGAGCAGCTCCGCCGGGCCGAACTGCTCCGCCGACGCCTTGTATCCGAACTTGACCACGTTTCCTCACTTCTCGGGAGTCTGGTGCCGCCTGCGGCAGCCGGGTGCAGTCTGTGTCAGCCGGTGTCAGCCGGCGCGGCCATAGATCCAACGACCGGGATCGCGTTCGTAGTCCGCGTACGCCCCTGGGCTGCTGATGCCCGGGATGGAGGGCACCCAGTCGTTGCGCAGCAGTTCGTCGGGGTCCCCGAACTTCGCGGCGCGATCGCGCACCTCGGGGTCGTCGTAGGCGGACAGCCGGCCGTTCTCGATCACGGGCACGGTCGTTCCGTCGGGCGTCTCGACGATCAGCGTCGGGAACAGCAGGTGCACGTGCAGGTGGCCGTAGAGGATGCCCTGGTCGCCGGCCCAGTCCTCCTCTGCCGATCGCCACCGTGTGCCCAGGCCGCAGTGGATGACGCCGGCGCGCCGGCGTTCCCACTCGAAGCCGTCCGAGGAGAGGTACTCGACGTTCGACGGCCGGGCGATCTTGGGGTTGGTGCCGATGGCGAGCTCCCACAGCCAGAACAGGCCGGGACCGGGGAAGCAGGGGTACTGGACCTCGGCGGTCTCCTCGTCGAGTTCCCGCCACGCGGCGCCGTACTCGCCCCCGCCGGAGATCTGCACGGCCTTCGAGCCGTCGATGTCGATGGCGATGCGCGGGAAAGCGCGGCCGTAGTGGCTCATGGTGCCCGCGATGACGCCCGTCGTGTCGTCGTCGTTGCCCACCGGCGTGGGCGGGTGGGCCATCAGGTGACCCCACTTCGGCTTCAGCCCGTAGTCATGGCGACCGTCGTGGAACGGGTACTCGAGGATCGTCGAGGTGAGGTGCGTGCCCTCGGGGTCGGTCAGGGTGATCCGGCCGCCGACGTTGTCGGTGATGCGGGACCAGGTGTGCTCGTTGATGAGCTTGTGAAGCTCGCGCGGGAACAGGTTCGCCGCGCCGAGGAAGTGCTCCTTCGTCGTCCACGGAAAGGCCTCGTAGCGCGACGCCGAGGCGGGAACGGGACCGGCTGCACCGTGGATGAGCAGGTCGTACCCGCGGGCCGCGGCGAGTTCCTCGACCCAGGGCGCGCGGTCGCCTCGCCGGATGTTCACGTGGTACGGCTCGCGGCGCATCATCATCGTGATCTCGTCACGGGCCTCGAACGGGCGGTCGGGCTCGTCGTCGGTGATGATGAGGTCGACGCGGGCACCGACGTCGTGCAGCGCTGCGATGACGGCCTCGATCACCTCGTGATCGGTGATCCGTGGCACGGCGATCAGCACCTTGTCGCCACGCTGCGTGCCGCCGTAGCCGATGAACCCCGCGGCGGAGCGGCGCACCTCCTCGGAGTCGACGACGTGGCGGGCGACGGCCTGCAGCGTCGCCATCGACCGCACGCGCACACCGGTGGCGCCGTGCGCCGAACGCCCGGACGCGGCGCCGCCGGGATGATCGTGGTCATGCTCGTTTCCGCACACGGCGTCCTCCTCAGTCCCTGAGCTCGCGGTGCACGAGTTCGCCTGCGATGAGCGTGGCCATCACCGGGATGGCGGCGATCTCGTTCCCTGCGACCGCTCTGGGATCCTCGGCCAGCGCGACGAGGTCGGCGACGCAGCCCGTCGCGATGCGTCCGCGCCGTAGCTCCTCCCCCGCGGCGAACGCCGGCGCGGCGGTGTACATCGCCACCGCCTCGTCGACGCTGACGCGCTCCGACGGGTCGAGCGAGCGACCGGTTGCGGTCGTCCGGGTGACCGCGGCCTGGATGCCGGCCAGCGGATCGGGCGACGCGGTCGGGCAGTCACTGTTGGCCAGCACGGTGAGGCCCGCGTCCAGTGCCGAGCGAAGCGGCACCATCCGCGCGACCTCGTCGGGGGGAAAGATGTCGAACCACGCGTCGCCCACCGAGGAGATGAAGGCCGGCTGGGTCGACAGCAGCAGCCCGAGCGAAGCCATCCGGGCGAACTGACCCGGCCGCTGCGCGAGGTAGGCATGCTCGATCCGGTGCCGCTGCGGATTCGCTCGCTGCGACAGGCCCAGACGGTCGAACGAGTCGAGGGCCATGTCGACCGCGCGTGGGCCGATCGCGTGCACCGCGATCTGGAATCCGGCGGAGTCCGCGTCGCGCACGAGCTGGTCGAGCTCCGGCTGCTCGACACGAGTGAGGCCGACGTTGTCGGGCTCGCCCGGGTAGGGCGTGTACACCGCGGCGTTACGGAAGGTGCACGCGCCGTCGATACTGATCTTCACGCCGCCGAGCCGAAGCATGTCGTCCCCGAAGCCGCTGCGCAGCCCGGTGCGGATCATCCCGTCGAGGCTCGCCTGCCCCTCGACGATCCGCACGTACGCCACCACGCGCATCCGCAACCGGCCCTCGGTGTGCAGCTTGCTGTAGTCCGCCAGCTCGTCACGCGTGCGGGTGATCTCGTGGATGCCCGTGACACCCGAGCGGTGCAGCCCGTCGATGCCGGCTTCCAGCGCCTTCAACCGATCAGCCTCGGCCATCGAAGGGACCACGGTGTCGGTGCGGGTCGTGTCGAGCCGCAGCTTTCCCCGCTCGTGCAGCGTCCCGGTCGGTTGGCCCGCCGCGTCACGTTCGATCCGGCCGCCGGGCGGATCGGGGGTGGTCTCGTCGATTCCAGCAAGGCGCAGCGCCGCCGAGTTCGCCACGACGATGTGCTTGCCCATCCCCCGCAGCAGCACCGGGTGCTGCGGCGCCGCGTCGTCGAGTTCGGCCCGATCGGGCAGCCGGCGGTCCACGAGGCGGCCGCCGACCAGGTTGTCACCCTCGATCCAGCGCCCAGGCGGAGTCGCCGCGGCTCGCCGGCACACCAGGTCCAGCACGTCGCGGACCGTGCGCACGGCGGGGTCGTCGAAGTCGAGGAAGTGCTCGCGCAGGATCGCGGTGCGGTGGAAGTGGGTGTGACTCTCGGTGAAGCCGGGCAGCAGGATGCCGCCGCGCAGGTCCATGACCTCGGCGCCGGCAGGATCGCTCAGCCTGCGGATGTCCCTCGGGCTGCCCACGGCCGCGATGCAACCGTTGCGGACGAGCACCGCTGACGCGTCGGGCACCTGCCACACCCGCGTGTTCAGCAGCGCGAGTGGCCGCCCGTTGCCCACGTACTCACCTCGTCGGGGAACGCGACGGGCACCGGTGCGCCGCCGAGGACTGCAGCCTGTCAGCGTCTCCGAAATCGTGTCAAGTATTCTGGCTACAATTTTACAATTGACGTCGGACCTGGGGTGAACCTGAGCTGGCTGACCGTCTCAGCGCGGTCCGAACAGCGGGTTGGGTGGCCGTCGGCCGGGCCGCGTCAGAGCCGGCGCGCACCCGCCCCGGCACGGCCGGCACGCGCGGCCGTTCCCTTGCCGACGCGTGCGAGCTTGTCCGCCACCGAAGCGACCGCTGCGACCGATCCCGCGGAGCTGATCGATCCGACCGACTCGACGGGCGCGTCCGTAGCCGCTGCCGCGTGGCCGGCAGACGGGCCGTCGGGCCCGTCCGACGCATCAGCGCCGACAGCAGCCTCGCGACCGGCCTCGGCCTCGTCCTCCGCGGTGCTCGCGAGCTCCAGGATCCCGGCGCGGACCTCCTCGAGGTGCGAGCGCAGCCAGGTCTCGGCGGCGATCAGGTCGCCGGAGCGGACGTAATCGACGAGCGCGGTGTGCGTTCGGTGCGTGTGCCCGTGGCCGTCGAACCGGAACCCGAGCAGGAACCGGCCGACATGACCACGCAGCTCCTCGATCATCTCGACGAGCAGCGGGTTGCTGACCGAGTCGTACACCTCGCGGTAGAAGCGCACCCGGGTGTCGAGGAACTCGGCGCCCTCTGGCTCGGCATCGAGCCTCTCGGCCAGCTCCTGCATGCGCTGTACCCGCTCGGGTGTCATGCGTGCCATGGACAGCCGCAGGGCGTGCGACTCGAGCAGCACGCGCAGCCCGTAGATCTCGTCGATCTGGGCGGGCGACAGGGTCCGCACCCGTGCGCCGCGGTGCGGATGGAAGGTCACCAGACCCTCGGACTCCAGTTGCAGCAGCGCGGTGCGGACCGGAATGCGGGAGACGCCGATCGCCTCGGCGAGCGACTCCTGCCGCAGCCACTCCCCCGGTGCGAAGGCGCCGTTCGTGATCGCCTCGTGGAGCACGGCATAGACCATCTGGCCGATCGTCTTGTACCCGCTGGCCAGCTGGTCGACGACCTGTGAAAAGCGCTTGTCGTCGCTGAGGTTGCGACCCTTCTTCGGTGCCATGGCCTGGTCCTCCGCCTTGATACGTTCCGCAATCGTAACGTATGCAGAATACGATCGAGATCTATTGTGCCACGGCGACCGGCGCCCGGGGGGACAATCGCCGCGCGCCCGCCAGAGCCACCCCGGCAGCCACCAGCAAGATCACCCCCGCGGTGTCGACCGCCGCGCTCGAACCGAACCGACCGTAGACCCACGCGAGCCCCAACGGGCCCAACAGCGCCCCCACATCCACGAAGAACCGGTACGACGCCAGCACCATCGACCGGCGCCGGCGATCGACCATGCCGGCCAACTGTGCGGTCTGCGAGCTGGAGAAGCAGTCACCGAGGCCGATCACTGTGCCCGCCACCAGATAGGTGAGGTAGTTGGTCGCCAGAACGGCGAACAGCAGATCACCGAGCCCCAGCACCGTCAGTCCGAAGACGATGATGCGCGTGCGCCCGATGCGATCTCCGAGCGCCGCCGCGGGGATCGTCACCAGGATCCCGGTGAGCGACATGACGGTGATCCCGGTGGCGATCTGCACCCCGTCGAGCCCGAGCCGCGACGACGCGAACAGCGGCATGACGGTGTTTCGGAACCCGTGCCGGTTGATCATGTTCGCGACCACGCCGAAGAACACGATGCCGAGGGCGAGCCACAGCGCGCGCCGCGAGGACCCCGTTTCGGCCGGCGGCTCGTGCGCCTGCCTGCCGGCCCGCTCGGCCTGCTCGGCCTGCTCGGCCTGCTCGGCCTGCAGCAAACCGATGCGCGCCATCACCGGCCTGAGCACGAGGCCGCTGCCGATGGCCGCGACAGTGGCCGCGACGAAGCCGGCGCGCCACCCGAACACGACACCGAGCGCTCCGCCGGCCAGCGGGTAGAGCGCGATGCCGAGGTTGTTCGCGACCTGGTAGAAGCTCATCACGCGGCCCCGGATCTCCGCCGGAGCCACGTCGCTCATCGCCGTGAGGATGACCGTCGCGAGGAACCCCGCGCCGACACCCGCGCAGATCCGCGCAGCCAGCAGCACCCGGAAGTCCGTCGCGAAGATCGCCGTCGCGGACGCCAGCGTGTTGAGGGTGACGCCGAGCAGAACGGTCCGCCGCGGCCCGAGCCTCACCATCAGCGCCCCGGACGGCAGGTCGACGACGAGCCGAGCCATGCCGTACGCCGAGACGTACACACCGATGGCCGTGACCGTCACGCCGAGGTCGTCCCGGATGGACGGCAGCAGCGGCGTCACCAGGTTGTTGGACGCGACCGACAGGAACAGCCCGGCGAACAGCAGGTAGGCCTCGCGCGGTGTCCGGATCCGCTGCGCCGGCGCGCGCTCACTCACCGGCGCGGCGGCCACCGGCGTTGCGCAGGAAGATGGCAGCGACGATCGTGATCGCGGTCATCACCACGCTGAGGACGGCGGTGCCGGTGGCGTCGCCGTAGTCCCAACGGGTGTAGATGAGGCTGGACAGCACCAGGTTGCCGGTCGAGTACAGCATCAACGGCAGCGTCAGGTTCTGGATGCTCGCCAGGAACACCATCAGGAACCCGTTGAAGAACACCGGCCGCAGCAGCGGAATCAGGACCCGGCGCCACACGTGCCGCTGCTTGGCCCCCGACGCCTCCGCCGCCTCCTCGAGACTGCGCTGGATCTGCGCGATGCCACCGGTGGTGAGCCGGGTGCCGAGACTGACGTACTGGGTGCCCATGGCGATCGCGATGATCCAGATCGTGCCGTACACCGGGATGGGCAGGATCAGGTAGATCAGCAGCGTGGCCAGGCCGATCACGACACCGGGGATCGCGTGCGGCAGGAAGGCCAGGACGTCGGCCATCCAGCGCAACCGCGAGCGGGACCGGACGATGATCCACGAGACGAGCATCGCCAGGATCATCGACATCGCGGCCGTCGCCAACCCGAGCACGAGGGTGTTCTTCAACGCCGTCATGAACAGGTCGCTCGACAGGGTGCTCTTGTAGCTCTTCACCGTGACCCGTTTGAGGGCGTCGCGGCTCAACGTGCCGAAGTAGGGCTGGATGCTCGCCCAGATCAGGATCAGCAGCGGCATCACGAACGAGACGAAGATGTAGCCCCAGGCGAACAGCATCGCCCATGGCTTCCACCGGCCGAGTTCCTGGATCTTCGGCCGGAACGTCTTGCCGGTGACCGTCACGTAGCTGCCCGAGTCACCGATGATGCGGTTGTAGAACAGCAACGGGACGAGCGCCAGCACGAGCAGGAAGATGCCGTACGTGCTGCCCACGCCGTAGTTCGGCAGGCCGACGGGCGGGTGCGAGGCGTTGTAGATCTGCGTCGACAGCACGGTCACGTGGCCGGGCAGCCCGAGCACCAGCGGGATGTCGACGGCCTCCACGACAGTCACGAACTCGTAGACGAGTGCCCCGATGATCGCGGGTTTGAGCAGGGGCAGCGTCACCTTGCGGGTGATCGTCCAGAAGCTCGAACCCGACGTCCGGGCTGCGTCCTCCAGGCTCGCGTTCATGCCGCGCAGTGACGCGGTGATCAGCAGGAAGGTGAGCGGCACGAGCGCCATGCCCTGCACCAGGATCATCCACGGCAGCGAGTAGACGTTCAGGGGCCCGTCGCCCGACGCGTGGAAGACGCTGCGCAACACCTCGTTCACGAACCCGTTGGTCGGGTTCAGCAGCAGGCTCCACGCAATGGCCGAGATGAGGGCCGGCATCCCCTGCGGCGCCACGACCAGGACGAAGACGGTGTTGCGGGCCGGCAGATCGGTGCGCTCGACGAGCCAGGCGAAGGTCAGGCTGACCGCGAAGGCGAACAGCAGCGCGCCACCCGAGAAGAGCACCGTGGTCCACAGCACGGTGTACGTCTCGGAGGTCGTGAACACCGTGTGGAAGTTGGCGCCCGTCCACGGGAACGGCGGGGTGATGACGACGCCGCCGCTGGTGTCCTCGAACGCGCTGACACCGAGCATCACCAGCGGGCCGAGCACCAGGTAGAGCAGCACCAGGATGGTGAGCGTGTTGATCACGGTGCGTGCGCTGATACGCCCGCTCCGCCGGCCGGGGGACGGCGGCGCAACAGGCGGGTCCGCCGCGACCGGGTCGTCCCGCTCGATCGTCGTGGTCACGAGGAATCCTTCGCAGATCGTGCCGTTCGCCCGCGGCCGCGAGACCGGGACTGGATCGGCGGCCGGTCAGGCACTGGTGTCGATCATCACGGTTTCGAGAGTGTCCTGCGGTCGCGCCAGTTCGGCCTCGCCCTCCTCGGCGCGGCGGATCAGCACGCACTCGGACGGCGGCACGTCGACGAACACCTTGTCGCGCCTGCGGAAGCGGGTGTGCGGGCTGCCCTTCACGCGCAACAACTCGTCACCGACGTGGACGTCGTAGTCGACCGCATCGCCGACGAACAGCCCGATGTCGACGACGGCCTCGATGTTGTTCGTCCCCTCGAAAGGATCGGACGACAGCCGCATCGCTTCCGGGCGGATGGCGATCGTCACGAGTTCGCCGGGTGCGAGCTCGATGTTCATGTCCGAGACCAGCGGCCCGATCGTCGTGTCGAGCGAGACCTGCCGAGCCTCCACGTCGACCGAGGTGACCGTCCCTTGGACGAAGCTCGTCGCGCCGACGAATGCCGCGACGAACTCGCTGTGCGGTGTCTGGTAGATCTCGCGAGGGGTGCCCACCTGGACGATCAGCCCCTTGTTCATCACCGCGATGCGGTTCGACATCGACAGCGCCTCGACCTGGTCGTGCGTGACGAAGATGGTCGTCACCTTGACCCGGCGCTGCAGGAACCGCAGCTCCTTGCGCATCTGCTCGCGCAGCTTGGCGTCGAGATTGGACAGCGGCTCGTCGAGCAGCAGCACCTTGGGCTGGCGGACGAGCGCCCGGGCGAGCGACAGCCGTTGCTGTTGCCCGCCCGAGAGCTGCGTCGCCTTGCGGTCGGCGTACTCGCGCATGTTCACCAGCTCGAGCGCCTCGTGCACGCGGTCCTTGATCACGGTGCCGGACAGCCGCTTTCCGGTGTGCAGCGGGAAGGCGACGTTCTCGAACACGGACATGTGCGGCCATACCGCGTAGTCCTGGAACACCATGCCGATGTCGCGCCGGTGCGTAGGCACGACCCGCCGGCTGGAGAAGACGACGACGCCGTCCATCTCGATCGTCCCGCTGGTGGGCACCTCGAGGCCCGCAAGGCAGCGCAACGTCGTCGTCTTCCCGCAGCCACTCGGGCCGAGGAGCGTGTAGAACTCGTTCTCCTGCACGTCGAAGCTCACATGGTCGACGGCCGTGACGGCCCGCCCGCGGTCGTCGTAGCAGTGATGGAGCTGGTCAACCCTGATTGCCGCCATGAACGCTCCCCTCTCGTGCCTGCTGGTCGCGCAGCCGTCAGCTCATCAACTTCGCGAACTGGCTGGCGACGTCGGTGGCGAGTGTCGCCTGGTCCGGAGAGGTGATCGCCACCAGCTTCGCGCCCGCCGGCAGCCCGTCCGGCGTGGTCTTGTTGGTCTTGAACTCGTACTTCGTCTGCTGGGCCTGGCCCTCGGATCCCGTCCACCACGAGAAGAAGCAGGCAGCCGCGTCGGCGTGCTTCGCGCCCTTGAGGACCAGGGCGTACCAGTCCTGCGTGGGGACGATGTCGAGGTACTTGATGCCGACCGGCGCGCCCTTGCCCTGCTGCTCGGCGGCCTCGGCGTCGTGCGAGCTCGTCGTGAGCTTCGCCTCGCCAGAGATGACCTTCTCCATGCTCGCGGTGGCGCCCTTGACGATCATCGGCTTGTCGGTCTTGAGCAGGTTCTTGAACCAGGTGATCGCCTGGTCCTTGCCCATGCCGAGGGCGAGGCCCGAGAGGTAGACGCCGCGCGGGTCGACGATGACCTGCTTGGACCACTTCGAGTTGATCAGCTCGTCCCACGTGCTAGGCAGTTCCGAGGCCTGCACCTTCGCGGTGTTGTAACCGAGTCCGAGCACCTCGCGATACGTGCGGATCGTCGTGTATCCGTTGAGCTGGAACTGGATGTCGGTCGGCGCGCCGAGCGTGGTCCAGTCGACCGGCTGGATCAGCTTCTGGTCGAATAGCGGCGCGAACGACGGCAGGTCGCCGGCGATGGCGTCCACGTCGAGCGCGTGGTTGGCCTGCACCTCGGCGACGATGCGCTGCACCATGTCGGCCGGCCGCAGCGAGGTGTAGTTGACCTTGATGTTCGGGTACTTGGCGTTGAACGGCGCCAGCTCCTGCTTGAAGACCTCGGGATCGGTCGAGGTCCAGTAGTTCAGGCCGCCGCCGTCCTTGGAGGCCGCATCGCACGCCGCCTGGCTCGTCAGCGACAGGGTGGCCGTGGCCGAGCCTGCCTTGGTGCTGTGGCTACCGGCGCAAGCCGCCAGCGTGAGCACGGCGACGCCGCCCAGTGCCGCCGCCGCGAACGCCCGTCTACGACCCGTCCGTACTGCGCTGTTCACAAATGCCTCCGCGTGGTGGTGGACGGTCATGCCGCCGCCGAGCCGGTGATGGAACCGGCATCCAGTTGTTCCGGTGATGGCGTGCTGCGTCGGACGCCTCCCGGTGGTGCGCGCCCTATCCGGCGTCGTCGATCTCCGGCAGGTCGTTCATGAGCCGCCACACCCGCTCGGGTGTCAGCGGCAGTCGCGACGGCCAGCGGCCGGTCGCACGCGCCACGGCGCTGGCGACGGCGGGGCCAATCGGGTTGAGGGCGCCCTCGCCGGCACCCTTCGCGCCGTAGGGGCCGACGCCGTCGCCGCGCTCGACGATCATCGTGTCGATCTTGTGTGCGAGGTCCTTCATCCGCGGCACGCGGTACTCGACGACGTTGGGGTTGAGCAGCTGCGGGCCGTCGTACACGAGCTCTTCGAACAGCGCCCCACCCAGTCCCTGCGTCGCGGCGCCGAGGTCCTGACCCTCGACCGCCTTCGGGTTCATTGCGAAGCCGACGTCGGCGACGGTGACCAGCTGCTCGACGGACACGACTCCGGTGTCGCTGTCGACACCGACCTCGACACCGACGACGCCCACCTCCCAGAACGGCGGCATCTTCGCGGTGACGCCGTCGCGGCGCACCGTGCCGACGCCCGTGACCTCGCCCGCCGCACCGCCGAACCACCGCACGATGACGTCGCCGAAGTCGAGGCGGGCGCCGCCCGGACCCTCGACCGCACCGTCGAGCTGGGTGATCGCCTCGACCGGGCAGCCGAGAACCTCGGCGGCCATCTCGGCCACCTTCGCCCGCGCGTCGGCGCAGGCGCGCTGCACGGCCAGCCCGACGAGCGTCGTCGTCCGGCTCGCCCCGGTCGTCCGCTCGTACGCGCCGGCGGCGGTGTCGGACTGGACGACCTGCACGGTGTCGATCGGGATGCCGAGCTCCTCGGCGGTGAGCTGTGCCAGGACCGAGCGGCTGCCCTGGCCCATCTCGGTCGATCCGCTCATCACGGTCGCCGAGCCGTCGGTCTGGATCCGGACGATCGCGGTCGAGATCGGGAAGGCCCCCGCATCGGACGCCGTGCAGCCGAACCCGATGCCGTGGTACGGCGACCGGTGCGCGTCGCGCTCGAGCGACGCGTGCACCATGCCGAGGTCGGCGGGCAGGTCGGCGTCGATGCCGCGCTTGCCGGGCAGGATCTCCTCGCCGGGCCGCACCAGGTTGCGCAGCCGGATCTGGAGCGCGTCGATGCCGAGTTGCTCGGCGGCACGATCGAGGTTGAGCTCGCCGGCCAGCGCGCCCTGCGGCGCCCCGAACCCGCGATAGGACGAGGCCGGCGAGGTGTTGGTGTAGACGCTGCGCCCGCGCACCCGCAGGTTGGGCACGCGGTACGGGCCGAAGCACCGGTTGACCGCCTTGGCCAGTACCAGCGGGCTGTTGTCGGCGTACGCGCCCGAGTCGAGGACGATCTCGAACTCGCGCGCGAGGATGGCGCCGTCGGCGGCGAACGCGCTGCGCACCGTGATCTGGGCGGCGTCGGCACGGGTCGTGTAGATCGACTCCTCGACGTCGAGGACGAGCTTCACGGGACGCCCGGTCGCCCACGACCCCACGGCTGCGAGCGGCTCGACCTTCGTGTACGACTTCGAGCCGTAGCCGCCGCCGATGTACGGCACCTCGACCCGCACGCGGGCCAGCGGCAGCCCGAACACCCGGGCCAGGTCACCGCGCACCATGTAGGGGTGCTGCGCGGTGCTCACGACGTGCAGCGAACCGTCGCCGTACGTGGCGACGGCGTTGTACGGCTCCATCGCGTACGCGTAGAGCATGGGGTACTCGACACTGTTCTCGACCACGGCCGCGGCGTCGGCGAGCGCCGCGTCGACGTCGCCCCACTCGAGGTCGACGCGGTGCGCGACGTTCTCGGCGGTCGCGGTGTCGGCGTGCTCGTTCTGGCCCGGGGTCGCTGCCATCTCCGAGAACGACTCGTCGCCACTCGCTCCGTAGTCCTCGTCGTGCAGCCTCGGCGCCCCCGGTGCGAGCGCGGCGGCTGCCGTCATCACGGCCGGCAGGTCCTCGTACTCGATCTCGACCAGCTCCGCGCCGTCGGCCGCCGCGAGCACGCTCTCGGCGACGACCAGCGCGACCGGCTCGCCGTAGTAGCGGACCTTGTCGATGGCGAGGATGCAATGGTCGGGCACGATGTGCCCGAACCGGCGGAACAGGCCCTTGAGGTCGTCGGCGGTGAGCACCGCGACGACCCCCGGCGCGCGCCGCGCCTCGTCGGTCGAGATCCCGGTCAGCAGCGCGTGGGCGCGGGACGAGCGCACGACCTTGGCGTGCAGGCAGCCCTGCGGCACCACGTCGACCGTGTAGGCGGCGCCGCCGGTGACCTTCTCGAGCAGGTCGCGCCGGATGACCGCCTGACCGGCGACCCGGTGCTCAGCCATGGTCGGCCGCCTTGGTGCGACGGGCCGCGTCCAGCACGGCCTCGACGATCGGCGCGTACCCCGTGCAGCGGCAGATGTTGCCGTCGAGGTACTCCTTGACGTCGTCCTCGGTCGGGTCGGGGTTGCGGCGCAGCAGTGCCGTGGCCATCATCAGGAAACCGGGCGTGCAGAACCCGCATTGCAGGGCGAAGTTCTCGACGAAGCTCTGCTGCAGCGGGTCCAGCGCGCCGCCGCGCGCGAGGCCCTCCACCGTCTCGACCCGGCGGCCGTCGACGTCCGCGGCGAGGTAGGTGCACGCGCTGACCGGCTCGCCGTCGACGAGCACGGAGCACACGCCGCACACCTGCATCTCGCAGCTGAGCTTCGTGCCGGTGAGCCCGAGCCGCTCGCGCAGGAACTGTGCGAGCGTCAGCCGGGTCTCGACGGCCTCGGACACCGCGACGCCGTTGACATCGGCGGTCACGGTCACCCGTGCCTCGGCCGTCATGATGCCTCTGCCAGCTGTGCGATCGCACGGCGGACGATGACCTGGGTGACGTGCCGCTTGTACCGCTCGCTGCCGGTGAGGTCGGACACCGGCTCGACACGGGCGGCGAGGTCGTCGGCATCGACGGCGCCGAGGTCGGCATAGTCGGCAGCCGTCGGCAGCTCGCCGACGGCACCGACGACGACCCGCACGGCACCGTCCGGCCGGTGCACGGCGGCGACCGCCACCGTGGGCCGCTCGACGGTCTGGAACTTGACGTAGACACCGGTCGGCGCGGGCAGCGGGATCGTCACCGAGACGAGCAACTCCCCCGGCTCACGGACCGTCCAGTACGGCCCGAGGAAGAAGTCGGCAGCGGGCACCGACCGCTGCCCTGACGCGCTGCGCAGGACCAGCGCGGCATCGAGGGCGACCAGCACCGTCGCGACGTCCGAGCGCGGTTCGGCGAAACAGATGTTGCCGCCGATCGTCCCCTGCGCCCGGACCCGGGCATTGCCCACCAGCTGCTCGGCGGTCGCGAGCAGTGCCGCATGCGTCGCGACGAGGTCGTGCCGCGCGATCTGGTCGTGGCTCGCGCCTGCGCCGATCGCGAGCACGCCGTCGCCGAGCTCGATGCCGCCGAGCTCCGGAATGCGCTTGAGGTCGACCAGGCCAGTCGGTCGCATGAGGCCCATGCGCATCGCCATGAGCAGCTCGGTGCCTCCGCCGTAGGGCACGCAGTCCTCGTCGATCAGCGCGATCGCCTCGGCGACGGACCGCGGCCGGTGCAGGTCGAAGGTGGGCAGAGGCATTCAGCCGCCACCCAGTTCGGCTTCGATGCGGCCGAAGAACTCGTCGAGGATCTTCGTGGCCTTCTGGCGGATCATGCCGGCACCCATCGTGGCGACCCGGCCGCTCACCTCGTACATCCCGTCGACGGCGATCACGGTGGCATCGCCGACGCTCGAGAGGATGAGCACCGCGTCGACCACGATCCGGGAGGCGACCTGCCGGTCCTCTCCCTCCGCGTGCACCCGGATGTGCTGGCCCTGCTCGACCTCGCTCACCGTGATGTCGAGGTCGGCACGCAGCTTGAACGGGCCCATCCGGTCCATGAGGACGGCCGTGTACTTCTCCAGGTGGGTGATCTCGGTCGCGGCGTCGAGGATCGTCACCCAGTCGACCAGTTTCAGGACGTCCGTCAGCACGCCCCAGCACTCCTCAGGGGCGGCACTGACCGCGATGTCGCGGTTGAAGGTCACACTGGGCACGTCATCTCCTCTCGCGGGCGGAACCTGGACGGGCCGGGAACCGTCAGCCGCGCAGCTTGGGCAGGACCTCGGAGCCGAGCAGCTCGATCTGCTCGAACCACTTGTCGAACTTGAAGCGGAAGTCGAAGACCAGGTGCTCGACGCCCAGGGCCTCGAACTTCTTGCACTCGAGCACGGCCTCGTCCGGATTGCCGACGATCAGCTGGCCCTCGAGGTCGTCGACGGTCTCGAACGTGCCGGACGGCGGGCGAACGGCGAACTTCGCCTTGTTCGCCCAGGCAAGCAGGCCGGGAATGTTGACGTGCTTCAGCGCCTCCTCGCGGGTCGCCTCGATCGAGGTCGGCGGTATCACGGCGATCGTCGGGCGCGGGCGCGTCTGCTCGGCACTGAGCTGCTCGATCGTCTCGATGCGTTTGGCCAGCGTACGCATCGAGATCCGGCCGGGCATCCAGCCGTCGCAGAACTCGACCGCGAGCCGGGCCGAGCGCGGGGTCGCGCCGCAGTACCAGAACGGGACGCGCCCGCCGACCGGCTTGGGCTCGATCGTGACGTTCGAGAAGTCGAAGAAGTCGTCCTTGTACGCGACGTCGTTCTCGGTCATCACGCGCTTGAGGATCTCGGCGTTCGACCGGACGAGCTCGACGCGGTCGAGCCCCGACATGCCGACGGCGTCGAATTCGTGGTCGAACGTTCCGGCGCCGAAGCCGAGGATCAGTCGCGGGCCCACCAGCTGGGTCATCGTCCCGGCCATCAGCGCGGTGACGAGCGGGTGGCGGAACGGGATCAACGAGCCGGTACCGAGTTCGATGGTCGAGGTGACGGCACCGATCGCGGTCAGCGTGGTGAGAGCGTCGTAGAAGGTCCGGTTGGGCTTCTCCATCTCGCCGTGCGGTTCGAACACCAGGTGGTCGCGCACCCACACCGAGTCGAAGCCGAGTTCCTCCGCGCGCTTCGAGCCCTCCAGCAGCTTGCGCGGGTCGGCCTCCTCGCCGAAATGGGGCAGCAACAGTCCGAACTTCATCTCATACCTCGCTTCGGATGGGTGCGGGGCGGCCGGTGGCCATCTGGCCGTAACCGGGCCGGCCGACGACCTTGCCGTCGGCGTACACGGGTTCGCCGCGCACCAGGGTGGTGTCGAAACTGACGGAGAGCGACCGGCCGTCGTAGCACGTCCAGCCGATCTTGGAGAGCACGCCTTCGTTGGTGATGGTCCAGTCGTGGTTCATGTCGGCGATGACGAGGTCGGCGTCGAAGCCCA
Source organism: Pseudonocardiales bacterium (assembly GCA_032160545.1). Taxonomy (GTDB): domain Bacteria; phylum Actinomycetota; class Actinomycetes; order Mycobacteriales; family Jatrophihabitantaceae; genus DATGFB01. The sequence continues at coordinate 3,245 of JAVHVN010000174.1, read as the reverse complement.
CCGCGATCTGGCCCTTGACGGCATCCAGCCCGAACGCCTTCGCCGGTTGGAAGGCGGCGAGGTCGACGGCCCGCTCGAGGGTCAGCTTGCCGTCGTTCACGGCGTCGAGCAGCAGCGGGTAGTAGTACTGGATGCCGGGTGTGCCGGTGTGGGAGCTCCACATCTCGGTCCAGCCGATCTCCTTCTCCTCGCGGGTGTGCGGCGCGTGATCGGAGGAGATCATGTCGATCGTGCCGTCGCGCATGCCCTCCCACACCGCGGCGCGGCCCTCGTCGGGAACCCAGTACGACAGCGCGTACGGGCCGAGGCGCTCGACATCGGCCCAGGTGGAGAGGAACGGCGCCCAGTGGTTGACCTCGCAGGTCACGTCCACGCCACGCGCCTTCGCCCGTCGCACCGCCTCGATCGAGCGCGCCGTCTGCATGTGTGCGATGTGAACCGGGCAGCCCGACGCCTCGGCCAGCCTCAACACCACGTCGATCGCGGTGTCCCAGATGACGCCGTTGCGAGCGGCGTACGCCGACGCGTAACCCTGCGGCGTGTTCTCGCCGCGCTTGAGGACGTCGCCCTCGATGTAGTCCATCAGGGCCTGGTCGTGCGGGTGGATGATGAACCGCTTTCCCGTGCCCGCGATGGTGTCCATCATCTGCAGCAGGTGCCCGTGGTCGTGCATCCCGGTGCCGGCCGGGTGCGGATAGGTCCGCCCCGTGTCGACGACCATGTAGATCTTGAAGGCGCGGATGTCCGTCTGGGCCATCTTCTCGACCTCGGCCGGGATGGTGGCTGCGGGGTTGTGGTTCCAGTCGACGATCGACTTCTGGCGGTAGAGCTCGATGACCTCGTTCAGCGTCTCGAGCGTGGTGGTGGGCGGCGCCAGGTTCGGCATCCCGAAGATCGTCGTGACACCACCGGCCGCCGCCTGCTGCGTGGTGGTGAGGATGTCTTCCTTGTGCGTGTAGCCCGGCTCGCGGGTGTGCACGTGCACGTCGATCATTCCGGGCAGGACCAGCTTGCCGGTGGCGTCGAGCGCCGGGGCGTCCGCGCCGAGGCCGAGCGCCGGGCTGACCAGACCGGCCACCTTGCCGTCGTCGATGAGGACGTCGGCACGGACCAGGCCCGCCGGCGTCACCACGGTTCCGCCGGTGATGCGGCGATCAACGGCCACTGTTGCCTCCGAGGTACTCGATGCCGTCGAGACGGCCGGGATGGGAATGGATCTCGACGTCACCTGCGACCAGGTGCTCGGTGAACCAGGCCACGATGCGCGGGGTCACCAGCTCCCAGTACTTGTCGTAGGCGGCGTAGTGCGTCGTGTTTCGTTGCATGAGCAGGGCGCGCGGACCGGCCGCGGCTTCGTAGAGCCGCTGCGCGTGGTCGGTCGGAGTGGTGGCGTCGCCCTCGACCGCGATCACCATGAGCGGCGTGCGCAGTCCGTGCGCCGCCTCGATCGGGCGGTAGTCGAGGATCTCGTCCGCCGCGGCGAGGGAGATGGCCGACGGGATCCGGTCGTCGACATCGGACTTGATCGAGGTCGCGCGCCGCTCGGGCGTCGGCACCATGATCTCTTCGCGCGGGTGCACCAGCCGGCCCTTGCCGGTGGCGGCTCGGTCCCGGCGATCCTGGTCGAGCATGGCCAGGAAGTCGAGCCACTCGTACTCGGAGCGCATGCGGTGCAGCCAGTCGGCGCCGTCGGCAACGGGTAGCTGGCTCACCGCGGCCCGGATGCGGGAGTCCGCGGCGGCCAGCAGGACGGCGTTCCCGCCTCCGGTACCGCCGCTGCCGAACACGCCGATCGCATCCGGACGGACGTCCGGGCGGCCGGCGAGGTAGCTGACGCCGTTGCGCAGGTCCTGCAACTGGCCGCGGAACGAGATTGCCGACCGGTCGCCCTCGGAATCACCGAAGCCGCGGTAGTCGATGACCAGCACGCCGAAGCCTGCGGCGGTCAGCGCCTCGTGGTAGCGGACGTAGAGTTTGGCGTCCCGCAACCCGAGCCAGCCCGGGCCCTGGATGATCGCCGGAACCGGGCCGTCGGTGGTGTCCGGAGTGCGCCAGGACGCGGCGATGCGCGATCCCTCGCTGTAGAACGTCACGTCTTCGGTGCGCACTTACTCTCCTTGAATACTGAATACGAAAGGGGACCATAACCGCCCCGGCAGGTTCTGACCAGGGGATCTAGCGAGATTGGTCGAGCGTGTCCAGCGCGGCCGCGAGGTGCTCGACGCGCAGGCGTCCCGGAGCGAGCGCGACCTCGACACCGTTGCCGACCAGCGCCTGCACCACGAGCTTGCGCACCTGCCGCGGGTCGATGCCGCGCGCGACGCACGCGCTCGCCAGCTCGACGACGTGCGGGGCGTCCGCAGGCACGTCGACGCCTACCTGCGCGAGCGTGTGGACGAGGATCCGGCACACCACCTCGAACGGGGGCAGCGCGAAGGTCTCGTGCAGGTCGACCCTGGATAGGAACGCGTCGTCGATCGTGCGTTCCTCGTTCGTCGTCGCCACCAGGATCACGTTCGGGTACTCGGCCGCGAGCCGGTCGACCCCCGTGAGCACCGCATCGGTCGCGCGGTGGACGTCGACCGGGTTGGTGTCGAAGGACGCCCGCGAGCGGGTCACCGCGAGCGTCTCGGCCTCGTCGACGAGCACGATCATCGGATGCCCGTAGCCGGCCAGCTCGGGCAGCGTGTCGTTGAACAGCCGGCCCACCGCACGCTGGCTCTCCCCCAGGAACTCGCTGGGGAAGGCGTGCGGGTCGATCACCGCGAACACGGTCTGGCCGGCGATGCCGCGGTCGGCGAGCTCGGTCGCGACGGCGTTCGCAAAGCCGTGCGCGAGGGTGGTCTTACCCGTGCCGGGCGGCCCGGACAGCAGTGCGAGGCCGTGCACCGGCAGGGCGACGGTGGACAGGGCACCGCGCTGCGTCAGGCAGAACAGGCCGAAGCAGAGCAGTCGCTGCTTCATGCCCTCGTCCACGACGATGTCGTCCCATCGCGTGACCCACGCGGGGTCGGGCAGCACGCCGGTGACCATGACGCCCGGGCGTTGCAGGCCGAGCAGCGACGTGGCCGGTGCGGTGGTCATCGGTTGATCCGTCCTGACGGGGTGGGGGTGTCGGGCCGCCGCGGGTTCAGCCGTCGGTGCTGTCGGGGAAGCGTTCGATCTGGTGCAGGCCCAGGGCCTTGATGGCGAAGGTGTCCTGCACGGCGAGGTAGCGGCAGACCTCGGTGTCGCTGTCGTTGAAG
>JAVHVN010000099.1:0-7210 GCA_032160545.1 Pseudonocardiales bacterium | reverse complement strand
AGCACCGCGCGCCACATGCCGTGCGGCTCCAGGCTGAACAGGTCGTCCGGGCTGCCGTCGAGCACCCACCACGCGCCCTCGGCGAGTTCGAGATCGAGCTGGCCGGGTGCCCAGCCCGCGTGGCCGGCGAATACCCGCAGCCGGCTCGCCAGATTGCTGATGACGGTGACGTCGCCGTCGAGGTCCACCGTGCCCACGCCGTCGACCACGGGCCGCACGCCCGGTCCGTCGGACTGCAGCTGGGCGAGGCACAACGCGCCGTCCGGCTGCACCGGGCCGCCGCCGAAGACCACTGCGGGCCCGCTCACCGCCTCGTGCCAGTCGGGCAGTACCTGACCCACCGGCGTGTGGCTGGGGCGGTTCAGCACGACCCCGACGGTGCCGCCGCCGTCATGCTCGAGCAGGTAGACGACGGTGCGGCTGAAGTGCGGGTCCTCGAGGTGGGGCGTCGCGACGAGCAACCGACCACCCAGTGGCGCCAGCCGGCTCAGCGCACCCCAGTTCGACGACACCCGCTCATCTTGTCGTGAAGCCCGGCCGGGCACCATCGGGTCCCGCGGGGCCAGGCGGCGCCGACTACCGTCGCGGCCATGGCGCGGCCCCAGAACCCACCCTTGGCGCGGCAGCGCCACCTGCGCGCCGCACTGGCGCAGCCCGGGTTCCGCCGGCTGTTCGTCACCCGCCTCATCGCGCAGTTCACCGACGGTGTCTTCCAGGCCAGCCTGGCCGGGGCAGTGCTCTTCAACCCCGAGCACCAGGCCCACGCCGCCGACGTGGCCGCCGGGTTCGCGATCGTCCTCATCCCGTACTCGCTGGTCGGCCCGTTCGCAGGCGTTCTGCTCGACCGCTGGCGGCGGCAGCGGGTCCTCGTGGGCGCCAGCCTGGTGCGGGCCCTGGTCGTGCTGATCGTCGCGGCCGAGGTCGCCGCGGGAGTCGAGGGGCTGCTGTTCTACGCCACCGCCCTGGTGGTCGTGTCCGCGAGCCGGTTCTTCCTGTCGGCATTGAGTGCGTCGCTCCCGCACCTGGTCGACGTCGACGACCTGGTCACCACGAACGCGCTGTCGACGACAGCCGGTGCGGTGGCGACGACCGCGGGTGGCGCGGCTGCCGTCGGCGCGCGGGTGCTCGTCGGCGACGGCAATGCGGCCTACGCCACCGTCGCCGTGGTCGCCGCACTGCTCTATCTCGTCGCCGCTCTCGCGGCACGCGCGTTCGGCGCGGACGAGCTGGGGCCTGACGACGTCGAGCGCTCGCGCCGCGAAACGGTCTCCGACGTTGCGCACGGTCTCGTCGACGGGGCCCGGCACGTCCGCGCCCGGCCGACCACTCTGGCTGCATTGATCGCCATCGGCGTGCACCGGTTGAGCTACGGCGTCACGACCGTGTGCACGATCCTGCTCTACCGCAACTACTTCTCCGACGACGGCATCCTGCGTGCCGGGCTCGGCGGGCTGGCCCAGGTGGTCGCCGCCGCTGCGCTGGGCGGCGGCCTCGCCGCGGCGGTGACGCCGGCTGCGACCCGCCGGCTCGGGTACGTCCGGTGGCCGGCAGCGTTGCTCGTGGGGGCGGCGGTGGCTCAGCTGGCGCTGGGCCTGCAGTACACGCTGCCGGCGATGGTGGCTGCGGCGGTCCTGCTCGGCTTCATCGCGCAGGGCATCAAGATCTGCGTCGACACCCTGGTGCAACGCGACATCGAAGACCTGTACCGCGGCCGGGTTTTCGCCTTCTACGACACGCTGTTCAACGTCACGCTGGTCGCCGCCGCGGTGCTCACGGCCGTCGTCCTGCCCGAGGACGGGCACGCGCCCGCGAGCGTCGTGGTCATCGCGGCCGCGTACCTGGTCACAGCGGCGGGCTACCTGCGCTGGGCGCCGGTCAGGATTGTTGCTGCCGGTACCACCGGGTGAGTTCCTCGACCGCCCGGTCGTGCCCGAGTGGGCCGTGCTCCATCCGCAGCGCCAGCAGGTGCTGGTAGGCCTTCCCGACGACCGGCCCCGGGGGGACGTCCAGCAGCCGCATGATCTCGTTGCCGTCGAGATCCGGCCGGATCGCCGCGAGCTCCTCGCGTTCCCTCAGTTCGGCGATACGCCGTACCAGTTCGTCGTACGCGGCGGAGAGCGCGGCGGCCTTGCGCTTGTTGCGCGTCGTGCAGTCCGAGCGCACCAGCTTGTGCAGTCTGGGCAGCAACGGCCCGGCGTCGACGACGTAGCGGCGGACGGCGGCGTCAGTCCATTCGCCCTCGCGATAGCCGTAGAAGCGCAGGTGCAGGAACACCAGCTGCCCGACGTCGTCGATTAGCTGCTTGCTGTATCGCAGTTCCTTGAGCCGGCGGCGGGCCAGGCGGGCGCCGACGACCTCGTGGTGATGGAAGCTGACCCGGCCCCCCGGGGCGATCTCGCGCGTCGCGGGCTTGCCGATGTCGTGCAGCAGCGCCGCCCACCGCAGGGTCAGGTCAGGCCCGTCGTCCTCGAGATCGATGGCCTGCTCGAGCACCTGCAGGGTGTGCGCATAGACGTCCTTGTGTTGGCCGTGCTCGTCGGCCGCCATCTGCAGCGCCGGCAGTTCGGGCAGGACGGCGTCGGCGAGCCCGGTGCCGGCGAGCAACTCGAGCGCCGGCCGCGGAGCGGCGCCGAGAAGGAGCTTGGTCAGCTCCGCCTGCACGCGCTCGGGGGTGATCCTGGCCAGCTCGCCCGCCATCGCGGTCATCGCGGCGAGGGCGTCGTCGGCGACGGTCACCCCGAGCGTCGAGACGAAGCGCACGGCGCGCAGCATGCGCAGGGGGTCGTCGGCGAACGACTCCTCTGGCGGCGCCGGGGTGCGCAACAGCCCGCGGGCGAGGTCGGCGAGGCCGCCGAAGGGGTCGGTGAAGGTGGGCTCACCGGTGATCGACAGCGCCATCGCGTTCATCGTGAAGTCGCGGCGTCGCAGGTCGGCCTCCAGGGAGTCCCCGAACGCCACCGCCGGGTTGCGGGAAACCCGGTCGTACCGGTCAGCACGGAAGGTCGTGATCTCGCAGAGCCGGCCGCCCAGCTGCACCCCCACCGTGCCGAACTCGATGCCGGTCGTCCAGGTGGGTGCTCCCAGACTCGCGGCGAGCGCCAGAATCTCGTCGGGGCGGGCGTCGGTGGCGAAGTCGAGATCGGTGTCGGGGCGCCGCATCAGCGCATCGCGGACGGTCCCGCCGACCAGGTGCAGTTCGTGGCCCGCGGCGGCGAAGGCGGCGCCGAGCGCGGCGGCCTCGGGCGGGATGGGGACGAGGTCGGCGGGCGATGTGGTCACCGGGCTCGCGAGCCTGGCATGACGGGAAGCGCGGTCGGTGTCACGGGCGGCCACGATACCGACCCGCCGGTTACCATCGGGCCATGTCCCAGGGACCGCCCGACGCCGCAGCAGGCGGGGGCAGATCGGGCGGATCGTCCCGAAAGGGCGGTAGCTCCCGCAAGGGCGGCAAGCGCCGGTTCCTGCGCCGCGTCGACGAGTTCAGCGCCGGTGGCCTGGTGCTCGACCTCGACGGCGACATCCCCCGCGGCGCTCTCATCGCGCGCACCGACCGTCTCGGCCGGCTGCTCTGGTCGCTGCCCAAGGGCCATATCGAGGCCGGTGAGACGACCCAGCAGGCGGCCGTGCGCGAGGTTGCCGAGGAGACCGGGATCAGCGGCGAGATCCTCGCCGAGCTGGGGACGATCGACTTCTGGTTCGTCGCCGAGGGGCGCCGCATCCACAAGACCGTCACCCACTACCTGATGCGCGCTACCGGCGGCGAACTCTCCGATGCCGACCTCGAGGTCACCGCGGTCGCCTGGGTGCCGCTGCCCGAGATCCGGGCACAGCTGGCCTATCCCGACGAGCGGGGCCTCGTCGACACCGCGGGGCGGCTGCTCGCGGACACCGCGTGATCCGCCCGAATGCTCGCTCCAGCCGGCTCGCTCGCTGGTGCGCCGCGGCCGCCCTGGTCTTCTGCGCGGGGCTCGTGGCACCGGCCACCGCCTCGGCAACGGCAACGGCACCGCTCACCGACCACAGCGTGGCGGTGTCCGCCGTGAAGGTGACGCCGTCGACACCGAGCCCGAGCAGCAAACCGCAGAGCCTCACCGTCGTCCTCGACATGACGAACACCACCGACCAGTCCCTGACCGACGTGACCGTGCGCGCCGCCCGCGCGACCCCGATCGACAGCCAGACCGCGCTCGACAATGCGATCGCACACCCCCAGCCGCCGGACCCAAGCCTGTCGAGCGACATCGAGACGGCCGACCACAAGCCGGTGACAGCCTCGCTCGGACCGCGCGGACATACCGAGGTGGTATTCCGCACCGACACCGACATCCCCCGCGATGCCGGCATCTGCCTGTGCCACAACGCGATCTACCCGCTCTACTTCGCCGTGCACGCCACCGGTCCCTTGGGCGACGACGTCGTGGTGGGCTCGACGCAGACGTTCATCCCGTCGTTCTCGCAGCCCGACAAGATGCAGCCGGTGGCGGTGAGCTGGATCTGGCCCGTGCTCGACCGGCCGCACCGGATCGTCGGCGACACCGTGTTCACCGACGACGACCTCGCGTCGTCGATCAGCGGTGGCCGCCTCGATCGAGTGCTCCAGGTGCTCACCAACGTCGCCGGCAAGGTGCCGATCACGGTCGTCACCGATCCCGAGCTCATCGACGAACTCGCCGTGATGAGCAGCGGTGACTACCAGGTGGGCACCGTGGGTAAGAGCACCCGCGGGGTGGGAACGGCGGCGGCTCGGGACTGGCTGGCTCGCTTCCGCGCCGCGCTGGCCGCGCCGAACGTGCACCTCAGCATGACCGCGTTCGCCGATCCCGACGTCCAGTCGTTGACCAGCAACGGCCTCACCTGGACGAAGGACCTCGGTGCCGACGCTCAGCGCCGGGTCACCGGCGCGCTGGGCGGAATCACTGCCGGTGACGACGTCGCGTGGCCGGTCGGCGAGGCCGCGAGCGCCTCCACTCTCGATGCGCTGGTACGCCAGGGAGCGACCTCCGTCGTGCTCAACGACCAGGCCCTGCCGCTGACCCAGACGACGCCACCGCCCAACGGCCTGGCATCGCTGCAGACCGGCGCCGGCCCGCTGACTGCGCTCGTCACGTCGTCAACGGTGCAGCGTTTCGTCGGGCCAGTGCTCTCGGTGGGCGGCGGGGGGTACGCGCAACTTCCTCAACTCGTCGCGGAGGTTGCCATCCGGACGATCCAGAACCCCACCGGCGGCGGGTACCTCCCGATCGTGGCGCCGCGCCTGGTCGACCCCGAGCCCAACGTCGCCACCGACGCGATCCTCGGTACCGCGCACGCCTTCTGGTCGACCGGCCTCACCGCCCCCGCGGCCGCCCAGCAGATCGTCCCGTCCGAGCACGGCCAGCTCGTTGCACCGGACGCCCGCGCCGGCGGCCTGTCGCCGGTCACCATCTCGGCCGCGCAGGACATCTCTCGCGTCGTGCCCGCTCTGCAGACCATGCTGTCCGCCACCGACGCGGACCTGCTGCTCGGCTCGCTGCCCGCCGCGATCCAGCGCGCCGAGTCCAGCGAATGGCGCCTCGACCCGCACGCGGGGGATGCGTTCGCCGAAGCCGTCAGCAAGCGCATCACCACGCTCGAGTCGGGCGTGCGCATCATCAAGCCGAGCAGCGGCACCTACACGCTCGCGTCCAACAACTCGCCCTTGCCGCTGACGATCGAGAACGCCCTCGACGTGCCGGTCACGGTCCGGGTCCAGGTCACGTCCGTCAACGGGCTGCCGGGCTTCACGACCCACGACGTCGGCAAGCAGCAGGTCGCACCGAACACCAAGGTCACCCTGCACATCCCCACCCAGGTCGAGCGCACCGGGCGCTTCGAGGTCCAGGCGGTGCTGCTCACGCCCAGTGACGAGCCGATCGGCACACCGGTCCTGCTCTCGGTGCGCAGCACAGCGCTCGGGGCCATCGGTGTCGTCATCACCGTCGCCGCTGCTGCGGTGCTGGTGCTCGCCCTGCTGGTGCGCGCGGTGCGGCGGCTGCACCGCCGCGTGCGCACACCCGAGCAGCACCGCGTCCCGGAGCTGGTGTGACGGCGCCGCCCGAGGACGGCTGGAGCGCGCCCGCGCTCTACCAGGGCGGCGCGCCCATCCAGCAGCCGCGCATGTTCACCGAGGCCGATCCGATCTCGCAGGTCCTGCTGCTCGACTGGGACGAGCCGGAGCCTCTCGACGAGCCGCAGTGGAGCGTGCCGACGTACGTCGGTCCCCGGCGGCTGCGGCGCAGCACGGCGACCGAACGGTCGCGGGTCGCCGCACCCACCGGCCTTGCCGAGGAACCGGCCACCGGCGCGGCCGACCGGCCGGGGCCGGCGCCGGTCGAGTCCGCACGGCCCGTCGCCGAGCCCGCGGGGCCCGTCGCCGCGACCGCCGCCAACCGCGGGCTGCTGGCCAACAGCCGGGTGATGGCCGTCGGCAGCCTGGTCAGCCGAGTCACCGGCTTCTTGCGCAGCAGCCTGCTCGTCGCCGCGCTCGGCGTCGGCGCGGTGGGTGATGCCTACAACGTCGCGAACAACTTCCCGAACATGGTCTACGAGTTGCTGCTCGGCGGCGTGCTGTCCAGCGTGCTGGTCCCGCTGCTCGTCCACGCCCAGGAGGAGGACTCGGACGACGGCGTCGCCTACACGCAGCGGCTGCTGTCGATCGCCACCGCCGCTCTCGGGGCGATGACGCTGCTGGCGGTGCTCTGCGCGCCCCTGCTCGCCACCGCGTTCGCCTCCGACAGCTCGCAGCGGGGGCTCACCAGCCTCTTCGCGACCCTGCTGCTGCCAGAGATCTTCTTCTACGGGCTCGGTGCCATGTTCATGGCGGTCCTGAACGTGCGGCACAGCTACGGCCCGGGAGCCTGGTCCCCCGTCCTGAACAACGTCGTCATGATCGTCACGATCGCGCTGTTCTGGGCGCTGCCCGGGCCAGCCACGCTCACTCCATCATCGATGACGACTCCGCAGGTCGTCGTGCTCGGCGTCGGCACCACCCTCGGCATCGCGGCACAGGCGCTGGTGCTCGTCCCCTCCCTCCGCCGAACCGGCTTCCAGTGGGAGTGGCGCTTCCGCGCGCGTCCGAACGAGATCGGCCGCATGCGCGAGGTCGGCTCGCTGGCCGTGTGGGTCCTCGGCTACGTCGTCGCGAGCCAGATCGGCGTGACGGTCATCGCCAAGGTGGGCGTCAGCCACGGTG
>JAVHVN010000028.1:0-10643 GCA_032160545.1 Pseudonocardiales bacterium | reverse complement strand
CCCCCCCCGCCCCCGCCCCCCCGCGGCCGCCTCCTTCGATGAAGCCGGTCTGCATCGCCGAAGCCGCGAGCAGGCCCGGCGCCAGGAACGCCGTGTAGGAGACGCCCGCGAGCGCGCTCGGCGCGTGCCGGTCGACCAGCTGGCCGAGGCCGACGCCGACGCCGAGCAGGAAGAGGAGCGGATTCGCGACGCTGATCACGATCGTGCCGCGCCAGGTTCGCCGGTACTGCGTGAACCAGTACCGGAAGGCATTCCACGTGCGCATCAGTCGATCAGCGAACGGCCGGTCAGCTTCAGGAAGACGTCCTCGAGGGTGGCCCGGCGGACGAGCGCGGTGATCGGGACGAGCGACATCGCGTGCACCTCCGCGAGTTCCGCTTCGCCGTCGTCGGCGTAGACGACGACGCGGTCGGGCAGCAACTCGATCCGGTCGCCGACGCCGGCATCGCGCAACCGGGTCGACGCCTCCGCCTGCTCGCCGGTCGGGAACCGCAGCTCGAGCACCTCGCGCGTGACGTGTGCCTCGATCAACTCGCGCGGCGAGCCCTCGGCGACGATCTTGCCGCCGTCCATCACGGCCAAACGGTCACAGAGCTGCTCGGCTTCGTCCATGTAGTGCGTCGTGAGGATCAGCGTGACCCCCTCCTGCTTGAGCCGGAAGAGCCTGTCCCACAGCACGTGGCGCGCCTGCGGGTCGAGCCCGGTCGTCGGCTCGTCCAGCAGCAGGATCTCGGGCTCGTTGATCAGCGAACGCGCGATCGTCAGCCGACGGCGCATCCCGCCGGACAGCGCTTCGACCTGTTCGTCGGCCTTCTCCTCGAGCTGTGCGAACGCGAGCAGGTCGGCAAGACGCTCACGGATCACGGCCTTCGACAGCCCGAAATAGCGTCCGTAGATGTAGAGGTTCTCGCGCACCGTCAGGTCGCGGTCGAGGCAGTCGTCCTGGGGCACCACGCCGATGCGGCTGCGAATCTCCGGCCCGCTGCGCGCCGGATCCATCCCGAGCACGCGCAGCGACCCGCCGCTGGGCGGCGAGATCGCCGCCACCATGCGCATCGTCGACGACTTGCCCGCGCCGTTCGGGCCGAGAAACCCGAACGCCTCGCCCCGCCCGAGCTCGAAGTCGATGCCGTCGACCGCGCGGTAGCCCTGCGCGTCGCCGTTGCGCGGCGGATAGACCTTCGTGAGACCCCGGGCTTCGACGAGAACGGGGCCGGACATGGCTTCGACGGTACCGAGACTGACTACAGACGGCAAGAATCGGACGAACTACTGCAAAATCGTTGTCGGTGTAGCGCTCGCGTTGCCAACAGCAATGGCACCGCGGCGATCTCCTTTGAGTTGGGGCTCGCTGTCCTCTTCGATTAGAGGAAGAAGCGTTTCCGTCGGGGCATCATGCGCCTGGTCATCCTGGCACTGCTGCAGCGTCGATCGAAACCCACTCCCCGGTCGGTTCGTTGAGCCACTGCCATACGTCGTCGTCGCTCGCGCGATACCACCAGCGTCCCTCGTGGAAGCGCCAGGCGGTGGAGGGCTGACGACAGTGGGGGCACGTGTCTGCGTCGCGGCGCATCGGCTCCTTGCAATGCGGGCACTCCCGATGCATCCCGCCGTGCGGAAGCGCGGCCGGCCCGGCCGAGAACGCGGGCGCGTCCTTCAGCGGGGCCTTGTTGCGCTTTGACAGGTACACCGGAAAGACCACGATCCAGAGCAGCAGACAACCGACGACCCATCCCGCCGTGCCACTGCCACGATCACCCCAGTCGCGTCTGCTGGAATCGACGCCGACCCAGATCGTGGTACCGACGACGACGAGGAGAACGAGAACCCCGAACGACACGAGTTCAGTCCGGTGGCGGAGTCGGCGCCCCTGCCAACGCAGCGGGCGGGGTGGAAGGAACCGGCGCATCCGTTGAGGGTGGGGACGAGGTCGGCGGGGGCAACGGCTGCTGTGTCTCGCGCGTTTGGAACCAGTACACGGCACCCGCGGCCGTCATTGAAGCCGAGGCGGCGAGCGCAAGGTTCAGCCCCCAGCCGATTTGGACGAGTGCCTGGGTGAACGTGCCGCCCTTGTCGATCGCGTTCTGCACGTTTGAACGGTCGTAGAGGGTGACCGCGACCCCCGCGACCCCGCCGAGCATCGCCCACACCCCGCCGCCGCGATGGGCGCGGGTCGCGTAGAAGAGCGCACCACCGATCACTGCGGCTGCGACCACCAGCCAGCCGTCGTTGGAGCCGTCGGTCCCCCCGACACTCTGCCCGAGCGCTTTCACCCACGGGCCGAAGGCGCCAAGCACCATTAACGCGGCGCTTCCGAGCACCCACCACTGAAGCCTCTGCGTGCTCTGCATCATCTCTCCTTTCGCTGGTTGTCACGCGCCCTGCCCGGGCAGCTCTTCACCATCAGAGTGCGAAGCTGTGCCACGGCGGTGATGGCGTGTTGGGGTACAGGTCCCAGGCACCGTTCTCGTGGCAGCGGACGGGGTCTTGGTAGGACGGCGGCCGCAGTCGGTAGTTGTTCAGGTTGTACTTAGAGAGGGAGCTCGCGTAGCTGTACGGAACACCGAGCTGAGCGGCGAGGACGATCGAGAGCTGCATGCCATAGCACTCGGCGACCGGTTCGGCTTCAGCGCCGAAGCGGCTTCTGTTGACGCCGAGCGCGTGCATCATCTCGTGCGTCACCGTTTCGACTGCGTTCGCCGTAAACCGGTTTGGATACGCGGGGCGGTTGTGCAGCAGGGTTTCGATGTTGCGGCACACCCTGGGCGAGAGCGACACCCAGTGAGGCATTAGCGGCGTCCAGAACGCGAGCGTCGAGTAACCGCCGTCGGTCATCGGGTTGTCGCCGCTGACGCCGGGCCAGTCGGCGGTCGACCAGCAGGCGATCGCGATGGACTTTGGCGCGCCAAGGAACTTACTCAGCTTGTAAGCCGCTGCCGAGAGGCGGGTCTGCTTGATGCTCTTGCCGGTGTAGCGAGCGGCGCTCGGCAGGTAGGGCGCATCCCGCAACGTGCGCGTTCGTGTGCCACCACCCGAACCGCCTCCGCCTCCGCCGCTTCCGCCGCTCCCGCCAGGGGAGCCGCTGGAAAGGGTGAACGAGCGCGGGCCGTAGATCCAGGAGGCGTCCCCGGCGGTGATCACGGCCCACCAGTAGTACGTGATGCCAGGCGTGAAGTCGGCTGCGCTGGTCTGGTCAGTGCAGTAGTAGGGACCTGCGTCGGTGGTCTGGCCGCCGCACGAGTAGTCGGTGAGACCGACCGGCGAACCGTCGGCTTGGCGGTCCGAGCTCATCCCGACGTAGATGTGCATTGTCGCCTGCGCTGGCGCGTTGATCCGGAACGTCACCGGAGACGCAACGGTCGCGCCTTCAGTCGGGCTGATCAGGTAGGTCGACGAAGGCGGGATGGGCTCCGGCACCGTGAAGCTGAGCGGACCCGAGATACGAAGGGTGGGAAAATAGGCGCCGGGATCGGTGTGCCAGTAGCTGAGCCACCACACGTACGTCCCAGGCGGCAGCGCCGAACCGTAATTCGCGTTCGAGTAGTAGCTCGGCTGGCAGGTGTACTGATTCGCAGTTCCGCTCGGTGTTGATGGCGTGCAGCTTCCGAAATCGTTGACCGGGATGAAGTACTGGTCCATCTGCGAGTCAGCGGCGACGTAGACCCTGGCGTTCAAGAGTTCGTCCGTACCGAGGTACACCTCGAAAGTCGGACGAGAACTCGTCGTCGAGCCCGACGCAGGACCGACGGCATAGCCCGCGCTTGCGACGCCAGCCCAAGCCAGCGCGATCACGGCCGCTGCCGTAAGCACGAGCAACCTTCGCCTCATCGCTGCGCCTCGTTCATTGCGGCGGCGTTTCGCAGTCGCGCCGGGGGGAGGCGTACCTGCCCTCACACCGGCAGCCGGAACCGCGACCGCCAGGACGACCAGACCACCAAGGAACGCCTGCCGCAACTCGAACCCCTTCCTACACATCGACGCGTTCCGCATCATGGGCCATTGCTGACCGAAGTCAAGGGTGCTGCTCTGCAACACGGCTTAAATGGCCTTCTAAAGCTCTTCTTGACGCCTGAGGACTATGTTGGGGACTCCGCCTTTTGTCACCACGGAAGGGACGGCATGGAACATCGGTTCGGAATCCTGGCAAGCGCTGTCGTGTCGGTCGCACTCGCGGCGTCTGTTGTCGTGGTCAGCGGATGAGCGAAACACCCACCGCCGTCGCCCCACCACCCGGTACACCGACTCGGCTTTGCCCAAGCTGCTCGGCGCTCTCAGAAACTGTCGGCGATTTCTGCCCTCACTGCGGTGCCTCGTTCCTGCGCCGCCAACGGTTCTCACGGCGGGGACGGCTGATCGTCACCGCCGTCCTGGTGCTGCTGATTCTCGCGGCAGGCGCGGGCGCGTTCACCTTCAAGCTGCACCGCGACGCCGAGCACCGCGCGGCACAGCGTGCCGCGGCCGCGAGACACGCAGCGGCCGAGGCACAGCGGGCGGCCACAAAGAGAGCGGCGGCAGTGGCGAAGCGGATCGAGACAGCCCAGCAGATCGCCGCCCGGCACGCGAGCGAACGGGAAATGGAAACGAGCATCACCACTTGGGCGCGCAAGCAGGTTTCTTCCGGACTTCTGAATGGACCGATCCTGCGCACCAGTTGCACGCCGATCGGCGGCGGCAGCCAGAACCTGGCGGAGATCACCGTCAAGTACGACTGCCTCGCGGTTGACAAGGACAACACCGACGGCACGTCCGACGGCTACGGCGTACACGCGACGATGGACTTCTCGACCGGCCAGTACCAGTGGGGGCTCGGCAACGGTTGATCTGCCGCGTTGGCCGCTCAATGTGCGCCGCGAACCCACGGCTAGAGTGACAGCCTGTCTCATCATCAAGAGGTGGAGGAAACCACCAACGGTCTCTGACACTGAATCCCCTGGTAAGAACCACTATCCGCCCCCGTAGCTCAGTGGATAGAGCAGCGGTTTCCTAAACCGCGTGCACAAGTTCGATTCTTGTCGGGGGCATCAATCACGTCATGTGAAATCCGCGCGTAATGCAGCGCGCAACTGGCGCACCCGACACAGCGATGGTGATGTAGCGAGCGAACGGGCGAGCCTCGATCTATCAGGGACCGTCGACTACAGGACGATCGTTAGCCGTGCCACCCACAACTGGCGCAATCGCGCCGAGCTCGGCAAGGACCCGGGTGTCGAGCAGTCCGCGCACGCATCTCGAAAGGTCTTGGCCGCTGAACGGCTTTTGGATGAACGCGAATCCGCCGTTGTATGCATCCGCTTGGATCGCGATTTCGTCGGTGTAGCCGGACATGTAAAGCACCTTCGCCTGTGGTTGGCGCGTGTAAATCGCGTCGGCGGTCTCGCGGCCGTTCATCGCTGGCAGGATGAGATCGGTGATCAGCAGATCGATGGTGCCCGGCATAGTGTCCGCGATTGCTAGTGCTTCTTCGCCGGTTGCGGCTGTGATCAGCTGGTAGCCGTCGCGGTCGAGCATCTGGGTTAGGACGGCGCGGACGAGCGGCTCGTCTTCAACGAGAAGTACCGTCTCGCCGCTGCCGCCGGCAGCTGCGATCACCGGAGTCGGTTCGCGCTTGGAGAGACTCGTGAGCGGCAGCGTGATCGAAAATGTGGTCCCCTTGCCCAGCTCGCTTTCGACGGCGATTCGGCCCCCGCTCTGACTGACGATCCCGTGGACGATCGACAGTCCCAGTCCCGTTCCGTCGGTTCCCTTAGTACTGAAGAATGGCTCGAAAATCCGAGCGGCTGTCACGGCGTCCATGCCCGCGCCACCATCGACCACGAGCAGTCGTGCCTGGTCGTGAATAGCATCGAGGTTCACTTCGATTTCGATCCGCCCTCCGTCCGGCATCGCGTCCGCCGCGTTTACCACCAGATTCATGATGACTTGGTCAATTTGGGCGCGGTCGGCGTGGATGGGCGTCGGAGACGACGGAAGAAGGGTGACGATCTCGGTCGTCGCCGGGACCAAGCGCCGAAGCAGAGAGCCCATTTCACCGACAGCCTCGCCCAGGTCGAATGTCTGCGGGTTGAGCAGTTGGCGGCGGCTGAACGTGAGCAGCTGCGCCGTTAGACCCGCCGCCTTTCCAGCGGCCTCAATCACACCTTCGAGCTCATCGGTGCCACCTACGCCGTCAAGCTTGCTGAGGGCCAGCTCGGCGTAACCGCCGATCGCGGTCAGGAGATTGTTGAAGTCGTGCGCGACACCTCCGGCGAGCTGGCCCATAGCTTCCATTTTTTGGGCCTGACGGAGTTGATCCTCGAGTAAGACTTGGTTCGTCACGTCGCGCAGGCTTGCGACGACTGCATACGGCTGCCCGTCCGGGCCGAGCGTCGGAGCGACGGTGCCGTCCCAAAGGCGAATGCTGCCGTCCTTCGCAATGACCCGGCTGCGAAGGACAGACGGCCTGTCGCCTCTCAAGGCTGATTCGACGAGCTTCTGCGTAGTCAGCCGGTCTTCGGGATGCACGTACTCCAAGAAGCTGCGCCCGACGAATTCATCGGCGGCGTACCCGAGTATTTCTTCGGCGGAGTGGGAGACGAGACGGAGGGCTCCGTCGAGGCCGAGCACGGCAAGCACATCGGGAGAAACGCTGATCACCGCTTGCTGCAGCGCGTGGCTCTCTGCAAGGTCGACCTGCGCGTCGCGCAGCGCCGTAACATCTTCGATCTGCGCAGCGAAAAACCGGGTAGCTCCGTCCTCCGCGGCAATGGACGACACGCTGACGTGTGCGAAGAGAATCTCGCCGTCTTTGCGGATATAGCGGCGGTCAGCGACCAGGTGCCGAGGCCCCGGCCCGATCCGTAGTCTCTCCACGTCGTGGGCGAACGATGCGGTGTCGTCTGGGTGAACGATGTCCCCGATCGACCTTCCGACGAGCTCAGACGCTGAGTAGCCGAGCATGTTTGCAAAGGCGGTGTTGGCTTGGATCACTCTCGCCTCGGGGTCGGCAATCACCATGCCCACAGCGACTCCGTTGAAGGCGCCCCGGAAGCGGCCCTCGCTTTCCTCCAGGGCCTCGCGGTCTGCGATCTGCTCTCGCACGTCGCGGGCGATCACCATCACCCCGTATGCGACGCTGCCGCGTCGGACGATTTCAGAGCTCGCCTGGATCGGTATCCGGCTTCCGTCTTTGCCGAGCATCACCGCCTCGAAAACGCTCGCAATCGTCGACCCGTCGCGCTTGGTGGCCAAGCGTTCGGCGGCTGCGAGCCCCTCTTCCTCAGCGAGTATCGAGGTCAAGGGCTGACCAGTCAGCTCTGCGGCGCTGTACCCCAGCGTCCGCTCGAGTGCTGGGTTGACGTGAACAAGCAAACCATCCAGGTCGAAAACGGCGATCATGTCCCGGGCCCGCTCGAACAGTTCCCGGTAGCGGCCTTCACTCTCCCGAATTTCTTGTTCGGCCTGGCGTGCCTCGGTGCGCTCGCGCGTGACGGAAAGGATCGTTACGACCTTACCGGCGGCGTTGCGCTCCGGGACAACACGCGCTTCCATCCAGTGGATACCGTCGACACCGTCGAACAGGAACTCGAATCGCCGCTCCAGCCCGTGATCAAAGACTGCGCCGAGCTCTCTCTCCCAAAGCGCACACAACTCCTCCGGCATTCCTAGCTCCCGGTTCGTTCGACCGAGAAATGACTCCGGCGGAAGTCCTGCAACGGTTTCGATCGCCGGATTGACGAACAAGTGACGTAGGTCGCGGTCGTAGCGAATTACAATGTCGGCGGCGTGGGCAAGGAGGGTCTCAATCTCCTCGGCGCGCGTGAGCGGCGCCGGTTTGCGCGGCGGGTCACTATCCCGCCGGCCGCCGTCGTCTTTCTGATCGTCCATGAGGGGCCTCTTGACTCTCATCGCAAGAGTGATCGCCCGCGCAACAGGCCGACGCGCTCGCCGACTACGAGCACAGCAAGGGCGATTACACCCACGACCCCGAATATCAGCATCAGAACAAGCAGCGGATGGCGTGTCCCGACGCGGTTTGATCTAGGCGCGGCGGGCGCCTGTTCGCCGGGAAAGCGGAGCACCCCCGCAGCGGAGCGCTCGAGTTGACCACTGTGCAGACGCAGACGGGCGTGCCAAGGACCGCGCGGCAAACGACGGCCGAGTTGGACGCGCACCTCGGCCGAGCCACCCGGTGAGAGGGCGCCGCTGAGGGTTACCGGGAACGGTCCGGCGTTGATGCCGCCCGGGCCGTGCGAGAGTCTGAGACTCCCGGTGATCAAAAGCGTGCGCGGACCGGTGCTGCGAAGAACAGCCTGGACGAGCGGTGCTCCCGCGGCCGACCGAGCGGCGTGCAGCGGGCCGATCGTGAAGCCTGCAGGGGCGTCCCCGCCGGCGCCCACGGTGACGTAGAGACGGATGCCGACCCGGTTTACCAGCCGCACGCCGCCCGTTGTCACCGCGGCGAGTTCTGCCCAGACCACGGCGTAGCGTTCACCGGAGGAAGCAGACCGGGGCACGCGGATCGTCACCGTGACGACTGTCTTCCCGCTCGGCGACAAGTGAACAAGCGGTCGGCTTACCGACGTCCAGCGGGCAAGGTCGTTGCGCCGGCGCCCAGAAGAGAAGCCAAACAGACCCCGCCGAATCGAGGCAGCGCCCGCGTAGATCGCCACCTTCGCCGCGCGGCGAGTGGAGTTATCGATCTCCACCCGGCGACGGATGCTCGTTCCTGGCGCCGCTATCTCGACGATGTAGCGGGGGAGCAGCGGGTTGGCGGCCCCCGCAGTTGGCGTGGCGAGCAACCGGACCCCTACCCCCCTGCCCCCTGGCCCCGGAGTTGCAGCTCCCGCACACAAGGCCGGAACGGTTATCCCGGCAACCAGAACGGACACTCCAACGAGGAGGCGGCGAGGCACGATCCGCTCAGGCGACAGAGTGGGTGATGGTGGCCGAGTAGATTCCAGGCGCCGCATTCGCGGGCACGAGTACCGAGATGGTTGGATTCCAGGAGGCGGTGCTGAGACCGGTACTCGTGCCGTTCACGACCGGCGAGACTCCTGTCAGATCCGTCGTCACAGGCTGCGCTGTGGTCACCCCGGCCTGGGTGACCGTACCCGTCGAATAGCTGACCGAAGTGGCCGGAATAGCCGTCACGGCCGGGCCTGTCGTCGGAGTGAAGGCGGTCACGATCACCGACGCCACCCAAGCGGTTGCTCCACCGCGCTGGTCGGTCACAGTGATGACCCCGAGTTGGCCACTGACCGTGCTCGCGCTCGCCGAAACCACCTGCGACCCCAGCGAGACGCCGCTGGTCGGCGCGCTGATCGACAGTGCACCTGCGGTCAACGTGAAGGTCACCGGCGTACCAGCGCCGGCGGATACGGCAATCGCGGCGGCAAGCGTCGCGAAGATGCCAACCATACAACAGGACTTCAGGAATGTCACTTGATCCTTCTCTCTTCACCGATCGGACGATGTGAAAGGACTTCCCTTGCCCTTACTTATCCGCCTCTGCCGGGCGAACGGTGACAGTAATAACCCGCAATACGACTTGAAATACGCCTTCTTTGGCATCGGTTCGACCCGAACCGGTGACTCTCTGACCGGAACGAAGGTGGTCGGTGTGGCTTGTGCCGCGACCTGGCGGGCCCTTTAGTCCGATAATCTCAAGCCAAACCGAGTGAGCAACCGCCGAAGAGGCGGCATCCACTCGGCCCGGTTGGCGTAGGCCTCCGAGGGCCAACGAGCAGTGCCGCAGCCGCGATCAGCCGCCAGTGAAATCTCGATCAGTTGCCCATCGTCGCAGGCGATCTCGACACAGACCAGCGAGTCGGACTCGACGCCCGCTAGCTGTCGGTCGTCATCCAACTCCCGATCGAACTCAACAACGCGACCCGAGCCACTCCGGAATCCTAAGTCCTTCGCGGACGAGGCACCAAGTAGCGGCTGGCGCAATCATTGGCGCACACCTCAGCGAGGTCGTTCGAAACTGCGCCGCTTGCAGGCAGTTCTCCGAAGGCGCGGCAGGCTTCCTAAACCGCGTGCACAAGTTCGATTCTTGTCGGGTGCATCGCGCAGTTTAAGTGGGTTCGCGTGACCCTCATCCGCCGGTTGACTTCGGCTCCACCTCGAGGACGATGCGGCGGCCCGAGGCTCGCGGGATACTTCCTGGATGACACGCCGATCTCGCGCGGTCGACCTCGTGATCGCGGCGGTGGTCGGTGCCGGCTGCACCCTCGAGGTGTGGGCGCCGCAGGTCTTCGGCTCGACGCACATGACCGGGCCGCGCGCCGCCGTGTTCGGCTCCTACGCCATCTCGATCGGGGCGCTCGCGGTGCGGAGACGGTTCCCGCTGGCCTCGGCGGTCGTCGTCGCCACGGCGCTGTCGCTCGAATGGCTCGTGTTCGGCGCGCCGGAGGGCTTCGGCGTGTTCGCGCTTCCCGTCGTCGCGGCCTACACCGTTGCGGCCTACGAGGACCGACGGCGCGCGCTCGTTGGACTCATGGCGCTTTTCGTCATGTGTCTCCTCTGGACCATCCGGGACCCGGTCCCTGCAAGCCTCCGCGCGCACGTCCTGACTTCGCTCTGGCTCTCGCCGGTCGTGATCGGCTGGCTGCTCGGGGCGTACCTGCGGACGCGTCGCCTGTACGTGCGCGAGCTCCATGAGC
>JAVHVN010000021.1:0-6565 GCA_032160545.1 Pseudonocardiales bacterium | reverse complement strand
GCAGAGCAGCTGACTCTTAATCAGCGGGTTCGGGGTTCGAGTCCCTGGCGGCGCACCAATCCTGTCAACGTTTCGGGGCCTCCGACGTCGACACGGCGGTCCTGATCCGCTTTGTGCCCGGGAGTGGCCACCGATTGGTCACGTCGGTCCTGGATGACCGCCCGAGCGGCGAAACGACCTTCTGGATCCTCCGCGCCGCCGCTCTCGGCCGCGACGACCGGCAGCGTGGCCGCGCGGACGCTCCCCACGAGCAACTCGGACCGCTCCCGCAGACGTATCGACACGCACCGGGAGTTCTTCTACGTCACGCCAGCCGAGGTGCGGGAGGCGATCGGACAGCTTGGCACCCAGTACCTGCTCGAGTACAACGAGGACATCGACGCACCTGAATGGCGTCAATCCGGCGGGCCAGAGCGCGCGATCTTGCCGACTTGATCTGTAACGGTCCGAGGTCGGCGGCGGGTTCGTGTTGGGCAATCGCTGGCGCCGCTAGACGAACTGCGCGCGGGTGATCTCGGCGCGGAAGAACTCGCCCTCATCTTCGCGCTCGGTTCCCCACCACCACGCTGCCCGGAGCCGGGCCGGGATGGTGACCCCGTCGAAGGTTGCCTCCTGGTCGACGCTGACGCCGAAGGGATGCAGCCGGAATCCCTTTCGGTCGGGGTTGCCCCACCGCTGAATGACAGCGGACTCCAGCCTTCCGTCTGGTGCTACCTGTAGCTCGACGTCGTGTGTCCGTCCGTCGACCGTCCAGGTTGAGATCGCAGTGTCGCAACCGGCTCCGCTGCGCCAGGTCGCGCCGCGGAAGCTGGTCGGGGCGATGACGAACTCATTCGCCAAGCGCCCGGCGGCGCTACGTGCCAGATTCTCGCCGTGGCTGCTGACCACCGTCAGTCGGTCAAAGAGGCGCCACCGCATTTCGGTGGTGCCGTCACTCATCCGGTCGTAACCGGTCACCGGCGCGCCGAACATTCGAGTGACCGCCGCCCAGATGTAACCGTGGGCGGGACTCACCACCTGCTCGGCCGTGAACGGTCGCCAGGATCCAAGCCGGATCTGCCCCGCATCTGCAGCACTGTTGTACCCGCGAGCGGTGTGCCCGGTTGGATTGCGTGGAGCAGCCAGCGGCGCGCGGGCTCGGGCAGGCTGGCCACCATCCGCTCGTCGAAGCGGGCGGGGTGCGGAGTGGGTCCTCGTAGGCGAGTCCATTGCCGACCGACGCGGCGTGCTGCGCGCGGAACGGAGGTAGCGAGGGGGGCACCGCTCGTGTGTGACATGGATGGGTTCCCTCGTGTGCGCTGCGGCGGTGTGACGATAGGAGCGAGCCGCGACGATTGCGGCTCGCTCCAAGTCGGTTGGCTAAGCGGGAATCAACTCGCGAGCCGGGAAAGTCGGGGTGATCTCGTCGGGTGCTCGCTTGGCGTGGAGGAAGCCGAGTGCGGCGAGCAGGGCCATGAGTGCGGCGCCGATGTAGGCGACGATCGAGCCGATGAGCGCTAATCCACCCATGGTGTCGAAGGCGTAAGCGTTGAGCAGCAGTCCGCGCAGGGTCTCACCCTTGAACACGGTGTTGACCTCGGCCGCGATCTTGGTGTCATCGGGGTTGGCCTGGGCCTTGGCCGAGAGCTGCGCGTAGGTCAGGCCGCCGGTCATCTCGTTGAGATGGACCTTGATGAAATGGTCGGCGTAGGTCTTGGCCTGCGGGCCGGTCGTGAGCTGTTGGCCGGCGTACTGATTGAGATACGGCCCGACCTGAGGGTCCGCGAGTGCCTTGCTTCCCTTGTCGGGGAAGAAGACCTTTTGATCGGCCAGCTGGCTGTGCACCTGGTGACTGACGTAGGTGTTGGCCCAGGTGAGCAGGCCGCCGGCGACGAGCAGCACCGAGGCGATGACGATTCCACCGGCGGCGAGCAGACGGTCGAGGGTGGTGCGGTGCATGGGATTCCCCTAACGAAGGTGTGTGGCTGTTGTGATCACCATCCGGTTCCAAACCCGTCGCTTCGTAGGGCACAACGTCCTATCGGGACGGACCCATGGGCACCTCGCGGCGCGACATCCGTGCTCGTTGCAGGAAAGGGACTTTGGTCCGGTCGTACCGGGGTCTTCGCCTCGCTCGCTGCGGGATCGCGCCAACCACTATGGAGCGCAGGACTCCCCGTGTCTGACTTAACAAGGAGCGTGAATCCATGACAACTCTGACGAACCTGAACTCGACAACGGCCGTCCGCCGGGCGGCTGTGCGAGCGACCCGTGCGCCGTCGATACACAACACCCAGCCGTGGGAACTTGTCATCGACGGCAACACCATCGAGCTGCGGGCAGATCCGACCCGGCGACTGCCTGTGCTGGACCCGCATGGGCGCCAACTGCTGCTCAGCTGCGGATGTGCGTTGTTCAACGCCCGGGCGGCGTTGGCGGCCGCGGGACGCGCGGTCACGATCGCGCGCCTTCCGGATCGCAGCGATCCCAACGTGCTCGCTCGCATCGTCGTGCACGAGGCGGGCGAAGGCACGATTGAGCAGGACATCGCCCGGCTCGACCCAGCCATCGACGTGAGGCGGACCAATCGCCGCCAGTTCGCGTCGGATCACGTTCCTGCGGGTTTGGTGCAGGCGTTCCTGGCCCAGGGACGCGCCGAAGGCGCCGAGGTCGGCTCGGTCGAGCGACCCGAGGACCGCGTCGCCGTCGCGGTGCTGGCGCAACGGGCCGATGCGATCGAGAACGCCGACCCCGCGTATCGAGCGGAGCTGCGCGCCTGGACAAGCGACGATCCGGGCCGCGACGACGGGGTGCCGGCCTTCGCGGTGCCGCATGTTGACGGCGCGGCGCACGATGACGTGCCGATCCGGGACTTCGACGCGCGCGGCACGGGCGGCCTGCCCTCAGCGACGCACTCCAGCCTGGAGCAGGCGCTGTTGTTGATCGGGTCACTTGAGGACAGCCGGCTGGCCTGGCTGCGCACGGGCGAGGCGCTGGAAAGGGTGCTCCTGGAGATCGCCACCCACGGCTACACAGCAGGCTTCCTCACCCAGGCCATCGAGGTCACGCAGACGAATGTGCTGCTTCGACAAGAACTCCGGTTGCGTATGCACCCCCATGTCCTGCTTCGGGTGGGTCTCGCCGAGGCCACCCCGCCAACCCGGCGTCGCCGCCTCGTCGATGTGCTGTCCGATTCGTGACCGACGGCCTTCCCACCCGGTAAAGCCGGTATATGGTCCGGCAATGGGGACCGTGGACGGTCAGCCGGACAGTGCGGGCGAGGTGACGTCGTTCGAGTTCGTCGATGGTCCCAGACTGGAACTGGATCAGTTGTTGGGCCAGCTCGTCAACCGGGCCGAGGACGTCATGGCCGCCCAGGGCCGGCTGCGCGGGCTGCTGTCCGCGAACCGCGTGATCATCAGCGAGCTGGACCTGCCGTCGGTGCTCCGGCACATCGTCGAGGCCGCCTGCCAGTTGGTCCGCGCGAGATACGGCGCGCTCGGTGTGCTGGCGCCCGACGGCAGCCTGGAGGAGTTCATCACGGTGGGCATCGACGCCCCTGCGACGCAACTCATCGGGGAGCTGCCATCAGGCAAGGGCCTGCTGGGTGCCGTGATCGACGACGCCAGCCCGATTCGTCTGGCCGTCATGAGCGCCGACAACCGCTCCGTGGGCTTCCCGGCCCACCACCCCCCGATGACGAGCTTCCTGGGCGTCCCGATCCGGGTGCGCGACGTGGTGTTCGGCAACCTCTACCTCACCGAGGCGGCGAGCGGCCAGTTCAGCGTCGAGGACGAAGAACTGGTCACGGCGCTCGCAGCCACGGCCGGCATCACCATCGAAAATGCCCGACTGTTCGAGCAGTCCCACCGCAAGCAGGACTGGCTGCATGCGTCCACGCAGATCACCCGCCAGCTCCTCACTCCGGGAGGCGAGGAGCCGCTCGCCCTGATCGCGAGCCGAACCCGCGAGATCGCGGATGCCGACATCGTCACCGTGGTGCTGCCGACCAGCGCAGGTGACCGCCTGATGATTGAAGTCGCCTCAGGCGAGCGCGCCGAGGAGTTCGTCGGATTCAGCTACCCCGTCCAGAACACCCTGGTCGGTGCCGCGTTCGTAAGCGGTCAGCCCGTACTCATGAACGATGCAACCGTCGATACGACCTACACCGTCCACCTGGCCGAGTCGCTGACGATCGGGCCGGTGATGGTGCTGCCGCTCGTGGGGGCGCAGCGGATGCGGGGAGCCCTCGTGGTGGGTCGGTTGCACGGGCGGCACCGATTCGACGACGCCGATCTGGACATGGCGACCACCTTCGCCAACCAGGCCGCGCTGGCCCTGGAGATGGCGGACGCGCGGGCCGACCAGCAGCGCATGGTGCTGTTGGAGGACCGGGATCGTATCGCCCGCGACCTGCATGACCACGTCATCCAGCGGCTGTTCGCGGCCGGACTCGGCGTGCAGAGCGTCGCCACGGCCCTCGCCGACGATCCGCATAGCGAGCGGCTGAGCGGGGTGGTCTCGGAGGTCGACGACACGATCCGTCAGATCCGTACCTCCATCTTCCAGTTGCGCGGACAGCTCGGCCCGGAGATGGCCTCAGTTCGTTCGCGCCTGCTCGCGGTGGTGGCCGAAGTCACCCCAGTACTCGGATTCGAACCGCATGTGCGCTTCGACGGCCCGATCGACTCACTGGTGCCCGAGGCCATCGTCGACGACATCGCGGCGGTAGTCCGCGAAGCGTTGACGAACGTGGCACGGCACGCCCACGCGACCGACGTCGAGGTCGAGCTGAGCGGTTCGCAAACCCGCGTCACCATCCGCATCGTCGACAACGGCGTCGGCCTCGGCGACACCGACCGGCGCAGTGGTCTCGCCAATCTGCGCAGCCGTGCCGAGCAGTACAACGGCGCTCTGCTCCTCGAGCCGGCGCCGCCGGGCCGAGCACCCACTGGAACAGGGACCTCACTGACATGGACGATTCCGCTGAGCTGAGCGAGCCCGAAACGATCCGAGTGTTTCTTCTCGACGACCACGAGATCGTGCGCCGCGGCATCGCCGACCTGCTCGCCGGCGCGGACGGGATAACCGTCGTCGGCGAAGCTGGGACCGCCGCCGAAGCGCTGGCACGCATCCCGGCCAGCCGCCCCCACGTCGCGCTGCTCGACGGCCGCCTCCCAGACGGCAGCGGCGTAGACGTCTGCCGCGATATCCGCTCCTTAGTGCCGCAGACGCGGTGCCTGATCCTCACCTCCTACGACGACGACGACGCGCTGTTCGCCGCCGTCATGGCTGGGGCGGCCGGATACCTGCTCAAAGAGATCCGAGGCAACAGCCTGGTCGACGCCGTCCGGCAGGTCGCAGCCGGCAACTCCCTGCTCGACCCCTCGATGACCGAACGGCTGCTCGCGCGGCTGCGCGACGGTGAACCGCAGGACGCCCAGTTTGCGTCACTCACCGACCGGGAGAAGGACATCCTCAACCTGATCACCGACGGCCTGACAAACAGGCAGATCGGCGAGCGGCTGTTCCTGGCCGAAAAGACCGTGAAGAACTACGTGTCCGGCCTCCTGGCCAAGCTCGGCATGCAGCGACGCACCCAGGCGGCCGTGTTCGGCTCGGAGATCCGCCACTCCTAATCCGCCAGACGACGGAGGTCGACGGTTGGCGAACTGCCGACGGCGGACGCCAGATTGGTGGTTGCCGCCGGCGTTGGCCTGTGTTGCAGTTGTTGGTGTTCGACGACCGATGCTGACGCAATACGCATCGACACACGCCCCCACCTTCTCCGCGCGTCGCTGACCATGACTGTCAACCGTCACGCCCGCGCCGCGGAGCGGCCACCGTCACCCGCGCACTACCGTGACCTCGTGCCGCCTCCCCGCTTGACCTGCCACGGCGCGCCCGCTCCCACCGTTGCCGGCGGGCCAACCGGTTGGGCGTGGGCATGCTCGCCGGTCTCGGCTCGAGTCTTGATGCCGCGAAGCATTCTGCGCAGCATTGCGAAGTCGCCGAACTCCATCAGGATTACCCCTGGCAGCGCGAACAGCGGGTGCCGCCAGTCGTAGCGGGCGTTGATGCGGGCGATCAGGCGGGTGCCGTTGTTTTCGCTGCGGGTGAGCTGCCACGCCCAGGAGCTGTCCGGTGTGGTCCACAGCAGCCACCGATTGACCTCGAAGGAGTGCACCTCCAGGGCGGAATGCTCGGAGGGTTTCGGCGACATCGGCACCAACTGGCCGACTTCGAGGTGCTGTAGTTCGGGCACGATCGTGGTCGCGCTGGGATGCGCCAGGTTGTCGAGAAGATCATTGCTGTACCACCCGGCCCGAAGGCAGCCGACCTGTACGAGCCATGGCCACACGGCCTCTGGAGGTGCGGCGATGCTGATCGCCCTTGTTGACTTGTACTGCGCGCCCGGCAAAACGCCGTCACCCGGCAACGGGGAGGCCAATTCGGCCTGTGTCGCACCCCAGCGCAGGTGCCATCTGCGGTATAGAGGGGCTGTCAGCAAGATCGGGAGATCCTCTATGACATTGCGAATCTCAGCGATCAGCTCTCGGCCGGTGGGCCTTGCGGTGCCGGCCAT
>JAVHVN010000003.1:0-8348 GCA_032160545.1 Pseudonocardiales bacterium | reverse complement strand
TCCGGTGCCGTCGACCCTCGGCTGTCCGGCCTGCTCGCCGGTCTCGGCATCGAGACGGCCACCAGCGCTGCTGACGACGAGCGGTGGGGTGCGCTCGTCCTGGACGCCCGTGCGGTGGCGACGCCCGGTGACCTCGGCGCGGTCCGCGCCTTCTTCTCGGGACGAGTGCGGCAGGTGATGCCGTCCGGGCGGGTGCTTGTCATCGGCAAGCCGGCCGATGGCACGGACATCACCGCTGACGCGAGCCGGCAGGCGCTCGACGGGATCGTGCGGTCGCTGGCGAAGGAGCTGCAGCGCGGCGTTACCGCCAACCTGCTGCTCGACGAGGGCCTGCCCGACGACAGCGCGACGCTCGAGTCGGCGCTGCGCTTCTTCCTCTCCGGCAGGTCCGCGTACGTCGACGGGCAGCCGCTGCGGCTGGGCGCGGGCCGCGCGCCGGCGCCGGTCGACTGGGACCGTCCGCTGGCCGGCAAGACGGCGCTGGTCACCGGCGCCGCCCGTGGGATCGGCGCCGCGATCGCCACCGTGCTCGCTCGGGACGGCGCGGACGTGATCGCGGCCGATCTGCAGCCGGCCGGCGAGTCGCTCGCCAAGGTCGCGAACCGCATCGGCGGCTTCACCCTGCACCTGGACGTCGCGGCGCCCGATGCGCCCGAGCGGCTGCTCGCGCACCTCTCGGCGCACACCGACGGTCTCGACATCCTGATCCACAATGCGGGCATCACCCGCGACAAGCTGCTGGCCAACATGAAGCCCGAGCAATGGGACCCGGTGATCGCGGTCAACCTCGAGTCGCAGCTGCGGATCAACGCTGCGCTGCTCGCGAGTGATCAGCTGCGCGAGCAGGCGCGCGTGGTCTGCCTGTCGTCGACCACCGGGTTGTCGGGCAACCGGGGGCAGACCAACTACGGGGCGACCAAGGCGGGGGTGATCGGTCTCGTGCGGTCGTCCGCCGCGGCGTTCGCGGCCCACGGCGACTCGACGATCAATGCGATCGCGCCGGGTTTCATCGACACCGAGATGACGGCGAAGATGCCGTTCGCGACCCGAGAGGTCGCGCGCCGGCTCTCGAGCCTGCAGCAGGCCGGCCTGCCGATCGACGTCGCCGAGGCCGTGGCGTGGCTGAGCTCGCCGGGCGCCGGAGGCGTCAACGGGCAGGTGCTGCGCGTGTGCGGCCAGAACCTGGTCGGAGCCTGAGCGCATGGCGCACAAGACGCTCGAGAAGCCGCCGTCGCTCGCGCCGCTCTACGCGCAGGCCGCGCTCACCGGGCCACTGCACCGCGGCGACCGGCTCCCCGAATCGGTGTACGAGCTGACACCGCAACGCATCGACCGCGAACACCTCGCGGCATACCAGCGAGTGTGCGGCTTCCGAGTCGGGGACGTACTGCCGCCGACGTACCTGCACATCCTGGCGTTCCCGCTCTCGGTCGCGCTGATGACCGAGCGGGCCTTCCCGGTCCCGCTCGTCGGGCTCGTCCACGTCGCGAACGCGATCACGGCGACTCGCCCGGTCCTCGACACCGAGGAGGTGTCGCTGCGCGTGCATGCTGCCGACCTGCGAGCGCAGCCAGCCGGGCGGCAGCTCGATCTCGTCGCCGAGGCCCGGGTCGGGAGCGAGCTGGTGTGGGCGGGACGCAGCTCGTACCTGCGACGCGAGGGGAAGCCGCCCGCCAGGGACGGCGCATCGAAGCAGCGTGGCGCGGCGACCGAGCAGCGCGGCAGCATCGCGCAGGTCCGGGTACCCGACGACATCGGCCGCCGGTACGGCGCGGTGTCGGGTGACCGCAACCCGATCCACCTGCATTCGCTGACGGCACGCGCCTTCGGCTTCCCGAAGGCGATCGCGCACGGCATGTGGCTCGAGGCGCGCACGCTGGCGACGCTCGAGGGGCGGCTGCCCGACGCCTGCACCGTCGAGGTCGCGTTCAAGACGCCGGTGTTCCTGCCGTCGACGATCGCGATCGCGACCGACCGGGCGAACGCCGGCTGGGACCTCGACGTCCGGAACGCGACATCCGGCAAGCCTCACCTGACCGGCACCGTCCGCTGAGTGCGGCCCGGCACCGGGCGGCGACCTACGCGGGCCTGCTCACCGAACGGGAGGCATCGAGGTGAGCCCGCAGGAAGGTGCCGAGGTCGCGGACGGCCTCGGTGGCCTCGCGCAGCGTGCCGGCCAGCACGTGGAAGCTGTGCCACCATGTCGGGTGCTCGACGACCTCGACGTCGACATCCGCCTGCCGCGCGAGAGCGGCGAAGCGCAGGATCTCCGGTCGCAACATCTCGCCGCTCGCGAGGTGGATGAGCATCGGTGGCAAGCCGGCGAGGTTGCCGTGCATCGGTGCGTAGCCGGGATCGCGCGGGTCGGCGCTGCCGCGGTAGGAGGCCGCGCTGATCCGTCCCCATTTGAGGTTGGTGACGCGGTCGCGGCTGATGTCGTGTGCCTCGTTCGAGGGGTCGGTCCACGGCGAGAGCAGCCCGAGCGCCGCCGGAGGCAACCCTGCGTCGACCAGTCGCCGGGCCGTGGCCACGGCGAGCCCGCCGCCTGCCGAATCGCCCGCGAGCCCGATACGCGCCGGCGCGAACCCGTGGTCGTCCACCAGCGCGCGGAATGCCGCGACCGCGTCGTCGAGAGCCGCCGGGTAGGGATGCTCGGGCGCCAGCCGGTAGTCGAGGTTGTAGACGACGGCGCCGGAGTCGCGGGCGAGGTTCGCTGCCAGCGCGCGGTACAGGCGCGCCGAGCCGACGGTGTAGCCACCGCCGTGCAGGTAAAGGATCGCGCGTGGACGTTCGGTGGCACCCACGGTGACCCGCTCGGCGTGGCGGCCGGCGAGCTCGACGTGGCGGACGACCGTTCCGCGGGGCACCAGTTGCACGCCGCCCGAGGAGTCCATGATGCGGCGGCCGATGCGTGCGGGCACCCGGTGATGCAGCCCGATCCGGTAGAACGGCGTCGCGACCGAGATGACCAGCGCCCTGGGCAGGTGCATCAGGCCGACACCTGCTCTTCCGGGCGCACCACGGCGGTGCCGGCGAGGCCGGTCGGACGCGGCTGCGCCTTCCTGGCGCCGATCGCGAGGAGCCGCTGGTAGCGCGCTCCGACCAGTCGCACGAGGATGTCGAGGAGCTTCGCGTCGAAGCCGACCAGGGCGCGCGGTGCGTTCACCGAGACCGACCGCAGGATCGACCTCGCCGCTGCGTCCGGCGAGGTCTTGGCGAGCTTGCTGTCGAAGAAGGCAGCGAGGGCGGCCTGGTCGTGGCCCGCGACCGCGCCGGCGTTGCGCGCGATCGCGGTCTTGATGCCGCCGGGGTGCACGCACGTGACGTTCACCGGGTGACCGGCCGCGATCATCTCCTGGCGCAATGCCTCGGTGAAACCGCGCACCGCGAACTTCGCGGCGTTGTACGCGCCCTGGCCGGGGACGGAAAGGATGCCGAACAGGCTGGAGACGTTGACGACGTGCCCCTCGCCGGATGCGATGAGGTGCGGCAGGAACGCCTTGGTGCCGTTAACCACGCCCCAGAAGTCGACGTCGACGACCCGCTCGATCTGCTCGAACGACATGTCGGCGATGTCGCCGGTGAACGCGATCCCCGCGTTGTTGAAGATCAGGTTGACCCGGCCGAACTCGGCGGCAACGCGGTCGGCGTACGCCAGGACGGCCCCGCGGTCGGTGACGTCGAGGCATTGCTCGTGCACCCGCGCGCCGATCACCCGCACCTGCCTTGCCGTCTCGGCGAGCCCGAGTTCGTCCACGTCGCTGATGGCGACGGACGCGCCCCGGCGCGCCAGCTCGCACGCGAGTGCCCGTCCGATCCCCGACGCGGCCCCCGTCACCACCGCGACCTTGCCCTTGACGCTCGTCATGCGGGGACTCCTTCGGCAACGGTCTCGAGGGGACGGTCGGCACGGTCGGCCTTCGCCGTCGTGCGGTAGGCGGCGAGGTCGAACCTGCGCGTCATCGCCCGGAACGTGAACGTGAAGCTGGGCCACAACGTCGTGTTGTTGCCGTGCGCGTCCAGGTACCAGCTCGCGCAGCCGCCCTTCGTCCAGATGGTCTGCTTCATGCGGCTCTGCAGCCCGGCGTTGTACTCGCGCAGGGCCTCGTCCCGGACGTCGAACGTCGCGATGCCGTGGCGGCGCATCTCGTCCAACGCGCTGAGGACGTAGTTGATGTGCGACTCGGCCATGTAGACCATCGAGCTGTGGCCGAGGCCGGTGTTCGGCCCGATCACGAACATCATGTTCGGGAAGCCCGACACCGTCGCGCCCTTGTAGGCCTGCATGCCGCGCTCGCTCCAGAGGCTCGCGAGCGAGCGGCCCGCGGCGTCGTGGATCAGCTCGTACGTCGGCGAGTCGGTGACGTGGAATCCCGTGGCGACCACGATCGCATCGACCTCGCGCACCGTTCCGTCGCGCGTGACGATCGCGTTCGGCCGCACCTCGGCGATGCCGTCGGTCACGAGGTCGACGTGCTCCTGCTGCAGGGTCGGATACCAGTCGTTGGAGATCAGGATGCGCTTGCAGCCGATCTGCCAGTCCGGAGTGACCCGCGCGCGCAGCTGCGGGTCGGAGATCTGCTTGGCGATGTGCTTCGTCGCCATGCGCTGGGCGGCGAGCAGGATCGTGGGCTGGAACGCGAAGCCGAGAACGAACGATTCGCGGCCCCAGTAGATTGCTTCGCGCGCGAGGCGCTGAGCACCCGGGACGTACTTGTAGATCAGCCTCTCGGCGCGCGGGTAGTCGCGGTCGTGCCGCGGCATGATCCACGGCGCGGTGCGCTGGTAGACGTCGAGATGACCGACCCGATCGGCAATGGCCGGCACGATCTGGATCGCCGAGGCACCGGTCCCGATGACCGCGACCCGCTTGCCCGCGAGGTCGGCGTCGTGGTTCCAGCGGGCGGAGTGGAAGATCTCGCCCGCGAACGTGTCGATGCCTGGGATGTCGGGCAGAGCGGGCTCGGCCAGCGACCCCACGGCGGGGACGAAGACGTCGGCAGTGAACCTGCCGGCGGTCGTCTCGACGCGCCACACCCCGGCGCGAGCGTCCCACTGCGCGCAGGTCATCGCGGTGTCGAACAGGCAGTGATCGAGCACGCCGTACTTGCGAGCGGTCGCACGCAGGTAGTCCTGGATCTCGGACTGCGGCGAGAACGAGCGCGACCAGTGCGGATTGAGCTCGAACGAGTAGGAGTACAGGTGGGACGGGACGTCGCACGCCGCGCCCGGGTAGGTGTTGTCGCGCCACGTGCCGCCGACCTCGCTGCCGCGTTCGACGACGAGATAGTCGCTGCGGCCGCGCTGGGCGAGGCGGATGGCGAGGCCGAGACCGGCGAACCCGCTGCCGCAGATCAGGACGCCGACGTGGCGGGTCTCGGCCCGGTCGGGATTCGGGGTGTGCGCGCCGTGCCGCGGGAGTGTCCGAGTCATGCTGTCCACCCTAGGCACCACGTTGAATTACAGTCAATAGATAGTTGAGCAGCGTTCAGTAGCGTAGGATCGGGCTCATGACCGAGAAGCGGGTGCGGCTGAGCCCCGAGGCCCGGCGCGCGCAGCTGATCGAGCTGGGCGTCGAGATGCTGGCCACCCGCACGCTCGACGAGCTCTCGGTCGAGGACATCGCGCAGCAGGCGGGCATCTCGCGCGGGCTGCTGTTCCACTACTTCTCATCCAAGCAGGAGTTCCACCTCGAGGTCGCCCGGGCTGCGGCGCAGGAGCTCATCGCCCGCACCACGCCGGACGAGCGCAAGGCGCCGCTGGATGCGCTGCACGGCTCACTGCATGCGTTCATCGACTACGTCGAGGACAACCCCGACAACTACAAATCGCTGGTGCGCGGTGCCGCGAGCGGTGTCGCGGAGATGCGCGCGATCTTCGACGAGACGCGGGCGACGCTGGCGCGCCGCGTGGTCGATGTCGTGGCCGAGACGGGGCTGCGGATGTCTCCGCGGGCCGAACTCGCGGTGCACGGCTGGGTGGCCTTCGTCGAGGAATGCGTCATCCGCTGGATCGACCACCGCCCGTTCGACCGGGACGAACTGCAGGACTTGCTCGCGAAGTCGCTACCCGCGGTCGTCCTGGCGAGCACCGACGAGGACGTCGGCACACTCATGTCGGTCCTCGCGGCGGACTCGGCCATCTCGGCACGCTGAACCCGCCGGCGATGCCTCGTTGCGTCCGCTGCACGCGAATTGGCTGGGTCCGGGCCGGCGCCAAGAACTAGGATGTCCAACTATGGCGTTCGAAGTCACCCGCAATCCGAACCCGCGCCCGGACGGCGAGCGGGCCGCGATCCTCGCCGACCCGGGCTTCGGCCGGTACTTCACCGACCACATGGTCCGCATCGACTGGACAGCCCAGGGCGGCTGGGGCCCAGGACGGCTGGTGCCCTACGGGCCGCTGGCCCTCGACCCGGCGACGATGGCGCTGCACTACGGGCAGGAGATCTTCGAGGGGCTCAAGGCATACCGCCAGCCCGACGGGTCGATCGCCACGTTCCGTCCCACGGCGAACGCCGCGCGCTTTCGCCGGTCGGCGGCCCGGCTCGCGATGCCGGAGATGCCGGACGAGCTGTTCGTCGAATCGCTGCGCGCGCTGACCGAGGTCGACCAGGCGTGGGTCCCGAACGACCCGTCCCAGTCGCTGTACTTCCGGCCCTTCATGATCTCGACCGAGGTCGGCCTCGGCGTTCGTCCCGCCAACAGCTACACCTACCTGCTCATCGCCTCGCCCGCCGGTGCCTACTTCCCGCGCGGTGTGCAGCCGGTGTCGGTGTGGCTGTCCACCGACTTCACCCGGGCCGCTCCCGGTGGCACCGGTGAGGCGAAGTGCGCCGGCAACTATGCCGCCTCGCTCGTCGCACAGGCCTATGCCGCCCAGCAGGGCTGCGACCAGGTGGTGTGGCTCGACGCGATCGAGCACCGCTGGGTCGAAGAGATGGGCGGCATGAACCTCTACTTCGTGTACGGGTCCGGGCCGAACGCCCGCATCGTCACGCCGGCGCTCACCGGCACGCTGCTGCCCGGCGTCACCCGCGACTCGTTGCTGCATGTCGCCGAGGAGCTCGGCTACTCCGCCGAGGAAGGCAAGGTCTCGACCGACGAGTGGCAGGAGGGCAACGCGTCCGGCGCGCTCACCGAGGTCTTCGCCTGTGGCACGGCCGCCGTGATCACCCCGGTCGGTTCGGTGAAGAGCCGCACTGCCGCGTGGACGGTCGGCGACGGTGCGCCCGGCCCGGTGACGATGCAGTTGCGCGAACAGCTGCTCGGCCTGCAGACCGGCTCGCTGCCCGATCGGCACGACTGGATGCACCGCCTGGTCTGAGCCTTGTGCTCTGATCGTGCGCGTGGAGATCTCCGAGCACCTCGAGCACCTCGAACGCGACGGAGCGCTGCTCGCGTCCGCCGCCGCGTCCGCCGGCTGGGACGCGCCGGTTCCGTCCTTGCGATGGACGGTGCGCGACCTGGTCACTCACCTGGGCGGAGTGCATCGGTGGGCCGCGGCGATCGTCCGCGACGGTGCCACGTCCGGCGACGTCCCCGAGGGGCGCGCGGTGGGCCGGGGGCCTGGTGACGGCGAGCTGATCGACTGGTTCGCCGAGGGCCTCGCGGCGCTGGTCGCGACGCTTCGAAGCGCGCCGGTTGAGCTCACCTGCTTGACCTTCCTGCCCGCGCCGTCGGCGCTGGCTTTCTGGGCGCGGCGGCAGGCACACGAGACCGCGATCCACCGGGCCGACGCGCAGGCTGCGGCAGGCACGGTGACGCCCTTCGACGCACCCTTCGCGCAGGACGGCATCGCCGAGCTGCTGCTGGGCTTCGCGGCCCGAAGGAGCAATGCCGTCGAGTCGCCCGGCACGCTGTTCCTGCATGCCCTGGACGGACCCGACTGGCTGGTCACGCTCGGCGGAGAGCGCACACTCGCCGAGCCGATCCCCGACGACGCTGCGCAGCGGCAACCGGTGGATGGCGGCAAGGCGGCACCGGGCGCCACAGTCACCGCGACGTCGTCAGAGCTCTACCTCTGGCTGTGGAACCGCCCGGCGCAGGTGAGCGTCCTCGGCGACGCGGCGCTCGCCGAGCAGTGGCGGCAGGTGCGCGTTCGCTGGAGTTGAGGACGTGCTGATCGGACAAGGCTCGGACCGGGCGTGGTGGACGGACCACGCCCGATCCGGGCCCTGATATGACCGCTGGGGGCTAGCGGTCGTCCTGGGGGCGGCGCCGGCGGCCGCCGATCAGCAGCAGCGCGCCGAGGCTCAGGGCCAGCAGGCCGGCGACCATGGGCAGCAGGACCGAGGCACCCGTCCACGCGAGGCCGCCGGAGGCGGACCCACCGCTACCCGAACTGCC
>JAVHVN010000208.1:0-21397 GCA_032160545.1 Pseudonocardiales bacterium | reverse complement strand
ATGAGCGCGCCGAATCATCCCGCTGTACTCGCCAAGGTGTGCCACCACACGTTCGATACTGTCGAGGCGGAGTGATCCCCCGTCAGCGAGCGCTGCCGAATGCCTTCGCGGACTCGGTGATACAAGCCCCGGCCGACTGCTCACGCAGCGCCGCGCGCTGGGTCGGCCTCGCCTCGGCGTAACGGCGCGCACCTTCGGCGGTGATGCAGGCCCACACCGAGCGCCGGTCGTCGGTGCACATGCTGCGCTCGACCAGGCCGTCCTTCTCGAGCCTGCCGATGAGCCGCGAGAGCGCACTCTGGGTGAGGTGGGCGTTGTCGCCCAGCTCGTGCATGCGCATCGTGCCCTCGTCGGCGCCGTGCAACTGCTGCAGCACCTCGAACTCGCTCAGCGTGAGGTCGTGGCGCGCAAGCTCGCGGTCGAGGACGCAGGTGATCCGGTGATAGCGGGCCATGAGCTCGTGCCAGGCGGCGGCGAGATCTTCGTCGCTGCCTGCCTTGTCCGGGGCGCTCACCACGACTCGGATCGTACACCTGCGGATACATAAAGTTCACCTGCAATTTATGCTTGCACATTAGATGCATCTGCATCAAGATGGGCGCCATGACCTCGACACTCGATTCCGGCACACCCCCCGCTACCGTCGCCGGGTCCGCCTGGACCCGTTCGACCTGGCTGCTGCTCGTCGTCCTGTGCGGCGCCCTGTTCCTCGACGGCCTCGACCTCTCGATGGTCGGCGTCGCATTGCCGTCCATCGGCTCGGACCTGCACCTCTCGGCCAGCTCCCTGCAGTGGATCGTGAGCGGGTACGTGCTGGGCTACGGCAGCTTCCTTCTGCTCGGCGGTCGCGCGTCCGACCTGCTCGGACGACGGCGGGTGTTCCTCGTGGCCGTGGCGGTCTTCGGGGTTACCTCCGTCATCAGCGCCGCACTCAGCAACGACGTGGCGCTCATCGCGCTGCGTTTCGTGAAGGGCGCGTCCGCAGGGTTCACCGTGCCGGCCGGGCTGTCGATCATCACAACGACCTTCGCCGAAGGGCCGGCGCGCAACCGGGCCCTGAGCATCTACACCGTGTGCGGCGCCAGCGGATTCTCGCTCGGGCTGGTGTTCGGCGGCCTGCTGACGGAACTCGGCTGGCGCGCGACCTTCCTCGTTCCCGGGCCCGTCGCCATCGCGCTGGTGCTCGCCGGCATCAAGGTGATCCCGACGGCGGCCCGCGATCGCGTCTCGCTCGCCCACTTCGACCTCGCCGGAGCATTCACCAGCACCGCTTCGTTGCTCGTCCTCGTCTACTCGGTGGTCGAGGCGCCCAACCGCGGTTGGGGCAGCCCGGTGACGATCGGCCTGCTCGCAGTCAGCGCGGCCCTGATGACGGCGTTCGTGGTCATCGAGCGGCGGCACCCGCGCCCGCTCGTGCGGCTCGGCATCCTGCGTTCGTCCTCACTCGTGCATGCCAACCTCTCGGCTGCGGCGATGTTCGGTGGGTACGTGTCGTTCCAGTTCATGGTGACTCTGTACGTGCAGAACCAGCTGGGCTGGTCGCCGCTGGGGATGGCCATGGCGTTCCTGCCGGCCGGCCTGATCGTCGTTGCCAGCGCGCCGCGCATGGGTGCGGTGCTGGCGCGGGTGAGCACCTCGGTGCTCATCGCGCTGGGGCTCTCGGCCCTGCTCGCCGGATACGTGCTGTTCCTGCGGGTCGGCCCGAACATGTCCTACGCGAACTTCCTGCTGCCGACGATGCTGTTGCTCGGTGTCGGCTTCGCCCTCTGCTTCCCGGCGGTGAACGCGCAGGCCACGACAGGCGTGGCCGACCACGAGCAGGGGCTCGCCTCGGGGCTGCTGAACACGAGCATGCAGATCGGTGGCGCTGTCGTGCTCGCCGTGGTCACCGCGATCCTGAGCTCGGCGGCCTCGGGCACGGCGCCCGCGCGGCACGAATTGCTGCCCGGCATGGTGCCGGCACTCAGCGTCGTCGTCGGCGTCTCGGTCGCCGGGCTCCTGCTGACCGCAGTGCGGCTGCGCCCGCGGCGGCGCCGCATGGAATTCGCACTGGCCGACTGAAGCAACCTGGCCGGGGTGGGTCGGCTGCCGTGGGACCCTGCTGGATCGCGCCGCGAGCACTTAACGCGAAACTAACGAGGTGTTACCGTCGTCGGTCGGACACGGCCGCGTCGGGCGGCCGGGGAGGGTCTGGCGATGACTGCGACGCCGCAGATCGACAATGCCGCTGCCGCGATCGTCGTGCAGCGCTGGAAGCGCTGGGGCAACGACCGCGCATACGTGAAGCGGGGGACGGCCGATCTCGGTTACCGCGACCTGCGCACCGGGGTCGTCGTAGCCACGGCGGCCGAACACCACGACGTCATCCGGGAGGTCACCGAAGGCCTGCACCAACAGGCCCTGGCGTCCGTGACCGAGTACCAGCCGCGGCACGCCCGGCGCGACGACGCACCGGCCCCACGCGAGAGGGCGCTACCCGCGGCACCCGCGGCACCCGTCGCACCCGTCGCACCCGTCGCACCCGTCGCCGAGCGCCCGGCGGCTGCGGATACCGCACCTGATCGCGATCTCGCGCTCACCAAACCGGGGTCGGCGGCCCGCGCTCGCGCTCAGGAGCTGCGCCGGCAGGCCCCGGTCCGCACCGCGGTCGCCCGGCTCGCGGGCGTCAAGACTGCCGAGCGGAACTGGCGCATCGGCGCCGACGCCGAGACCGATGTCGCGCGCCGGCTGAAGCGACTCGGCGACGACTGGCGCGTCCTGCACGCCGTGCCGGTCGGGCAGGACGGCAGCGACATCGACCACCTCGTGATCGGCCCGGCCGGTGTCTTCACCGTCAACACCAAGCACCACCCCGGCTCGACGGTCGAGGTGCGCGGGGACACGGTGCGGATCAACGGGGGCTTTCAGCCGTACGTGCGCGTCAGCCGGTTCGAGGCCCAACGGGCCGCCCGGCTGCTGAGCGCCGGCGCCGGCTTCCCGGTCGCGCCGGTGTACGGCGTGCTCGCCGTCAAGGCGCAGACGCTCACCGTGCGGGTCCAGCCGCTCGACGCAGCGGTCACCGTCGTCGCGCACTCTGCGCTCGTCGACCGGCTATCCGACCTGCCGACCGTGCTCGATGCCGCGGTCGTCGAGCGGGTCTACGCCGTCGCGCGGCACCGGTCGACGTGGCAGCCGTCCGCCATCGACCGGTCGGAGCTCTGAGCGGCGCCGTCAGGCGAACTCCCCTGCCGTGCCGATCCCGCGGTCCGACCCGGCCCGACATCGCTGCTTCCCGACCGACGGTAGGCCGGGTCGAGGCAGGGTAGACCTGACGTATGAGCGCGACGCGGCCCGGCCCGCTGCGGTGGGTTGCGTACGCCTACGGCGCCGGCCTTCCCGAGCGTTACCACGAGTGGGTATTGCGTGACACCACCGACCGCTCCTGGATCTGGCGCCATCTCGCGCGATTCCTCGCGCAGATCGCACCGGTCGCAGCGGCGATCCTGATCTTCCTGCCGGCGGCGTTCTGGATCCGGCTGGTCGCGGTGCTCGGCGGCACCGCGATGGGCCTGGTGTTCTCGTTCGCCTACCTGGTCGAGACCGCCGAGCACCGGCTGGTCAAGGCGGGCTTCCGGGCCGGGACGGGTGAGGCGACCAGACAGGCCCGCTCGCGGCGCGAACGCACCGAAGCGGTGCACAGGCGCAACGAGCGCATCGCTGCGCGCCGGGCCCGCCGCTGACAGCAAGTCCGACCGTCGCTCAGGCGGCACCGCACCACCTATGGTCAGGTATGGCCGAGCACTGGTACCGCGAAGCGGTCGTCTACTGCGTCGAGGTCGACACGTTCCAGGACTCCAACGGCGACGGTATCGGTGATCTGCCGGGGTTGACCGGCCGCCTCGACTACCTCGCCGCTCTGGGCGTCACGTGCCTGTGGCTCAACCCGATCCATCCCACCCCGCACCGCGACGACGGCTACGACGTCGCGGACTTCTACGGCGTCGACTCCCGGCTGGGCACCCTGGGTGACTTCGCCAGGTTCCTGCGCGAGGCAGACGGCCGCGGCATCCGGGTGATCATCGACCTGGTCGTGAACCACACGTCCAACGAGCACCCGTGGTTCCGCGCGGCGTGCAGCGATCCGGCGTCCCCGTACCGGGGCTGGTACGTCTGGAGCGAGACCGAGCCACCCGACCGGCGCCAGGGCATCGTGTTTCCCGGCGAGCAGAAGGAGACCTGGACCTTCGACGACGAGGCCGGCGCCTGGTACTTCCACCGCTTCTACGACTTCCAGCCCGACCTCAACTGGTCGAACCCGGACGTGCGCAACGAGATCGCGAAGGTGATGGCCTTCTGGTTGCAGCTCGGCGTGGCGGGCTTCCGCGTCGACGCCGCTCCGTTCGTCCTCGAGCAGGTGGCGCCAGGAGTCGATCCCGCGCCGAAGGATTTCTCGATCCTCGACGACTGGCGGCAGGCGACGCAGTGGCAGCGTGGCGACGCACTGCTGCTGTTCGAGGCCAACGTGCCGCCCGGCGAGGTCGGCGCCTATTTCGGTTCCGACGCGGACGGCCCGGCCGACCGGGCCCACATGCTCTTCTCGTTCCAGCTCAACACCAAGCTGTGGCTGGCACTCGCCCGATCGGATGCCGAACCGCTCGTCGACGCACTGCGCACGATGCCGCCGGTGCCTCGCGGCGCGCAATGGGCGACGTTCCTGCGCAATCACGACGAGCTGGATCTCAGCACGCTGACCGACGAGCAGCGCACTGACGTTTTCCGTGCCTTCGCGCCGGGGCCGGAGATGCGGCTCTACGACCGGGGCATCCGCCGGCGGCTGGCACCGATGTTGCGCGGCGAACGGCGCCGCATCGAGCTGGCGTACGCGCTGCAGTTCGCCATGCCCGGCACGCCGGTGGTGCGCTACGGCGAGGAGATCGGGATGGGCGACGACCTGATGCTGCCCGGCCGTGCGTCGCTCCGCACCCCGATGCAGTGGGACAGCGAGAAGAACGGCGGCTTCTCGACAGCAGACGTGCTGCCGGTCCCGGTGATCACCCGGGGTGCGTTCGCGACGCGCAAGGTCAACGTCCGCGACGAGCAGCGGGAGAGTGGCTCGCTGCTGCGGTGGTTCGAGCAACTCGTCCGCGCCGTGCGCTCGTGCCCCGAGATCGGCACTGCGGAGGCGACGGTCCTGGACGTCCCGCTCCCCCGCTCGGTGCTGGCGCATCGCTTCGATGCGGCCGACGGCGGGAGCGTGCTGCTGCTGCACAACCTCGCCGATCGGGCTCTTAGCATCGACATCGGCAAGCTGGACGGGGTACGCGGGCGGCCGTGGGACGTCTTTGCCGATGACCGGTACGACTCGCCGGCGCCCCGCCTCACCGGGATAGGACTCAACGGCTGGGGCTACCGCTGGCTGCGCCTGTCCTGAAGAGGGTCAACGACATGGACCTCGACCTGGAGCGGTTCGTCCGCGCGCAGGACGGCGGCGGCACTTTCGCGCGTGCCCTCGCCGAGCTGACCGACGGGCGCAAGCGCACGCACTGGATGTGGTTCGTCTTCCCCCAGCTCGTCGGGCTGGGCCGCAGCCCCACGGCGCAGCACTACGCGATCCGAAGCCTGGCCGAGGCGCGCGCGTATCTGGCGCACCCGGTGCTCGGACCGCGTCTGCGCGCGGCGGCCGCCGCGCTCGTGACCGGCCCGGACGCCGCGGTCGGTAGCGCCGAGGACATCCTCGGCGCTGTCGACGCCGTCAAACTCAGGTCGTCCATGACGCTGTTCAGGCATGCGGACGGGGACCAGTCTGTCTTCGGCGCCGTGCTGGACCGGTTCTTCGGTGGGCAGCCGGACGAGGCCACCGATCGCCTGCTCTCAGGGGAAGTGGCGCGCGAGCGGTCGATGACACAAGAATGAAG
Source organism: Pseudonocardiales bacterium (assembly GCA_032160545.1). GTDB lineage: Bacteria > Actinomycetota > Actinomycetes > Mycobacteriales > Jatrophihabitantaceae > DATGFB01. The sequence goes on along the minus strand of JAVHVN010000208.1, from coordinate 15,503 downwards.
ACATGGCCATCGCGACGATCAACCCCACCACCGGCGAGACGATCAAGACGTTCGACGCGCTGACCGGCGCCGAGCTCGACGACAAGCTGGAGCGCGCTTCGGCTGCGTTCCGCTCCTACCGCCTGACCAGTGCCGAGGACCGCGTCGGGTGGCTCAACGCGGCAGCCGACGTCCTCGAGCGGGACGTCGACGAGGTCGGCGAGCTGATGACGCTCGAGATGGGCAAGACGCTCGCGGCAGCCAAGGCCGAGGCGCAGAAGTGCGCCAAGGCCCTGCGCTACTACGCGAAACACGGGCCGGCCTTCCTCGATCCCACGCCGGCCGACGCCGGGGCAGTGGGCGCCGAGCGGGCGTTCATCGCCTACCAGCCCATCGGCGTCGTGCTCGCGATCATGCCGTGGAACTTCCCGCTCTGGCAGGCGATGCGATTCGCCGCACCTGCGCTGATGGCCGGCAACGTCGGGTTGCTCAAGCACGCAAGCAACGTGCCGCAGACCGCGCTGTACATGGAGCACCTGTTCCGCACGGCCGGCTTCCCGGACGACGTGTTCCAGACGTTGCTCATCGGATCGAAGGACGTCGAGACGGTGTTGCGCGACGACCGCGTGGCGGCCGCGACGCTGACCGGCTCCGGGCCTGCGGGCCAGTCCGTCGCGTCGATCGCGGGCAACGTCCTGAAGAAAACCGTTCTCGAGCTCGGCGGCAGCGACCCGTTCGTGGTCATGCCTTCGGCCGACCTCGACAAGGCTGCCGAGGTCGCGGTCGTCGCGCGCTGCCAGAACAACGGGCAGAGCTGCATCGCTGCGAAGCGCTTCATCGTGCACGAGGCGGTCGCTGACGAGTTCGAGCGGCTGTTCGCCGAGAAGTTGCAGGCACTGGCCGTGGGCGACCCGATGAAGGACGACACGAAGGTAGGCCCGCTCGCCACCGAGTCGGGCCGCGAGGACGTCGAGGAGTTGGTGCAGGACGCCGCCGCGAAGGGCGCGCGCATCGTCACGGGTGGCACCCGCCTCGACGGGCCGGGCTTCTTCTACCCGCCGACGCTCGTCACCGACATCACCCCCGAGATGCGCATCTACGCCGAGGAGGTCTTCGGGCCGGTCGCCTCGCTGTACCGCGTGCCCGACCTCGAGGCCGCGATCGCGCTGGCCAACGACAGTGAGTTCGGGCTCGGCTCCAACATCTGGACCGACGACGAGGACGAGCGCGAGCGGTTCGTCCGCGACGTCGAGGCCGGCATGGTGTTCGTCAACGGCATGACCACCAGCTATCCCGAGCTGCCCTTCGGTGGCGTGAAGACCAGTGGCTACGGCCGTGAGCTGACCGAGCTCGGCATGCGCGAGTTCATGAACATCAAGTCGGTCTGGGTGGGCGCCGGCAGCAGCACCGGGTCCACGGGTGCCGGGAGCGCGAAGACCGAGTAGCGCCGCTCAGCGCCGCGCCGTCGCGGGCGCCACCTGCCGCAACGAGCCGGTGCGACCGGCCCGCAGGTCTGCCGCGAGGGCGAGCAGGCGCGCCACCTCGGCGATCGCGCCCGTGTCGTCGGGCAGCCGGCCGAGCGTGACCCGGATCCGGCGAACCCGTTCCGATCGCACGCAGAACGGCCCGCCGGGCGACACGCCGATCCCGGCCGCCGCGAGGGTGATCACCGCGCTGCGCTCGTCGGCGACCGGCAGCCACATCGACAGCCCCTCGCCGGGAGGGACGACGATGCCGTGCTCGGCCAGTGCTGCAGACATCGCCCGGCGCCGCTGCGCGTACCGGTCGCGCGCTGCATCGACCGACGCGACGCTCGCCGGGTCGGTCAGCAGGTACAGCAGCACGCCCTGCAGGAAGCGGGAGGTCCAGCCCGGGCCCAGTTGCCGGGCCGCGATCAGCTCGTTGACGACGGCCGCCGGCCCGCCCACGGCCGCGATCCGCAGATCCGGCCCGTGAGATTTTGAATAGCTGCGCACGTGCACCACCTGATCCGGTAGCAGCGCCCCCAGACTCGTCTCGTCCGCGCCGGCGATCGAGCCCGAGTGGTCGTCCTCGAGGAGCAGCAGCCTCGGCAGGTTGGCGGCACGGACCACCCGAGCCAGCGCGCGGACCCGTGACGGCGTCATCGAGGCACCCGTCGGGTTGTGCGCGCGGGGCTGGAGAAGCACGGCCACCGGCTCCGCGCACAGCGCGTCCGCGAGCCCGGACGGCGACAGCCCGCTGCGGTCGACGTCGACGGGAACGACGACTGCGCCCAGTCGTTCGAGCATGTCGAGGAACGGTGGGAAGCACGGCTGCTCGACCACGACGTGGTCGCCGAGTCGCACCACCTGCCGCAACAGCCGGTCGATCGCGTCGAGTGCGCCGTCGACCACCGTCAGCGCGGGGACCGGGTAGGGCCAGGTGGCCAGCAGCCGTTCCTCGAGCTCGGGCAGGACCGGTGCGTCGATGTAATTCGTGGTGACCGCGCGGCTCGCGACGTGCATCGCGGCCGGGGCAAGCTCCGGCAGCAGGTCGGGGTCGGGAACACCGGTGGACAGGTCGAGCGCCAGCGCCTCGGGGCCGGCGGCGGCCATCTGGTGGTAGCGGCGGGCCGAGTTGGCAGGGACGGACACGAACGTCCCGGCCCGGCCGCGCGGGACGATGGCCCCGGCGGCGTTCAGCGCACGCCACGCCTCGGCGACGGTCGCGGGGCTCGTCCCGAGGGCCGCGGCGAGCACTCGCACCGTCGGGAGCCGGTCTCCGGGGACCAGCCGGCCGGTCGAGATCAGGCGATTGAGGGCGGCCGCGATGCCGGTGGCCGAGCGGTCGCCGATCGCCGTGCACAGGGCGTCGAGCAGGGTGACGCCGGGCACCACACCACCCGCTTCCGACCCGCTTCCGGCGACCCACGGCGACGCGCTCACGGCGCACAGTCTCGATGCCGCAGCGAATCGATGCCAGCCCTTGACCAACGTTAACTGCGAGGAAACACTCCGACGAAGAAGTACATCGCGTCGAAATGTTCAGCCCGCAGGATCACACATCTTCGAGGTCGATGGCGATATGGTCCGGCATCGGCAACGGGACGGGGGACGTGCCATGACAGTCGTTCGAGCCGCAGTCACGCAGGTCGCGTGGACGGGCGACAAGGAGACCATGATCAAGCGCCACGAGGAGCTCGCGCGTGACGCGGCCGCCGACGGCGTACAGGTCATCGGGTTCCAGGAGCTGTTCTACGGCCCCTACTTCGGCATCGTCCCCGACCAGAAGTACTACTCGTACGTCGAGACGATCCCCGGGCCGACCGTCGAGCGCTTCCAGGCGCTGGCCGCGCAGCTGCAGCTCGTGATCGTCCTGCCGATCTACGAGGTCGAGAACGAGGGCGAGTACTACAACACCGCCGCGGTCATCGATGCCGACGGGGCATTGCTCGGCAAATACCGCAAGCACCACATCCCGAACCTGCCGCAGTTCTGGGAGAAGTTCTACTTCCGCCCCGGCAACCTCGGCTACCCCGTGTTCCAGACCGCGGTCGGCCGCGTGGGCGTCTACATCTGCTACGACCGGCACTTCCCCGAGGGCTGGCGTGAGCTCGGCCTGAACAACGCGCAGCTCGTGTTCAACCCGTCGGCCACGAAGCCCGGCCTGTCGAACCGGCTGTGGGAGATCGAGCAGCCGGCGGCCGCTGCCGCGAACCAGTACTTCATCGCCGCGAACAACCGCATCGGCCGCGAGTACGAGGAGTTCGGCGACGACGCGGTGACGTTCTACGGCTCGTCGTACTTCGTCGACCCGCGCGGCAACTACGTCGGAGCTGTCGCATCGCAGGACGAGGAGGAGGTGCTCACCCGCGACCTCGACCTCGACGAGATCACCCGCGCCCGCAACGACTGGCAGTTCTACCGCGACCGCCGGCCGGATTCCTACACCCGGACGGTGCAGCCGTGAGCGTCACGCTGATCACCGGCGGCACGGTCGTCAACGCCTCCGGAGCGGCGCGGGCCGACGTGCTGATCGACGGCGAGACGATCGCCGCGATCATCGCTCCCGGCTCGACGTCCCTCGGCGAGATCTCGACCGACTCGACCATCGACGCGACCGGCAAGTACGTCATCCCCGGTGGCGTCGACGGGCACACGCACATGGAGATGCCGTTCGGCGGGACGTTCGCGAGCGACACGTTCGAGACGGGGACGCGCGCGGCGGCGTGGGGCGGCACGACGACGATCATCGACTTCGTCGTGCAGGCGCACGGCCAGCGGGTGATGGACCAGCTCGCCCTCTGGCACGAGAAGGCCGACGGCAACTGCGCGATCGACTACGCGTTCCACCAGATCATCGGCGAGGTCGACGACGACTCGCTCAAGGCGATGGACGCGCTGATCGACGAGGGCATCACCAGCTTCAAGCTCTTCATGGCCTACCCCGGCGTCTTCCTGTCGAGCGACGGCCAGATCCTGCGGGCGATGCAGACCGCGGCCGGCAACGGCGGCCTCATCATGATGCACGCCGAGAACGGCTCCGCCATCGATGTGCTCGTCCAGCAGGCCCTGGCCCGTGGCGAGACCGCGCCGTACTACCACGGCATCACCCGCCCGTGGCAGGCCGAGGAGGAGGCAACGCACCGCGCGATCATGCTGGCCGACATCACCGGGGCGCCGCTGTACGTCGTGCACGTCAGCGCGAAGCAGGCGCTCGCCCGCATCGCCGAGGCCCGCGGCGACGGCCAGAACGTGTTCGGTGAGACGTGCCCGCAGTACCTCTACCTCTCGCTCGAGGAGAACCTCGGCGCACCGGGCTTCGACGGTGCGAAGTGGGTCTGCTCCACCCCCCTGCGCGCGCGCAGCCAGGGCCACCAGGACGAGCTCTGGCGCTACATCCGCACCGGCGACGTGACGACGGTCTCCACCGACCACTGCCCCTTCTGCATGAAGGACCAGAAGGAGATGGGCATCGGCGACTTCTCGAAGATCCCCAACGGCATCGGCTCGGTCGAGCACCGCATGGACCTGCTCTACCAGGGTGTCGTCGACCGTCGGATCAGCCTCGAGAAGTGGATCGATGTCTGCTGCGCGTCACCGGCGAAGACATTCGGCATCTACGGCCGCAAGGGCGTCATCGCGCCGGGCGCCGACGCCGACGTGGTGATCTACGACCCGCAGGGCCACACGTCCATCGGCATCGGCAGGACGCACCACATGAACATGGACTACTCCGCCTGGGAGGGCTTCGAGATCGACGGACACGTCGATACCGTCCTCTCGCGTGGCACGGTCGTCGTGAACGAGTCCGGCTATGTCGGCACCAAGAGCCACGGAGCGTTCGTCAAGCGCGGCCTCTCGCAGAACCTGATGTGAGCATGGACTTCGGAGTCGTCCTGCAGAACGACCCGCCCGCCGCGCGGGTGGTGGAGCTCGCTCGTCAGGCCGAGCTGCTCGGCTTCACCCACGTGTGGACGTTCGACTCGCACCTGCTCTGGCAGGAGCCGTACGTCGTCTACAGCCAGATCCTCGCGAACACCCGCAAGGTGACGGTCGGGCCTATGGTCACCAACCCGGCGACGCGCGACTGGACGGTCACGGCGTCGTTGTTCGCGACGCTCAACGAGATGTTCGGCAACCGGACGATCTGCGGCATCGGCCGCGGCGACTCGGCGGTACGCGTGACGAACGGCAAGCCGGTCACCCTCGCCGAGTTGCGCGCGTCCATCGCCGTCATCCGCGGCCTGGGCAGCAGCGAGGCGGTCGAGTACAAGGGCAATCGCTTGCAGTTCCCGTGGAGCGAGGGGTCGCGGCTCCCGGTCTGGGTGGCGGCCTACGGCCCGAAGGCGCTGACCCTCACCGGCGAGGTCGCCGACGGATTCATCCTGCAGCTCGCCGACCCAGACATCACGGCCTGGTCGATCGCCGCCGTGCGCAAGGCCGCAGCCGAGGCCGGCCGCGACCCCGGCTCCATCACCATCTGCGTCGCCGCACCTGCGTACGTCACGGACGGCACGGACGCCCAGCTCGAGCACGCCCGCGACCAGTGCCGCTGGTTCGGCGGGATGGTCGGCAACCACGTCGCCGACATCGTCGGCCGCTACGGCACGGAGGGCGGGGCGGTGCCGCGTGCGCTGTCGGAGTACATCGCCGGCCGGCAGGGCTACGACTACAACGAGCACGGCAAGGCCGGCAACACGCACACCGACTTCGTCCCCGACGAGGTCATCGACCGGTTCTGCCTGCTCGGTCCGGTGGATGCACAGGTCCAGCGGCTGAACGAACTGCGCGACCTCGGCGTCGACCAGTTCGCCCTGTACCTGCAACACGACGCGAAGGCCGACACCCTCGCCGCGTACGGAGACCACGTCATCCCTGCCGTCAACGTGCGCAAGGCCGCCAAGGCATGAGCCGAACCCTCGGTCGGTGGGCCGGCCGGACCGTACTCGTCGTCCTCGCGCTGGCGGTCGTCCTCGGGGCCTGGGAGGCGTACAAGGACTGGGGTCCCAAGAACGGCGTCACCATTGCCGGCGCCCGCATCCTGCCGCGCACGAGCGACGCGGCGATGCCGCACCTCTCGACGATCTGGAAGGCGTTCGGCGCCGACGAGGTGGGCGGGGCCATCACGCTCGGCCCGGCGAAGAGCGTGCTGGACTCCGTCGTCTCGGCCGGACTGCACACGCTGCGGTGGGCCGCGGCAGGGTTCGCGATCGGCGTCGTCGTCGGCATGCTGCTCGCGTTGCTCATGGACCGGCTCAGGCTCGCCGAGCGGGCGCTGATGCCCTACGTCGTGCTGAGCCAGACAGTCCCGCTCATCGCACTCGCCCCGCTCGTCACCAAGTGGGGGCAGGGCTCCAGCATCGGATCGTTTCGCTGGCAGCCCTGGATGTCGGTCTCGGTCATCGCCGCGTACCTGGCCTTCTTCCCGGTCGCGGTCGGGATGGTGCGCGGGCTCAAATCGCCGTCCGCGGTGCACGCCGAGTACTTCCGCTCCTCGGCAGCAGGCTGGTGGCGCACCCTCGTGCGGTTGAAGCTTCCCGCCTCGGTGCCCTTCCTCGTCCCGGCGCTGCGCCTCGCGGCGGCCGGCGCGGTGGTGGGCACGATCGTCGCCGAGATCTCGACCGGCCTCGACGGTGGCATCGGCCGTCTCATCATCACGTACTCGCAACAAGCCACCGGCGACCCGTCGCGCGTCTACGCGGCGGTGATCGGCGCCGCCGTCCTCGGCCTGGTCGCCGCAGCCGCAGTCACCCTGGTCGATCTCGCGCTGTGGCGCTACAGCCGAGGAGCGGATGCCCGATGACGCAGCCGGCCCCCCGCTCGCCGACCGCTGCTTCGGCCGCGGTCGAGCTGAGCGCGGTCAGCAAGACCTTCACAGCCCGGCACGGCTCGGTCGTGGCGCTGCAGGACATCACGCTCACGGTGGCCCGGGGTGAGTTCGTCTCGCTCATCGGTCCGTCCGGTTGCGGCAAGTCGACGCTGCTGCGCATCATCGCCGACCTGCTGCGGCCCAGCAGCGGCGGCGTCGCGGTGAACGGCAAGCCGGCCCGCGTCGCACGGCAGGACCAGGACTACGGCATCGCGTTCCAGCAGGCCGGCCTGCTGGACTGGCGTACGGTCGCGGCCAATGTCGAGCTACCGCTCGAGCTGCACGGCGTGGGTCGCCGGCAGCGCAGGGCGCGCGCAATCGAGCTGCTCGAACTGGTGGGCCTGGCCGAGTTCGCGAAGCACCGCCCTCCGCAGCTCTCCGGCGGCATGCAGCAGCGCGTCGCGATCGCACGCGCGCTCGCGGAGCGCCCGGCGCTGCTGCTCATGGACGAGCCGTTCGGCGCCCTCGACGAGATGACCCGCGAGCGCATGCAGAACGAGCTCGTCCGCATCGCCGGTGAGACCGGCGCCGCGGTGGTGTTCGTGACCCACTCGATCCCCGAGGCGGTGTTCCTGTCCGACCGGGTGGTGGTCATGTCGCCGCGTCCGGGCCGGATCGCCGAGACGATCGCGGTGAGCCTGGGCGATCGCACCGACGACACCCGTGAGGCACCGCAGTTCTATGCCGCGATCACCCAGGTCCGCGAGGCGCTGCGTGGCCGGCCGGTCCCCGACACCGTCGAGGTGGGCGTCGCGGTCGACCGGGCCGTCCGTGCCCAGGGGGCGCTGTGAGCGCCGTGACCCCTGCGCTGCGCCGGTTCGGGGGGACGGTTGCGCCGCCCGTCGCCTTCGGCGTGCTCTTCGTCGTCGGCTGGCAGGTCTTCGTCCGCGCCGCGAACGTGCGCACCTTCGTGCTCCCGGCGCCGAGCGACATCTGGACGGCGGCCGGCGATGCGCACCCGCAGATCATCCGCGCCGCCGAACACAGCGGGCTCAACGCGCTGGTCGGGTTGGTGATCGGTGTCGTCGTCGGCGTTGTGCTGGCGGCCGTGGCCGCACGGCTTCCGGTGCTCGGCGGTGCGATCGTCCCCCTCGTCGCCGCGCTTGCCGCGACGCCGATCGTCGCGCTGGCGCCGTTGCTCAACAACATGTACTCGTCACTGTCGCCGCTCCCCCGCCGCGAGGTCGTCGCGATCAGTGCCTTCGTCCCGATATTCGTGAACACCTACCGCGGCCTGTCCCGCCTCAGCGCTGTGCATCGCGAGTTGATGCAGTCCTACGCTGCATCGGGCACCGCGGTGCTGCGCACGATCCGAATCCCCGGCGCACTGCCACACTTCTTCACCGGCCTGCGCATCGCGTCGTCGCTGGCTGTCATCGCCGCCGTCGTGAGCGAGTACTTCGGCGGCCTGCAGGACGGCCTCGGCTCGCGCATCACCTCCTCGGTCGGCGCCACGGACTACCCCGCCGCCTGGGCCTCGGTGTTCGGTGCCGTCATTCTCGGACTGCTCTTCTTCCTCGCCGCGCTCGTGCTCGAACGAGTCGTACTGGGAAGGCGCGCGGCGACGCTGACCTGACTCACCACCACAGCCGTCGGCAACGTTGCCGCGATCACCGCAACGACGAGGAGGGGACCGATGATCAGGCTCAACAGACGCGCGCTGGCCGGATTGACCGCGGCGCTGGCCGTCGCCGGACTGGCCGCATGCAGCAGCAGCGGCAACAAGTCCACCGGAGGCAGCGGGACCGGCAGCACCACTTCCAGCGGCAAGCTGACCGACGTCACCCTGCAGTTGCAGTGGGTGACGCAGGCACAGTTCGCGGGCTACATCGCCGCGTTCGCCAAGAACTTCTACAAGGATCAGGGCCTGAACGTGAAGATCGTCCCCGCTGGAACGGACACCGTGCCGCAGACGACCGTGGCCGACGGCGGGTCGGCGGACTATGCCATCGCCTGGGTGCCGAAGGCGCTGCAGTCGCGTGAGAAGGGCGCCAACATCACCGACGTCGGGCAGGTGTTCCAGCGCTCGGGGACGCTGCAGATCTCGATGAAGGACAAGAACATCGCCTCGGTGGCCGACCTCAAGGGCAAGAACGTGGGCGACTGGGGCTTCGGCAACGAGTACGAGTTGTTCGCCGCCATGACCAAGAACGGCCTCAACCCCGGCAAGGACGTCCGGATCGTCCAGCAGCAGTTCGACATGAACGCCTTCCTCGCCGGAGACATCGACGCCGCCCAGGCAATGATCTACAACGAATACGCGCAGGTGCTCGAGGCGAAGAACCCCAAGACCGGCAACCTGTACCAGCCGTCTGATCTCAACATGCTCAACTGGAACAACGAGGGCACCGCGATGCTGCAGGACGCCGTCTGGGCGAACACCACCAAGTTGAAGGACCCGGCGTTCCAGCAGACGACGGTCAAGTTCCTCACCGCCAGCTACCAGGGCTGGATCTACTGCGCGACGCACGCCCAGGAATGCCGTGACCTGGTCGTCAAGGCCGGGTCGAAGCTCGGTGCCAGCCACCAGTTGTGGCAGGTCAACGAGGTCAACAAGTTGATCTGGCCGTCGCCGCAGGGCATCGGCATGGTCGACAAGGCTGCGTGGGACCGCACCGTCACCATCGCGTCCGAGACGAAGAATGCGGACGGGGCAACCGTGATCAAGGGAACGCCGACGGGTCTGGCGTACACCAACGACTACACCACGCAGGCGTTGGCCGAGCTCAAGAAGAGCGGGCTCGATACGACCGGGACGGGCTTCGCCCCGCTGACCGTCCAGCTGAACGAGGGTGGCAAGTAGCAATCACCGGGACACGCCGCGCCAACGCTTGACACCGAATTTACTTCCGTGGAAGATTTCAGTCGCGGGTGCGGGGCGAGGGCGTTCGATCAGGACGGCGGTTCGCGGGGGCGAAAGAACCGTCCGACGTACGAGTCTCGATCCGAACCGGCGTAGCGCGAGCCGCGCCGGAACCGGAACAGAACCGGCCCCCTGCACGTCCAATGCGGGGGGCCGGTTCTGTGTCGTCGACCTAGATACCGGCGGGGGTTTCGGTACCTGTGTCGACCTGTTGTACTGCATCGAGCCGAGCAGGCGGGGGAACCGCCCGACTCGCCGTGCCAGCAGCGATCGCTCACTACCTCACGGGAAATTAACACAGGTCGGTTCGGGCATCAAGTCGGGATTGCTCAGGATGTCCGGGCCGACAACACGAACGCCATCGCCTCGGCCGAGGCGGGTTCGCCGAGAAGGTAGCCCTGCCCCCGACGGCAGCCGAGGCGTATCAGTTCGGCCAGGGCCTGTTCGGTCTCGATGCCCTCGGCAACGACGTCCATCCCCAGCGCCGCCCCCAGGCTGATGACCGACGCGACGATCGCCGACTCGCTCGGCGACGTGCCCAACGCGGCGACGAAGGACCGGTCGATCTTGAGCACGTCGTAGGGCAGCTCGCGCAGCCGTAACAGGCTGTTGCGCCCAACTCCGAAGTCATCGAGCGCGACCTGGACCCCGCTCGCGCGCACCCGGCGCAGGACGTCGATCATTCCAGCACGATCGGGGGGTTCGGCGTCTTCGGTGACCTCGATGCACAGTGCGGCGCCGGCCAGGCCGGTGTCGGCGAGGGTCTGCTCGACGAGGTCGGGAAAGCTCCGATCGGACAGCTGCACCGGCGAGACGTTCACGCGGAGCACGAGTTCGAGCCCGGGCGTCGCGTCCTGCCATGCCGCCAGCTGCGCGCAGGCGGTGCGCAGGGCCCATCTGCCGAGTTCGCCGATCATGCCGTTGTGCTCGGCGATCCGGATGAAGCGCCCCGCCCCGAGGACGCCGAGTTCAGGATGGTCCCACCGCACGAGGGCCTCGACGGCGAGCACCTCCTCGGTGGTGAGGTCGAGTTCGGCCTGGTATTCGAGCCGCAGCTGGCCGCGCCTGATCGCCGCCGGCAGGTCCAGGCTCAGCCGCGACTCGTCGTCGCGCCCTGCGTGACCGCGTCGAGGACGGGCGGAACTCCGACGGCGGAGCGGGTTCACCGCAATGACCTCACTCGAGGTGCCTGCTGAATCGCTGCCACGGCCGCCGTCCGTTTGATCGTCCGCATCCGGGCGGTACTGGTTGACCGGCGCCCAGGTTCACCCAATCTACGGCAGGACGTGTATTGGGACTGTTCGACATGCCTCGCTGCCCGTAACCTCCGCGCTGATCATGAGCACCGCTTCGACCGACCGCGCCGCACGCAGGACGTCGTTTCGCGAGGTTCTGGGTGTGCGCGAGTTCCGCGCGCTCTGGCTCGCCCAGGCCCAGTCGTTGGCCGGCGATCAGCTGGCCCGCGTCGCGCTGTCAGTCCTGGTCTTCGGCCACACCCATTCCACGGCGTTGACGGCGCTGGTCTACGCACTGACGTTCGTTCCGGCGATTCTCGGCGGGGTCCTGTTCGGGGGTCTCGCCGATCGTTTCCCGCGCCGAGAGGTGATGGTGGCGTGCGACGCAGCATCGGCGGTGGGCGTGCTCGTCATGTCGATCCCCGCCGTACCACTGGGGGCCACCTGTGCGGTCCTGGTCGTGGTGGTACTCGTCGGGCAGCCGCTCGCGGCGGCGCAGGCCGCGCTGCTGCCCGAAGTGGTCGGGGGCGAGCGCTACGTCCTCGGCATGGGGCTGCGCATGCTGACCGGCCAGAGCGCCCAACTCGCCGGCTTCGCGGTGGGTGGCGTCACCGTCGCCGCGATCGGGGCTCACGGTGCGCTGTCGCTCGACGCGCTGACCTTCGCGGTCTCGGCGGTGATCGTTCGGCTGTTCGTCCGCGAGCGGCCCCGCCCGCCGGTCGCCGCGCCGCGTCGTCGGTGGACGCCAGGACGCGTCCGGGCGACCGGGCGCTTCGTCTGGCAGGACCGCCGGCTGCGCACTCTCGTGGGCCTGGGCTGGCTGGCCGCATTGCATGTGGTGCCCGAGGCGTTGGCCGCGCCGTATGCGGCCGATCTGGGCGGTGGGGCCATCGCGGTCGGACTGCTGATGGCGGCGCCACCCGCGGGCACGGCGATCGGTGTTCTCGTGTTCCTGCGATTCACCCCGCAGCGACGCGCCCGGCTGATGGGACCGCTGGCGGTCGCGAGCGCGGTGCCGATGATCGCCTGTGCGACCCGTCCCGGGCTCGGCGTGTCAATCGTGCTGTGGGCGCTGCTCGGCGCCTTCGCCGCGTACCAGGTGCAGGCGGCCGCGGCGTTCGTGCAGCTCGTTCCGGACACCCGGCGCGGTCGCGTGCTTGGCCTCGTCGGGTCAGGCATGTCGGCCGTGCAAGGACTGGGTGTGCTCGGTTTCGGATTTCTGGGGCAGCACATGGGCGCCGCCGACGCGGTCGCTCTCGCCGGCGCGGTCGCGGCCGTGCTGGGTGTCGGACTGGCGGTGGCGAGCACTCGTGCGTGGCGGGCGTCCGGGTAGGGATTACCAGCTCCAGTTGTTCATCGGGCGGCTCCTGTCTCGAAGAGGGCGTGATCGGGCGCATCGGGTTACCAGCTCCAGTTGCTCATCGGGCGGCTCCTGTTCTTTCGTTGCGGGTGACGGACTTGGGATTACCAGCTCCAGTTGCTCATCGGGCGGCTCCTGTCTCGAAGAAGGAATCGGACACGCTGCGTTACCAGCTCCAGTTGCTCATGGTCTGCCTTTCTGCGTCAGTTGGCGTACCTACTTTGCGCAACGTAGCGTCCTTGTCAGGCGGGGGGAACGCCCCGACCGGTTTGTCGGCGCGCCCAGCTCTGCCCGGGGAGTCGGTGAACAGGTGTTCCGTTCACCCACCGAAGGCGCGATGCCGTGCCTCACGCTGTTGCCCCGGGTTGACCAGCCGGTACTCTCTGTGAACTTACGCACGATTCACATCAGGGACGAATCGGGACATTGACCGAGACTGAGCCGGAGACGGCGCCGTGGGCCGGCACACGACTGCGCGGTGCGCCACGGCGGCTGTTCGTGTTGCTCGCCTCCGTCGAGACGATCGCCATCGTGCTGGTCTTCGTTGCGCTGCTCGAGGCCGATCCGGGGCCAAGGGCCTTCTGGCGGTTCGCGTTCCTGGCGGCGCTGTGCGTCGTGTTCGAAGAGATCTCCCTGCAGGTCGGCAAGCTGCGCCTGCTGATCAGCACCGGACCGCAACCCGACATGACCTCGGTCTGGACCTTCGCCGGCGCGCTTGTCCTACCCGCCGCCTACGCCGCCCTGCTGGCCGTCGTCATGGCATTCGACGTATGGATACGGCGCCAGAAAGCGTCCGGTCAGTACGCATTTCGCAAGGTGTACTCCGCGGCGACCATCGTGCTGGCCTGCCTCGCAGCCAACGCGGTACGCGAGAGCACCGGCGACATGCTGTCGGGATGGTCGCGCGAGTTCGCCTCCGCCCTCGCCATCGTCGTGGCCGCGCTCGCGTACACCGCGACGAACCGGCTGCTGATCGTCTGCGCCGCGCGTTCGGCCAACCCCGAGGCACCCGTGGGGATCATCGGCACGGCGGCCGACAACGCACTCGAAATCTCTACGCTGTGTCTCGCCGTTATGTCCGCGATCGTGCTGCTGCACCAGCCTGAGCTCGCCGTGCTGGTGCTGCTGCCGATGGCGCTGCTGCAGCGCGGGGCGCTGGTCAAGCAACTCGAGACGGCGGCGGCGCTCGACGCGAAGACCGGCCTGCTCAACGCGATCGCATGGCAGCAAGCGGCGCTGCGTGAACTCGATCGCATGGCGCGCGAACACACTCCGGCTGGGCTGTTGCTGATCGACCTCGACTATTTCAAGGCGGTCAACGACAACTACGGCCACCTCGTCGGAGATGCGGCACTTCAGGCGGTCGGCTTGCGGTTGAAGCGCGAACTGCGCCAGTACGACATCGTCGGCCGCTTCGGCGGCGAGGAGTTCGTGGCGCTGATGCCCGGCCTGGGCACGAGCGACGCGGTCGCGGCCGCCGAACGGATCCGCTCGGCGATCGGGTCGATCTCGCTCGCCGACATGGGCACCGGCAGCGATTCGACACTCGCCGCGTCAGTTGGAGTGGCGCTGTACCCGTCACACGGGGATGATCTAAGCGAAGTGCTCCGGGCTGCGGACACAGCCCTGTACTTCGCCAAGAATGCGGGGCGCAACCGCGTGATCGTGGCTGAGGGCGGCGGCGGCGAGCATCCCGCCCTGACTGCCTAGGACGGACACGCACCATGGCGCGCAATGACGCGGTGGACGAACTGCTCGCCCACTGGCGAGCGGTCGTCGAGGTGATCACCCGTGTCGACCAGCGACTGATGGCCGACGTCGAGGAGTCGGGCGTGCCGGCGCAGTGGTTCGCTGTGCTGCGGCGGCTGCTGTACGCCGACGGCCATCGGCTGCCGATGTCGAAGCTGGCGCGCGAGGTGTCGTTCACCTCGGGTGGATTCACCAAGCTCGCCGATCGGATGGGGCGCGAAGGCCTGATCGACCGGCGCAACTCCGACGGTGATCGTCGGGTCGTCTTCGCGACCCTGACACCGGTCGGTATCGCCGCGGCGCGTACCGGCGAGCGGGCGTACCTGTCGGCGCTGCGCGAGCACGTCCTGACTGCGCTGCCCGACGCCGAACTCGCGGCGGTCTCCGCCGCGGTCGCCGCGCTCGACACCGACCTGCTGGACCACAGCGCGGTGCTCGAGGTGGACAATCCGACGGTCATCGCGACACCGCGCAATCCGAAGTTGCCCGACCGCCGGCAGCGCGAACGCAGGGACGCTGTCTGAGCGTCAGCTCAAGACCGTTCTGCCCCATTTCGGCACGGCGCGTCATGTGGGACGTCCGGTGAGCGTCTCATCCGTGCGGGCCACGCGCCCGCCCATCGCCCACCGCAGGACGCGTCGTACTCAGCCTTCCGGGACAGGTCATCGAGGATCAGGAACTGCCGAACCGCGCACGGCATCGGTCCGGGCCGCATCAATTCGGCCGGCATCGGTCCGGACGGCGGCGGCGCGTGCCACCGTGGACGTGGGTTCCGCTGCTGGTTGCCGTGGTCTGCGTGCTCGTGGTCACCGCCACACGAACCGGGTACTCCGCATTTCGATCGCCTTCGACGAACGCGGCCGTCGATCCCGTCACCAGCACGGCGAGCACCTCTGATCGCACCTCGTCCCCCGCCACGCCGACGTACCGGCTATCGACGGTGGCGCCTCCACCGACGCCAGCGCGGCGCGCGTCGGCAACGGCG
>JAVHVN010000206.1:0-15004 GCA_032160545.1 Pseudonocardiales bacterium | reverse complement strand
GCGCGCCAGGATTCGCCGGATTCCCCTGTTGGTTGAGCAGCACCCAGTCCGGATGGTCGAACAACAGCTCGACTGCGCGCTCACCGTGGGAGTTTCCCCCGAGGCGGGAATCGGAGAGGACGACCTGTGCGCCGTAGGCTCGGAGCAGGCGCTGCTTCGCCGAGCTGTAGTTGTCAGGGACGACCAGCACCAGGCGGTAGCCGTACACGGCAGCGACCATGGCCAGCCCCAAACCGGTGTTGCCGCCGGTGGGCTCGATGATCGTCTGCCCCGAACCGCGGAGCAGCAACCCCTCCTGCTCGGCGCGGTGCACCATCGCCAACGCGATGCGGACCTTATGGCTTCCGCCGGGGTTGAGCATCTCCAGTTTGACGAAGATCCGGCAATCCTCGCCGGCGGTCAGCCGTCGCAACTCCACGACCGGCGTGCGTCCGATCGTCTCCAGCACCGAACCGGCCAGCGTCGTGCTCACCGTCGGCGATCCGCGACCGACCGCGCGCCGACCGGCGCGTCACCGGCCGGCGCCGGATCGCCGTACACCTCGACCGGGACGTAGCGACCCGCACGGTCGTCGAAACTGAACCGCCGTGCGCCGCCAACGTGATCTGCCCGAGCGTCGACGACGAGATGGTCCACCGGGTACACCGGAATGCCATCGACTACGGCGTATCGCTGATCCGCCTCACTGAAGTACGCACCGGCGTCGGGATGCGAGTGATACACCAGAACCACCGGGTCGGTGGTGTCTATCGAAGCGGCCAGCTCGAGAAGGTCCTCAGAGGCGAAAGCGAAGCCCGAGCGCTGATCTCGGGTCAGATCGATCAGCCCGGCGGCCACCAGTTCCTCGATCACGTTGCGACACTGCCTCACGCCACCTCGGCGCACGAACCCGCAGCATTCGGCCGGGTACGCGCGCCGGGCCGCCTCGTAGATCAGCTCCAACTGTTCCGCGCTGGGTACCGGTCGCTTTGCGCTGGCCTTCCGGCGCCCGGCGAGCTGCGTCGACGCGAACGCACCCAGGATGACCGCGGTCAGCGCGACGTCACCGACGTCGAAGCGGGTCTGCTCCAACGCCACGGACAGCACCTGAGCGATCACCGGGAAGATGACGAACACGAAGGAGACCGTCACCGCGTCGAGACGTTGCAGCAGCCAGAAGTAGGCCAAGAAACAGACGACCGAGGCGACGACGCCGAGGTAGAGGGTCGCGAGCACGCCGCGTTCGGTGAAGTGCCCCCCGCCACCGCCCGAGGTCGCGAGGCCCACACCGGTCAGGAGGAGACCTGCGATCGCCATCGGAACGGTGTTCAGCGTGAGCACGTGCACGGCGGCGCCGTACTTCTTCGTCATGACGTAGGAGAAGGAGTGCATGACCGCCGCGCCCAGGACTGCTGCCACTCCCCACACGCTGTGTGCCGACACGTCGGCGGAGCGAGTGACCAGCGTGACCAGTGCCGCGAAGGCGACGATCACACCCACCAACTGGGCAGGCGCGAGTCGGTTGCCCAACACCGGCACGCTCATCACGACGATCAGTACGCAGACCGAGGAGAAACAGATGGCGGTGAGGCCGGAGGAGATGTGCTGCTCACCGACGTTCAGCAGCAGATAGGGCAGACCGAAATAGCAGATCGTGACGAAGACACCGAACCACCCGAGGCGTGGGGGAAAGCGCAGCGGGATGCCCCTGGCACGGCAGAGACCGATCAGCAGCGGCGCCGCGACCAGGAACCGCAGGCCCGCGGCGACCAAGGGGTCGAGGTCTTCGACGCTGTACTTGATCGCGATCCACGTCGTACCCCAGATGAGGCACACGAGCGTGAACAGCATCACGATCGCGACGAGCGACCGACGCTCCGCGGACACCTTGGGACTCCGTGCTGATCCAGGGATGGCTGACTCCTCAGGTCTCGAGACGGGAATGCGCCGTGAACATCACTTGCTGCTGCGGCACCACGTTCACTCGTGCACCGTTGGGCAGGTCGTCGACGACCAGAGCGTGGCAACCGATGACCGCGTCGTCGCCGACTGTCACCGCGCCGAGCACGCGAGCGAACGCACCGACCTCGACCCGGTTGCCGAGCGTGGGGTGGCGCTGCCGGGCCGGGTTGTCCGCGATGCGCTTCGAGCCCAGCACGACTCCCTGCAGCAGATAGCAGTCGTCGCCGATGGCGGCGGTCTCACCGATGACGGTGCCGATGCCATGATCGACGACGAAACGCTCACCGATTCGCGCCGCGGGGTGGATCTCGACTCCGCTGTCGGCCGCGCTGCGCTCCGAGATCCGACGTGCGATCCTGCGGCGCAGCGCGTCCGTGCCCGCCGGCTCGTTCTCGCTCGGCCGTTCGGTCATGATCGAATGCGCGATCCGATAGGCGAGAACCGCCCTATAGCAGCGGTAGGCTGCCAGGACGTACCGCCAGTCGCCGCCCGATGCGGGGTCGCGGTCGGCGTACGCGCGGAGGTCGGCGACCGCCCGATCGGCCACTCGTCCTATCGCCGCCGCCACATCGAATTCGAAGATGGTCTCGATCTCGGGGATCCATGAGCACACCAGTCGTTGCGCTTCGAACGTCACCGCGGTTCGAGCGTCGCGGCCGGTGAGGGATATGGACGGGACCACTCGATACTCGTATTCGGTCAATCGGCCCCGGGAATCGGCAATCATGACTCGATCGGCACGCTCGGAATCGTCATCCGGCAATGGTCGTCCGCAGCGGCGCCTGCACCCCAGGGCCAATTCAGGTGCCAATTCCGTACCCGGGCGTCCACTCGCGGACACCGAGTTCGTCCAGCTGCTCTCCGACTGGTCACGCGGCGACGGACCGCTGTACGCGCTGCTCGCCGAGCGCATCGCGGCTCTGATGGACGAGGGCACCGTTCGCGAGGGCGTGCGACTGCCCTCCGAGCGCGCGCTCGCTGCCGCGCTCTCGGTGAGCAGGCGGACCGTCGAGGCCGCCTACGACCAATTGCAGTCACTCGACCTGGTGGGGCGCCGTACCGGCGTCGGTACCTGGGCCAAGCCGCGAACGGTTCCCGTCAGCGGACGGCGTCGACGAACGGCCGCCTCCTTCGTCGACCTGCTGCTGAGCGGCAGCCGGCCCCTGGACCTCGCCGTGGCCGCGCTGCCTGCGCACGAACTCGTCATCGAGTCGCGGTACGCCGCCGAGGTCGAGTCGCTGCAGCGCACCACGCACGGGTACCACCCGTCCGGGCTGGACGAACTTCGCGAGCAGGTCTGCGCATGGTTCGGGCGCCTCGGCGCACCGACCAGCCCCGATCAGATAGCGATCACCAGCGGCGCGGCCCAGGCGCTCTGGATCGCCGCGTCCTTGCTGTCACCAGGATCGGACGTCGCGGTGGAATCGCCCACGTCGCCGACGATTCTGACCGCGTTGCGCGCCCACCCGCTGCGTCTGCGACCGACCGTTACCGACGACCACGGTCTGGTGCCCAACGAGCTTCCGGCTGGGCTCGGCGGCGCAGTCTTCGTGACCTCGACGTACCTCAACCCGACGGGGGCGCAACTCACCTGGGGGCGCTGTCGTCAACTCGCCGAACGGGCGACGGCAGGCCTGCTGGTGGTCGAGGATCTCGCCATGGCCGACATCCGGCTCGACGGCCCACGTCCGCAGACCGTCGCCGCGGCTGCCCCGGAGGCACCGGTCGTCTCCATCGGCTCCATGAGCAAGTTGTACTGGGCGGGGTTGCGAGTCGGTTGGCTGCGCGGGCCCGCGGGCCTCATCCGCCGGATCAACCAGGCCAAGGCGATGCTCGACCTCAGCGCTCCACCGGAGACGCAGGCCCGTGCGGCCTGGCTGCTGGAACGGCATGCCGACGTCCGCCGGGACCGGTTGCCCGAACTGCGCCGCTACCGCGACGACCTGCACGCGCGTCTCGCGGACCGGTTGCCCGAGTGGAGGGCGCCGATTCCAGCGGGTGGCATGTCGTTGTGGACGACACTGCCGGCTGACCTGTCCACCTCGCTGTGCAACCGCATGCTGCGGCGCGGGGTCCGGCTGTTGCCCGCGACCGCCTTCGACGTCCACGGTCGCGACGAGCGCCACCTGCGACTGCCGTTCGTCCTTCCGCCGGCCGTCAACGAGGTGATCGTCGAGCGACTGGCCGATGCCGCCGAGCGCGACTGATCGCCGGCTCGGCTCACGGCGCGTCGGCGCGCGTGGTCCACGTGACGGTGGGCCGGTCGCGCCCCCGCAGCGTCACGGTCTGCAACGTGGTCCAGAACGTCCGTTCCGGCCCAGCGGCCGCGTCGATCACTGCCTGGCTGGCCAGCACCCGGCTGGGGCACTTCTTGGCGAGCGCGGTGAGGCGCGCCGCCTCGTTGACGGCGTCCCCGATGACGGTGTACTCGAGCCGGGTCGCGGCGCCGATCTGTCCCGCGACGACAGGCCCGGCCGCAACCCCGACACCGATGTCGACCTCACCGGCGGTGCACACCTCGTCGCGGATACGCCGCGCAGTGCGCAGAGCGGCGCTCGCCGGGTCCTGAATCTCGATCGGCGCGCCGAACACGCACAACGCCGCGTCGCCCTCGAACTTGTTGACCAGGCCACCGGCGTCCTCGACCGCCTCGACGACGATCGCGAAGAACCGGTTGAGCATCTCGACCATCTGCTGCGGATCGATGGTGCGGGCGAGCGCGGTCGACCCGGTGATGTCGACGAACAGCGCCACCACGTCGAGGCACTCGCCCGACAACGTCACGCCGCGCTGCAGCGCCTGTTGTGCCACCGACGTACCGACGTGCCGGCCGAAGAGGTCGTTCACCTTGTCGCGTTCGCGCAGCGCGGCGGCCATCTGGTTGACGCCCTCCTGCAGCATCCCGATCTCACCGGCGTCGTCGACCACCACGCTGGTGTCGAGATCCCCCTCGCCGATGCGGTGCACGGCGAGAGCCAAATCGCGCAGCGGTGCGCCGATGCTGCGTGCGGCGAGGACGTTCGACAGCACGCCGACCGACAGCGCGACGACGCCGAGCGCGATGCCCGCACCGCGAATGTGGCTGCGACCCTCGGGCGCCGCGAGGACGAGGATGATGCCGAGGATCGGGATCGCGGAGGTGAGCAGCCAGAGCAACAACAATCTCCACCGCACCGACAGGGCAAGAGACCCGCGCTGACCGGTCGAGAGCGCGAGCTGGGTGATCGGCCTGCTCACTCGCGAGACCAGGACGTAGGTGACCCCAGCGGTGGTCAACCCGCCGAGGACAAGCCCGCTCGCGACCTCGAGCACCACGCTCGCGCCGCTGCCCAGTCCCCAGACGAGCGAGCTGATCACTGCCGCGCCCAAGAACCAGAAGCCGCCGGTGATCACGGCCAGGTCGAGCGGCGCACGCACGGCCCGGCCCGCTTCCTCCGGCGTCGGCTGCCGGCCACGCAGCAGCCACGCGAGCGTGCGCCGGTGCACGAAGACTCCGAGCATCGTCCCGAGCACCAGCGCCGCCGCGACGTACGCGAGCGAGAAGGTGAGGACGGTCATCCGCTGGCCCTGCGGTGCGCGGGTGTTGAGGGCAGCGAGCAGGAAGGTGATGACCGCGCCGCCGACGAGGTTCGCCGCGGCGACGACCGTGCCGACGCCGACGACGGTGCGCACCGCCCACGGTGTGGCGCTGTGCATCACTGCCATCCGGGCGGCCAGGCTGCCCGGCCGCGGATCGTCGTGCCTCACCCGCCGATTGTCCCGCCTCGATCTCGCCGGCGCGCGGTGATGACAGATCAGCGGCGTGGACCGGTATCCAGGACCGCGAGCCGAAGCCGGCGCCAGCGTTCGTACGGGCTCGATCGAGCGTCCCTGTCGGCCGTTCGCAGCGCCGCGAGGACGGCCGCGAGTTCGGCGGGTGACGGCGCCCCCGAGACCCGGATCGCGTCGCTGGATCCGGTGCTCATGTCGGCGGCACTCCATGCCGCTTGACGGCGATCTCACGGGTCTTGCCGACGAGCACCGAATAACGGCGGACCAGTTCCGCCCGCAGCTCGCTCGGCTCGATGATCGCGTCGATCACGAGGTCGGACGCGAGGCGGAGCAGGTCGACGTCCTCCTCGTACTCGGTGCGCTTCTCGCTGACGAAGGCCGCGCGTGCATCAGGATCGGCGATCGATTCGATCTTGTTGGCATAGACCGCGTTCACCGCCGCGCTGGGGCCCATGACCGCGATCTTCGCGGTGGGTAGTGCGATGCATGCGTCGGGCATGAAGCCCGGGCCGGCCATCGCGTACAGGCCGGCCCCATAAGCCTTGCGCACGATCACCGACAGCTGGGGCACGGTGGCCTCGGAGACCGCAGTGATCATCTTGGCGCCGTGGCGGATGATGCCCTGCCTCTCGACGGCGCTGCCGATCATGAAGCCGGGGACGTCGGCGAGGTAGAGCAGCGGCAGGTTGAACGCGTCGCACAGCCAGATGAACCGCGCCGCCTTGTCGGCCGAGTCGACGAAGAGCACACCACCCCGCACGGCCGAGTTGTTCGCGACGATCCCCACCGGTCGTCCGTCGATGCGACCGAAGCCGGTGATGAGCTCGGCGGCAAAGAGGGGCTTGAGCTCGAAGAAGGAGTCCGCGTCGACCAGGCCGTCGATCACCCCGTGCATGTCGAACGGGACGGACTCGTCGGCCGGAACGGCGTCGTCCGCCAATCGGAGGGCCGGGTCCTCGGCGAGCGAGTCGGGCGCCGGTTCGCGCCAGCACGTCGGGAGGTAGGAGAAGAAGAGCTTCGCCTGCTCGATCGCGTCGGCATCGTCGGTCGCGAGGTTGTCGCCGCAACCGGAGACGGTGGCGTGCATCCGCGCGCCGCCCATCTCCTCGAGGGACACCTTCTCGCCGACGACCATCTCGGCCATGCGCGGGGAGCCAAGGTACATCGAGGCGTTGCCCTCGACCATGATCACGACGTCGCAGAACGCCGGGATGTACGCGCCGCCCGCCGCGGAAGGTCCGAACAGGCAGCAGATCTGCGGCACCTTGCCCGAGAGCGCCACCTGGTTGTGAAAGATCCGCCCCGCACCGCGGCGCCCGGGGAACAGCGCCACCTGATCGGTGATACGTGCGCCGGCCGAGTCGATGAGCCAGAAGATCGGCAGTTCCTCGGCGAGCGCGCGCTCGGTGACCCGGATGATCTTCTCGACCGTGCGCGCACCCCACGAGCCGGCCTTCACCGTCGGGTCGTTCGCGACGACGAGCGCGGGGCGCCCGTCGACCAGGCCCTGACCGGTGACGACGCCGTCGGCCGGCAATCCGCCGTCGGCGGCGAGCGCATTGGCGAGTTGGCCGTCCTCGACGAACGTACCGGCGTCGAGCAGCAACGCAATCCGATCGCGGACGTACAGCTTGTTCTGGGCGGCCAGCTTCGCGGCGGCTGCCGACGGCGGCGCGAGAGTCGCCTCACGCGCCGCCGCGACCTCCTTCTCGCTCACGCGCTTCCCTCCCGGCGCACGCGAACAGGAGTGCCGGTCCCGGCCCCCACCGGACGACCCGCGCGGGGTCGTGCCACCGGGATCCGGCCGAAGACAGGGAGCGCCTCGCGCGCCGGTTGATACATGGTCACGAGACCGGCAGGCCGAGGCCGCGGGCGATCACCATGCGCTGTACCTCCGAGGTCCCCTCGCCGATCTCGAGGATCTTGGCATCCCGATAGAACCGTGCGACCGGGAACTCCTCCATGAAACCGTTGCCGCCGAAGATCTGCGTCGCGACGCGCGTGGCCGACACGGCCGCCTCGGTGGCGTGCAGCTTCGCGATGGCAGCGGCCTGCTTGACGTCGCGCCGGCTGCGATGCGCGTCCTTGAGCCAGGCCGCCTTGTACGTCAGCAGACGGGCCGATTCGACGGCGACGGCGAGATCGCTCAACGAGAAGGCGATCGCCTGCCGCGAACCGATCGGCGCGCCGAAGGTGTGCCGCTCGAGCGCGTACTTGGTGGAGAGGTCGAGACAGGCCTGCGCCAGGCCGAGGGCCAGCGCCGCGATCGCGATCCGGCCGTCGTCGAGCACGGCGAGAAACTGCGCGAACCCCTTGCCCCGCTCGCCGAGCAGGTTGGCGTCGGGGACGCGGCAGTCGTCGAACGTCAGCCCGTGCGTGTCGGAGGCGTGCCAACCGAGCTTCTCGTACGGGGGCTCGACGACGAGCCCCGGTGTGCCCGACGGGACCATGATCGCCGAGATCTCGTCGGGACCCGTACGCGCGGTGACGGTGACGACCGAGGTGATGGCGGTCCCCGAGTTGGTGATGAAGGCCTTGGCCCCGTTGATCGTCCACTCGCCGCCGTCGAGCGAGGCACGCGTGCGCGTCCCCCCGGCATCCGAACCGGCTTCCGGTTCGGTGAGCCCGAACGCCGCGAGCGCGCGCCCGGCGACGAGGTCCGGCAGCCAGCGCTGCTTCTGCTCGTCCGTTCCGAAGGTCAGTATCGGGCTGATGCCCAGCCCGACCCCTGCCTCGAGCGTCACCCCGATCGACTGGTCGACCCGGCCGAGTTCCTCGATGGCGACACAGAGGGCGGTGAAGTCGGCGCCGGCGCCGCCGTACTCCTCAGGAGCAGACAGGCCGAACAGACCGAGTTCGCCCATCTTGTGCACGACGTCGAGGGGGAGGCGGTGTTCGCGGTCCCACTGCCCGGCGTGCGGCGCGATCTCACCCTCGGCGAAGTCGCGGACAACCTTGCGGAACTGCTCGTGGTCGGGCGACAGCTCGAACATCGGAGCCTCCTTGCACTACCTCATCCGTGGTTGACGTTTACGTCAACGTCAATACGATAGCTCCCATGCCGACCACGCGGGAGTCCGCCCGCACCTGGACCGTCGGTGAACTCGCCGACGAGCTCGGGGTGACGACCCGGACCCTCCGGTTCTACGAGGCGCAGGGGCTGGTGAAACCCGAGCGAGTCGGGACGAACCGCCTTTACCGTGCCCGCGACCGGGCCCGGCTCAAACTGATCCTGCGCGGGCGGCGGTTCGGAATGACGATCGAGGAATGCCGCGAGATCGTCGACATGTACGACGGCGCCGAGTCCTCCGAGGTCCGGCAGCTCGAGACGCTGCTCGGCCGCCTCGACGAGATCGCCGCCGATCTCAGGGAGCGGCAGGCCGACCTGCGCCGAACCCTGTCCGAAGTGACCGTCGTCGCAGGTCAGTGCCGCGGCCGACTCGCCGAGCTGAGGGCCGAGTAAGCCCTTGTAGTCTGCGAAGTGCTGCGCCTCGGGGCGCGAACTGGAGGGGTGACAGTGCGCAAGGTGCTCATCGCCAACCGCGGCGAGATCGCGGTCCGGGTCATCCGCGCCTGCCGCGACGCCGGCTACACCTCAGTCGCCATCTACGCCGACCCTGACCGCGATGCCCTGCACGTGCGCATGGCCGACGAGGCATACGCCCTCGGCGGCAACACGCCGGGCGAGTCGTACCTCCTGATCGACAAGGTCATCTCGGCTGCGAAGCAGAGCGGCGCCGACGCGGTGCACCCCGGCTACGGATTCCTGTCCGAGAACGCCGACTTCGCGCAGGCCGTCCTCGACGCCGGGCTCACCTGGATCGGGCCGTCGCCACAGGCGATTCGCGACCTCGGCGACAAGGTCACCGCACGGCACATCGCGTCGAGGGCCGGCGCCCCGCTCGTTCCCGGCACGAAGGACCCGGTCAGCGGCCCCGACGAGGTCGTCGCGTTCGCCGAGGAACACGGCCTGCCGATCGCCATCAAGGCCGCCTTCGGCGGCGGCGGTCGGGGTTTGAAGATCGCGCGCGAGATGGACGAGATCCCCGAGCTCTACGACAGCGCGGTACGCGAGGCGGTGGCCGCCTTCGGTCGTGGTGAGTGCTTCGTCGAGCGCTACCTCGACCGGTCCCGGCATGTCGAGGCCCAGGTACTCGCCGACCAGCACGGCAACGTCGTGGTCGTCGGTACCCGCGACTGCTCGCTGCAGCGTCGCAACCAGAAGCTCGTCGAGGAGGCACCGGCACCGTTCCTCACCGACGACCAGCGCAGCCGCATCCACGAGTCGGCGAAGGCCATCTGCCGCGAGGCGAAGTACTCCGGTGCCGGCACCGTCGAGTATCTCGTGGGCAGCGACGGCATCATCAGCTTCCTCGAGGTGAACACCCGCCTGCAGGTCGAGCACCCCGTCACCGAGGAGACGAGCGGCATCGACCTGGTCCGCGAGCAGTTCCGCATCGCCGAGGGCGAGCAGCTGCGGTTCAGCGAGGACCCTGCCCCGCGCGGGCACGCGTTCGAGTTCCGCATCAACGGGGAGGACCCCGGCCGCAACTTCCTGCCCGCACCGGGCACGGTGACCACCTACCGCGAACCGGGCGGCCCCGGCGTGCGCGTCGACTCGGGCATCGAGGGCCAGTCCGTCATCGGCGGTGCCTTCGACTCGTTGCTGGCGAAGCTGATCGTCACCGGCGAGACGCGCACCGAGGCACTCGAACGCGCCCGCCGCGCACTGGACGAATTCGTCGTCGAGGGCATGGCGACCGCACTGCCGTTCCACCGCGCGGTCGTCCGCGACGAGGCGTTCACCGCCGAGCCGTTCACCGTCTTCACGCGGTGGATCGAGACGGAGTTCGACAACACGATCGAGCCGTTCGCCGGCGCCACCGCCCCTGGGGACGTTGACGGGACCGCCTCGCGCGAGACCATCGTGGTCGAGGTCGGCGGCAAGCGCCTCGAGGTTTCGCTGCCCGCGGGTTTCGGCGCCTCGGGTGGTGGCGGGGGCACGCGCAAGGCCGCACCCAAGCGGTCGGCGGGTAAGAAGAGCGGGGCCGCGGTCTCCGGCGACTCGCTGACCGCGCCCATGCAGGGCACGATCGTGAAGGTTGCGGTGAGCGAAGGCGACACCGTCGAGGCGGGCCAGATGATCGTCGTGCTCGAGGCGATGAAGATGGAGCAGCCGCTCAACGCGCACAAGGCCGGGACGATCACCTCGCTCGCCGCCGAGGTCGGCGCCGTCGTCACCAGCGGCAGCGTCATCTGCGACATCAAGGACTGACCGCCGCGCGCGCCGCGGGGACGGAGCACACGAAGCCCGGGCCGCAGGGCCCGGGCTTCGTCGATGCCGGTGAATCAGTCCTCGAGGGCGTCCTGCTCACGCTCGAGCGCGTCGGCCTTCTTCTCGTGAACCTGAGCCTCGGCGCGCTCCTTGTTCTCGCGGGTCTGCTGCTCGCCCTTCTGCCGCTGGGCCCGACCCTCGGCTTCGAGTTCGTCGTTGCCGCTGAGCTCGCCCGCCTTCTCCTTCAGGGTGCCCTTGATGTTCTCTCCCACGCCCATCAGCTGTTCACCGCTTCCTTGGTCTTCTGCGCGCTCTTCTGGGCGCGCTCCGCGACCGCGGCCTTGGACTCGTGCTTGTCGGCCCGCAGCTCGGACTGGATGGCCTGGAGCCGCTGCGTGCCCTTCTCCTGCTGCACCTGGCCGGCCTTGGTGAGCCGGTCCTGGCCTGCCACGTTGCCGAGGATCTCCTTGCCCAGGCCGACGGTCTTGTCGAGCAGGCCGACGACGTTCTGCGGGTCTATCCGCGGTATTCGCACGGTGCCTCCTTGCGAGTTGGTCGTTCACCTGGAACTGTCCGTCGATCAACGGCCTACCCGCCCTCACGACCGCCTGAACCCTGAAATCGCGATGTGACCGGGTGCACGCCGATACGTGTCGCTCCACGACGTGATCTAGGGTCGGCGCGACCGCCGCTCCACCGGGGAGATCGTCAATGCCGCGCCGTTTCGTGCCGCTCGTCCTGCTCGCCGCCGTGTCGGCGCTCGTCGCAGCCTGTTCGAGTTCCACCCCGTACGCCCCGCCGTCGACCACGCCGGGGACGTCCAGCATCTTCTCGTCGCTGCCGTCACCGTCGGCCGTCTCGGGTACGGCCACGGCGCCCGCCACGAGGGCACAGCTGGCAACCACGGTGCTGACGGCGAAGGACATGTCCGGCTGGAAGGCGACGGCGTTGAAGGACAACGTGGCGGCAGACAAGGCGCAATCGGCGTTCACCACCTGCATCGGCGTGCCGGACTCCGCCAGGCATCGCGTCGCCGACGTCCACTCGCCGGAGTTCAAACTGCAAGGAACCCAGGTCTCGACCGAGTCGGCGAGCTTCACATCGCGCGCCGACGTCGACCGGACCGCCGCCGCCTTACTCAGCAACAAGGCGGCGGGGTGCTTCAAAACCCTCATTCAGGCGCAGGCGAAGGCCGGCCTGCCGAAAGGCTCGCAACTCGGCGCGGTCACCGCGCAGATCAGCAAGCCGACCGGGGCCGACCCCGTGAACGTCCTTGCGAGGGCGACGGCAACGCTGCCGGTGAACGTCAGCGGCCAGACCGTGGCCGTGTACACCGACGTCGTGTATCTCCGGGCGCCGTTCATCCAGGCGCAGGTCCAGCTCGTGAACGTCGGGGCGACGGTCGACAAGGAATTGGAGAAGTCGCTGGTGTCGACGGTCTCGGACCGGCTGGCGAAGATCGGCTGACCTGCCGGCGTCAGGCCGCCGTGGGCACGCGGAACATCCGCGGCAGTCGCGCCGCCGCGCGGCGGTCGCCGGTGACGGTCAATCGGCCGGCACGCTCGGCATCGCCGATCGTCTCTCGGCCGAAGACGACTTTCCGTACCGTCGCCGCGTCGCCGACCAGCTCGGCGTCGGCGGGTGACGAGCCGTCGCGCCGGACGCTGAACTCGCCACCGGCACAGGTCAGCAGAAATCGCTCGCCGTCGATCGTCAGCGCGTAGGCGGCGTCCCGGGGCCGCCGAGGGGCGAACGTGGTCTTCAACGCGAGCAGCAGCGCGCTCACGCTCAGCTCCTGGCTCGAGGTGATCGCCTCGCGGCTGCCCCACCTGCCCAGCGCGAGGAGTACGGGCTCGAGTTCCGCACCGCGGGCCGTGAGCTCGTAGAGCGTGACGTCCGCCGGGCGCTCGACGACGCGACGCGCAACGACGCCGGCGGCCTCGAGATCGCGCAGCCGCTGGGATAGCACGTTCGGGCTGATGCCGTGCAGGCCCGCTCGCAACTGGGCGAAGCGCTTGCCGCCGAAGACGAGTTCGCGCACGACCAGCAACGCCCAGCGGTCGCCGACGAGCTCGATGGCCCGCGCGATACCGCACGGGTCGTCGTAACCAGACGCCATGCGACGATCCTAACGCGGGGGTGAGTTGTTCTTTCGTACTTATGGTCCTAACTTAGGAGCATGGAGCAAGGAGACCTGGCCCTACTCGATCATCCAGCCGCGCGACGCCTGCTCGCGTCCACCGAATTGGCCCGGCTGGCGTACCTGGCGCAGGACGGCACGCCGCGACTGATCCCCATGCTGTTCCACTGGAACGGGCGGGAGCTGGTCCTGCCGACGTTCGCCAAGAGCCGCAAGCTGCGCAGCCTCCGCCGCAATCCCCAGGTCGCGGTCACGATCGACCGCCCGGGTCCCCCGCCGGAAATGCTGATGCTGAGGGGAAGCGCCGAGATCGGCGTCGAACCCGGCGTGGTCGAGGAGTACGACCTGGCCCAGCGGCGCTACTACGGCGACGAGGCGGGCGCCGCGACGACCAGAGCGACAGCCGAATCAGGCGCCTCGATGGCGCGCATCGTCGTGCGCCCGTCGTGGGTCGGTGTCATCGACTTCCAGACCCGCTTTCCCGCCGGGCTCATGGCGGCAGGTCTCGCTCCCGACCCGGCGGCATGACCACCTTCGTCCTCGTGCCGGGAGCGGGCGGGGTGGCCTGGTACTGGAGCCGCGTCGAGCCGCTGCTGCGCGAAGCTGGGCACGAGCCGATCGCGGTCGACCTGCCCGGCGACGATCCGGCGGCTGGATTGCCGCAGTACGTGCAGCGCACACTCGACGCGATCGGCGGCCGTCGCGACGTCGTGATGGTCGGGCAGTCTCTGGGGGCTTTCACCGCGGTCGCCGCCGCCGCTCGCACGTCGGTGCGGGCGCTGGTGCTCGTCAACGGGATGATCCCGCTGCCCGGCGAGACGGCCGGCGACTGGTGGGGGAACACCGGGTCCGGCGAGGCGCGCGTCGCGGCGGCGCAGGCGCACGGATACCCCGCGGAGTTCGAGCTGAGCACGTACTTCCTGCACGACGTCGACCCCGAGGTCGCCGCCGAGGGCGAGCCGTACCAGCGCCCGGAGTCGGACGCCGTCTTCGGGTCCCCGTGCGACATCGATGCGTGGCCCGACGTCCCGACCTCGGTCGTCGCCGGTGCGGACGACCGGTTCTTCCCGGTGACGTTCCAGCAGCGGGTCGCTCGCGAGCGCCTCGGCGTCGAGCCGACGGTGCTGCCGGGCGGGCACCTGATCGCGCTCTCGCAACCACGAGCGCTGACGGGCCACCTGGTGGGGGCGCTGTGAGGACGCTGCTCGACGGGCTGGGCTTTCCCGAGTCACCGCGTTGGCACGACGACCGGCTCTGGTTCTGCAACTGGGGCACGCAGGAGATCGTCGCCCTGGACGCCGCCGGCAACGCCGAGGTCATGGCGCACGTCCCGACGACGCTGCCGTACTCGATCGATTGGCTTCCGGACGGCCGACTGCTGGTCGTGTCCGGCCAGGAGGCGCTCTTGCTGCGCGAGGACGCGGACGGTTCGCTGGTCCCGCACGCCGACCTCAGCGAATTCGCGCCGGTCTTCAACGAGATCGTCGTGGACGAGCGCGGCACGGCGTTCGTGAACGGGACGAACCTCGTCGCGGTGAGCCCGGACGGCACCGTGCGCGAGGTCGCCGACGGCCTCGAGTTCGGCAACGGCATGGCGCTCACACCCGACGGCCGCACGTTGATCGTCGCCGAGTCACACGGCCGGCGGCTGAGCGCGTTCGACGTCGGGGCGGACAGCTCGTTGACGAGTCGTCGCGTCTGGGCGGACTGCGACGGCGGGTCGCCGGACGGCATCTGCCTCGACGACACAGGCGCCGCGTGGTACGCCGACGTGCCGAACCGCCGGTGCGTGCGGGTACGCGAGGGCGGTGCGGTGCTCGACGTCGTCGAGGTGGACCGCGGCTGTTTCGCGTGCATGCTCGGCGGCCCCGACGGCC
>JAVHVN010000203.1:0-7195 GCA_032160545.1 Pseudonocardiales bacterium | reverse complement strand
ACGAAGAAGTCGCCGTCGAGCATGCCGACGGGCAGCTGGTTGAGCATCCAGTGCGGGCTGCGCGGCGCCGAACGGACGCCCTCGGGCAGCGCGCTGTCGCGCGGGACGAGCGAGGTCATCTGCGCCTCACCAGCAACGTGTTCGGTGTGCCCCTCATCGGACGACCACCTGGTGGCCGGCCGACAGGAACAGCGAGTGCCGGTCGAGCCGGATGACGTCCTTGGCCGAGCCGAGCCGCTGACCGGTGCGCAGGTCGTACTCGTACAGCAGCGCCTCCTCGACCCGCTCGACGCCCTCGACGGACTCGAGCAGCTGGGTGACCGCGGCGGCGTTGATGTCGGCGTCGAACGGCCAGCCGGCGCCGTCGGCGCCGCCGGTCAGCGGGTTGATGTACCGGGTCAAGGCGTCCATCGCCCGTTGCCGGACCAGGCCGGCCGGCCGGCCGGGTGCCGTGTGCACGAGTGCGACCACCGAGACACCCTGGTAGTAGGGCGTGCCGACCTCGACCGCGGTCCCGACGAGGCGGTGCGCGTCGAGGTGCTCGGTCACTCGCCGCATCAGCGGCGCGGCGATGGCGAAGTCGTCGAGCTGGTGCGCGCTGGCGTCGCGGCGTACCGCGGGCACGACGAGCACCCGGACCGATCCGTTGTCGCGCGAGGTCGGCAGGCACCGGGCCCGCGCCACCTCGGTGGAGGACTCCAGCGTCAACCGCTCGTAGTCACCGGCGGTGACGGCCCGCTGTCCCGTGCGCAGGGTGAGGGGGCCGCGGGTCTTCGCCTCGGAGATCGTCTCGGCGTCGACGCCTCCGGTCGCGGGCGCGAGGTTGATCGTCCCGCGCACGTACGGGACGGTCGAGCGCATGACCGTGAGGGTGCGGGCTCCGACGTTGCCGCGTGCGCCGCCGCCGTGCCGGTAGCCGGTCACGGCCACCTGCGCTCCGTCGCGCGGGATCATCCCGTGCTGGCGGACCGTCCCGTCGGGGTAGCGCACCCGCGGGCCGAAGCGGACGGTGCCGCTCGCGCTGTCCCACACGAAGTGCCGGTCGTGCTGGCCGGACCCGGTGAAGTCCTCGACCTCGGCCCAGTCGTGCGTGGTGCCGTCGGTGTCGGTGATCCGGACGTGCTCGCCGTCGCGGCGCGGCAACACGGGAGTGTGCGACACCGGGAACGCCTGCGCCGGCACGCCGTCGCTGCGCCCGAGCAGCTCGCCCGGGATGTTCTCGGCGTGCTCGGCCGCGACGGTGCCGCCGAGGGTCGCGGCGGTCACGGCGCGCACGCGGGGGGAAGCCTGATACGTCGGCTGGCCCTGCTTCGGCGCCACGAGGCGCGCCCGCAGCCAGTACGCCGGCGTGTTGCCGATCGTCATCAGCTCGTGCTCGATGGGCACGAGCAGCACGATCTCGCCGGCGCGGTTCAGGCCGCCCGTGGTGTCGTCGTTGACCGTCACCGTCAGCCAGGCCTCGCCGTTCCACGCCTCCCAGACGATCGGCGGGTCACGCGGGTCGACGCCGATGCCCTCGGCCTGCGCGGCGACCGAGATCCGCAACACCGTGCCCGCCAGGCTGCGCGCGAAACCGAGGTAGAAGGCGTCGCCGGGAGTCAGTTCGGGGGACGGGAAGCACGAGACGCCGACGACGTCGAAGCGCAGGTCGTCCCACACGTCGCTGACCCGGTCGTCACGCGCGGTGATCGTCTTGGCCGCCACGAGCTCGGGCGGCGCGATGACGAGATCATCGGACGTCGTGAAGACGACGGCCTCGTCCCGACCGCTGCTCGCG
Organism: Pseudonocardiales bacterium; assembly: GCA_032160545.1. GTDB lineage: Bacteria > Actinomycetota > Actinomycetes > Mycobacteriales > Jatrophihabitantaceae > DATGFB01. The sequence goes on along the minus strand of JAVHVN010000203.1, from coordinate 5,418 downwards.
CCGGCGGTCGTCATCACCTGCGTTCCGGCCGGGACGACGACCGACGAGTCGAGTACGGCCGACAGCCAGAACGTCAGGTCGACGCGCGCGACCGACGGAGGGAACGGCTCGATGCCGACCATGTTGAGGAAGTGCACGTACAGCCGCTCGGGCACCTGGTTGACGCGGTAGAGCACCATCTCGCTCATCCACGCGAAGAGCTCGATCAGCGCGACGCCCGGATCCGAGACGTTGTGGTTCGTCCACTCGGGGCAGTACCGCGGGATGAGGCGTTTCGCCTCGTCGACGATGTCCTGGAACTTGCGGTCGTCCAGTTCCGGCGCGGGTAATGGCATCGCGGTCTCTATTCCGATTCGTGCGGGATGACGTAGAACGGGTAGACCAGGTTGCGCCGGTCGTTCGTGGCCCGGACCCGGTAGCGGATGTACACCCGCACGAGAGCGTCGTCGTCGTCGTCCTGCACGGGGTTCACCTCTTCGATGTCGACACGGGGCTCCCACTGGCCGAGCGCCTGCTGCACCGCCTGGATGATCAGTCCCATCAGGCCGGGCGTCACGGGTTCGAAGAGCAGGTCCCAGATCTTGCAGCCGAAGCGGGGGCGCATGACGCGCTCACCCGGTGCGGTCATGAGCACGATGCGCATCGAGCGATCGATGTCCTCGGCGGTGTCGGTCAGCTTGATCGACCCGGTGTGGTCGACGGTCAGCGGCCAGCTGAACCCGCGGCCGACGAACGTCGGGTCGTAGCGCGGCGGCTCCTCCGGTCGCGTCGAGGAGATCTCGGTCATCAGTTGATCCCCACGACGGCGCCCTTGAGCGTCAGCGGGCCGCCGGCCTCGATGCTGCCGACGCCGTCGGCCTTCACCTGCACCTGCGCACCCTGGATGGCGGTCTGCGCCGTCCCCTTCAGCTCCGCCTGCGTGCCGGCCTCGAGCTTGAGCGCCATCTGCGCCTTGATGGTGATGTTGTTGGCCTCGATCGTGATGTCACCTGAGCTGGAGATGTCGAACTTGGCGCTGCCGGCCTTGATGGTGAGCGGCTTGCCCGAGGCGACCTCGATGTCGAACCGGTCGGCGCCGAGGCGCAACTTGTGCTCGGCGGTACCGAGGCCCAGCAGGATGTGCTGGGTCGACGGGCCGGTACCGTCGGCGAACTCGACGATGTGGTTCTTGCGCGAGGTGATGCGGCGGTAGTTGACCGCGCCGCCGGTCACGTACTTCTCGCCCGTCGGCAGCGTGTTCTTGTCGCTGAACAGGCCACCGATCACGACCGGCCGGCGGGTGTCGGAGCGCTCGAAGCCGACGAGCACCTCGTCCGCGACCTCGGGCTGGAACACCGCACCTCGCGCCGCGCCGGCGCCCAGCGTGACCACCCGCGCCCACGGGCTCTCGATCTGGCCGTTGATGCCGGTGTAGCGGACCTTGACCCGGCCCGCTCCGTCCGGGTCGTCGTTGTCGGTGATGACGGCGACGACCAGGCCGGAGATGAGGAAGCCCGGGTCGGCCGGGGTGGAGGCAAGCGTGTCGACCAGGCCGGCCGGTCGGCGCGGGCCGGCCGTGAACCGGGTGGTGAAACCGGACGTCGCGTACACATGCTCCACCTCGGTGACGAGGTAGTTGCCGGATGCCGGTCCCGCGTCCCGCACGCCGATGGTGATGCCCGGCTTGACGCGGCCGTCTATGTCACCGGCGCCGCGAGCGACGACGGCCGCCGCGGCCCAGTCGCCGAAGCGGCCGGTGGCCATGGCGGTGGCTTCCGCGTTGGTCAGCGGTGGGACGTCCGACATGGCGGCCGGCGCGGCGGTCAACGCGGACGACGGCTTGGTGCCGAGGTACTTCTCCAGCAGCCGGGCCTGCCCGTTCCCGGAGGGCGGGGTGCTCCTGCCCTCGAGCTCCTGCTGGTTGGCCGGATCCCAGCCGTTCACGGTGAGCTCGGTCGGGCGCAGGCCGGACGCGCGGACCGAGAATTCGTCCAGCTCTTCGCCGAGTGTCAGCATGAAGGCCGGCGACTCGACGTCGATGTTGGTCACCAGCAGGTTCTTGTCGCCCTCGAGCCACCACACCGCCCCGAGCCGCTCGACGATGGTGTTCAGGAACTCGAGATCAGTACCCGCCTGCAGCAGGTAGTCGATCGACTCGGACATGTTCTTGGCGTCGACCTTTGCCATCAGTCCGTGGGCTTGTGCCATCTGCCGCACCAGCCCGCTGTAGCTGGTGTTGAGGTGGGTGACGACCTTCGTCCCCCGGCCGAGCTTGTACGCCGCGTCGTCGATCACGACGACGAGTTGCGGGATGCCGCCGCCGGACTGCTCCAGGCTGATACCGGTGACGCTGCCCTCGAAGAGCAACCCGCCGCCGGACTCGGAGACCGAGACCGTGGTGCCGAGTGTGAAGACGTCGGCGGCCGAGAGCGTGTAGCCGTCGTCGGTGAACCGCATGGTGGCGCGGCCCACGAGCCCCACCGCGCGCTCGATCCGCATCAGGACGAGACGGTTCATCCACTTGTCGTCGATGACGGCGCCGCCGCGCTTGATGACCGGGGCGAGGCTGCCGATTGCGGTGCTCATCAGGTGCCCAGCAGCGGCACGCTCAGCAGTGACCCCGGCCGGATGCCGAGCGGATCCTCGATGCCGTTCGCGGCGGCGAGCATCCGCCACTGGGTGGAGTCGCCGTAGTACCGCGCACTGATCCGGTCCAGGGTCTCGCCGGGCTGCACGCGGTGGACGCGGTGCGGCTGCGGCGTGCCGGAGGTGGGGTTCTGCTTGGTGAAGGCGGTGGACGCCTCGTACTGCGTGAGGTCCAGGTGCACCTTCGCGCGCAGCGGGACGCCGGACGCCGAGAAGTAGTCGAACGTCACCGATGCCCTGTCGATCACGGCGGGGAACGACACCAGCCGGCCCCAGTGGAACGTGACGTACGGCGGCCGAGCGTTGTTCGTGCTCTCGTCCGTGCCGGGCAGTTCCTTGTCGACCTCCATGTGCCCGAGCAGCACGTCGGTGTAATCGGTGACCGGCTTGCCCTCTGCGGTCGTGTCGAAGAAGAGGTCGAAGGACATCGTGGCCGACGTCTGCCCCAGGAACTTCATCGTGGGCACGCCCTTGCCGGGCATCGGGGTGCCCTCCCACGAGTTGCCCTTGCCGATCGTGATCGTGTCGGGGTTGAACAGGCAGGGCAGCCGTTTGGCGGGGCCGTCCCCCTCGAAAGCGAGGAACGCCTTTTCCAGTTCCGCCATCAGAACACTCCCGGGTCGTGGCGCCGGCCGCGCCGCTCGAGTTCGTCGACGACCCGCCGCTCGATCCGGTCGACCACCGCGTCGACCAACTCGTCGAGCTGCCGGGGATCGGCGAGTATCGCCTCGGCGGCGCCTGGCCCGGGGGTCGCCGGGCTGCTCGCTGTGGGAGGCCGCACCAACTGCAGCCCTCGTGATTCGGACGGCATCGCGGCCTGCCCTTCGGTAGCCAGCTTGCGGCTGATTGCGGTGGTCAGGTCGTCGGCGCGGAACAGGTCGGCGCTCGCATCGGCGAGCGCCGACCGGCGGATCGCAGTCGCCGCGCCGGCGCCGGCGGTCGCGACGGCCGAGCGCGCGATCGTGGCGCTGCTGCCGGCGGCCGGCACGGGTGGGCCCGCGTGGGCGGACGGCCGCAGGCTGACCGGCGGTGGGGCCGGCAGCAACGACCGCATCGCAGCCCGACCGCGCTCGGCGACCTCTCGGCGCGGGGCGGGTCGGGAGTTCGGTGCGGTGCCCAGCGACGGCGTGCCGCGGCCCGCGGGCCCGGTCGTCGAGCCGGGGGTCGCCAGCGCGGACGCCCCCGGGCCGGACATCGCGGCGCCCGCAGCTGCGACCGGCGCGCCCACCGCTGCGGTGCCCGGTGCCGAGGTGGTCGCCGGCCGGATCGCGGTCGGGACCCCGAACGCTGTCGGCAGGCCGACGTCGATGTCGGCGCGCGCACCGTGCGTGGCCGTGCGGCGGACGGTGAGCAGGTCGGGCATGGCAACGGCGCCGAAACCCGCTGCGGCCGGCGTCAGCGCGGTCGGTCCGGCCGGCGAGCCGCCGGGGGCCGATGCCCGCGGGGCGCTCGGGGCGGCCGATGCCCCCGGTGCCCGTGCCTCGGCTGCGACGGACGATCGCCGCACGGGCGCGCCGTAGCGCGCCGCGACGCTGCCGCCGTCGTCCGCGTACGCCGAGGAGCGGCGTAGCTCGCCGGCCCCGAGAACGGCCGCAGCTCCGAACGCCGGGAGCCGGTGCGCCGACAGCGCGGGGCGCACCTCGACGCTCGTCTGGGACGCGTTGCGCAGGGTTCGGTAGCTCGCGATGCCGAGGCCGGCCGGCGCGCTCGCCGCGGTGGTGCGCCGGATGAGGGTGGTGCCGGCTGCGCCCGCAGCGCCGGCTCGGTCGGCGCCATCGGCTCGGTTGGCTCGGTCGGCGCCGTCGCGCGAGGTGCCGGCCGGATACGTCGCGGTGCCCGGCTCGGGCGCCCGGTGCACACCAGCGCGAGTGCCCTGCGAAGGGGAGGCCGCCGCAGCGGTGCCGCCGGCGTGCGGCAGATCAGCCGGCTGCGCCGAGTGCGCGGAGGAACTTCCGGGCGGTGTCGCGACCGCGGCCGCGGTCGTTGCTGCGGCCGGGACGGAGGCCCGGGTGGCGCCCGTCCCAGTTGTGGAGGTGGTCCGGGCGGCTGTCGCGGCGCCCTGGTTGGCCGGCGACGCTGTCGGAGCAGGTGTCGTCGACGGCAGGGCGGGTGTCGAGGTGCGTGCACCGGTCGTCGGTGCCGTGGTCGTGGGCGCGGTGCCCGCGGGGCTCGACCCAGTCGCGGTGATCGGGCCACGGGTGGCGGATGCCGGCGCCGACGCGGCAGTCGCGGAACGGCTACCTGCGGACGCGCGGCCGGTGCGGCTGCGCCGGACCGCGGGCTCGGCGTCGTCGGGTCGGGCGGACGGCAGCGCCACCACTCGTGGCGTCGCGTCCGGGATGCGCAGGCCCGGGCGCAGGGCATGCGCGGTGCCGACCGACCGGCGCAGGGTGCCGAGGGCGGTCCGGGGCGCGCTCGCCGCACCGGCAGTGATCGGCGCGGCCCCGATGCCGAGGCCACCCGCGAACCGCAGGCCCGGGACGCCGTGCCGATACGAACGCTCCACGACGGTGGCGGAGGCGGACGCCGGCCGCCCGGCGGGCTCGACGGGCGCCGTACCTGGGGCGGACCCCGCTGCCGGGAACGGAGCGGCCGCGGTCGCCGGCACAGCCCGAGCCGACTGCGGACCCGCTGACTGCGTGCGTGCGGTCAGCAGCGAGCGGCCACCCGCTGCGGACGGACCCGAGACCCCGGACGGACCCGAGACCCCGGACGGACCCGAGACCCCGGACGGACCCGAGACCCCGGACGAACCCGAGACCCCGGACGAACCCGAGACCCCGGACGGACCCG
>JAVHVN010000126.1:0-16413 GCA_032160545.1 Pseudonocardiales bacterium | reverse complement strand
ACGCCAGCAGCCCGGAGGTCTCCTCGTCATCAGTCATCGACGCCAACTGCCGGGTGAGCCGGATTGCCTCCGCCGCCAGGTCGACGTCACCGGTGTAGCCCTCGTTGAAGACCAGGTAGAGCACCCGTAGCACCGTCGCCAGGTCGCCTGGCTCCTCGAACCGCACGTCACCGACCGTGCGCTTGGCCCGGCTGATCCGCTGCGCCATTGTCGCCTCCGGCACGAGATAGGCCTGCGCGATCTGCCGGGTGGTCAAGCCTCCGACGGCGCGCAGCGTGAGGGCCACCGCCGACGCCGGGGTCATCGACGGATGGGCGCACAAGAAGAAGAGCTGCAACGTGTCGTCTGCGGTCTCGGTCGGTCCGGGCAGCGGCTCGGCCTCGACCCGCTGCTCCCGGTCCCGACGCGAGACCACGGAGCGGCGGGCGTCGAGGAACTTGCGCCACGCGACCGTGACCAGCCAGCCCTTCGGGTCGGCGGGCTGCCGGTCCGGCCAGGTCAGCGCGGCCTGGATGAGTGCTTCCTGCACGGCGTCCTCGGCCGTCGCGAAGTCAACTCCGCGATGCACGAGGACGCCGATCACCGCAGGAGTCAGCTCCCTCAGCAGCAGCTCGTCCATCACCTGATCTGCCGTTGGCAGTTCAGCCGGTCCGGGGTCACTCGGTGACCGTCGGCGGTGCGCTCAGGAACGGGCGCACCTCGAGCCACTCGTGGATCGGCTTCCCGCCGGCTCCGGGCGCTGCCGACAACTCGCCGGCGAGCGCGAGCGCGCGCTCGTAGGTGTCGACGTCGATCACCATCCAGCCGGCGATCAGGTCCTTGGCCTCCGCGAAGGGCCCGTCGGTGACCGGCGGCCGGCCCTCCCCGTCGTACCGGACGAACGTGCCCTCGGGCGAGAGAGCCTGGCTGTCGACGTATTCACCGGTGCTCTCGAGCCGGGCGGCGAAGTCGGCCATGTACTGCAGGTGGTCCTCGACCTCCTCCGGGGTCCATTGGTCCATCGGGACGTCGTTGACGGCCTCGGGGGCGCCGCGGTAGTGCTTAAGAAACAGGTACTTCGTCATGCTGGGCCTCCTTGGTGCGGTGCGGCCACGGTGGCCGCATCTGGCCCTGGGACGGAGCCGCCAGGCCGATCTCGACATCCTCGCCACATCTTCGTCGAGAATCTCCTGACGCAGCACAGTCCGAGCCACACACCGATCCACCGTCGGGACGACGGGCAGGCGGCTCATCGACGGTGGCGTGGTGCGCGCTGCTACCCATGCCACGTCATACCAGGTTGTTGTCACCTGGTGGTGCAGAGATATGAAGCAAATAACCTCGAAGTCGGCGGTGTCGCGGCACGTTCGAAAGGGCGCCCGACGCTAGCGCCGGTTTCTATATGCCAACCGAATAGCTTTGCGCCAAAACATGGCTCGCCCGGTTACAAGTTCAGACGTGCCTTTTCGGCCCAATAGGAACGCCAAGTCACTCATGATGGAGATGATCAATCCCGCCACCATCATAGCTGCAACGCATAGCAGCGGGATCGTATAGGTTTGGCTACCCACCAGAGGCGAAGCGAGCGAGCACAGGACCGCGACTGTCAGTAATGCCGGGCCAAGTCGCAGGTACCAAATTGCATAGTGCAACGCAGCGCGCTGCAACTGGCTTGATCCGGACGTCACGAGCTGGCCATGATCGGGGCGGTGCTGGTGCTGCAACCGCCGCCCGTGGTGGCGGGGTAGCTGGTGAGGCTGATGCGGTTGGAGTCGGCGTCGAACCCGTACGCGAGGGTCGTGCAGGCGCCGGTGTAGGTGTCCTGCACGGTGCTCAGCCGCTCGACCGGGTCATAGCTGAAGCTCTGGCTGAACTGCGGGCTGCTGTGGGCGACAGTGCGGCCCCATCTCCGTTGGTGGCGGTCAAGCTCATCCAGGTCGAGCCGCCCTTACCTCCTCTGCGCCGCCGCCGCACCGGAGTTGAGCTCAGGCGCATATCGGTTAGGGCCACCCCGGAGACACTCAAGTCCGGAAGCCTTGACGCACACCCCAGCGCCGCCGCATCGTTCGCGTGAGCGCACGGTACGTACGCTCCCAATGTCTGAGTTCATGCCGGAAAAGATAGCCACACAGCAGTATTGCCGTATTCATCGACGCCACCGAAACGTCGGGTGCGTCGGAAGCTTTGTCGAAAATGAACTCGAGCCTTGTCCGCGCAATGACTGGGTCAAGAAGATCACCGAACGGCCCCGAGACCAAGTTGTCGACGATCGCAATGCGATGTGCGGCTCCAAACACGCGGAACCGGAAGCGTCGCCTATACTGAACAACGCTGAACGCCATCCACATTGCAATTCCGGATATATCGGCGCGCAAAGCCTTGTTCGTCACCAAGTTGGCTGCGTCGAAAACTTCGTCGAAAGCGCGCCGATCATCCGTTATCACCGCGCTGAGCAGCGATTTCACAAGTTGGAATTCTGAGGGCTGGAGCTCGTAAAGGTCGTGAGGAGTCATCTATACCAAATTCGTCTGTTGGAATCGGCGTCGAAACGGTAGCTACCCGTGGTGCACACTCCCGCCGCAGGGACATCGGTGGCCTGAACCAGGCGCCCGGCCGGGTCGTAAGTGTGGTTCTGCGCCGCCGCCGCACCGGAATGGCGCAACACCTGGTCGTGGATCGACACTGCGTTGGTGTCCGACAACCAATCCCCACCACCGCTGGAGGTGTCCAGCTGCCCGGTGGTCACCCCCTGGACCGTCCTCGACGCTTGGACCGTGCATGCCGCGACATCCTCTGCAACCGAGCCGATCGCGACCGTACGAATGCCGCGCGCAACACCACGCTCGCAATGATCACAGGCGGAAGCGCGAGCAGGCGGGTCCAGCCAGGGAAGAACACGAGAAGACCTGCGCCGGCCACTAACAATGCGGCAGAGTACCAAACAGAGTCCGAAATGTATTGTCTGCGCCATCCGATAGGCGAATCGTCCGTACCGAGGAGTAGCGATTTGAGCAGTCGTCGGATGTTTGTGGCACGCGTCATCTAAAGGTGGCTGCCCATTAGATGAATGACCAACGGTTCAATCGACGTTGGAGATGTGATGGCTCCCTTGTGTATTGCCGGCCCCCCAGCCACCGCCGCAGAACACGCATAGTTGGTCATCAAGAACGTCGCTTCGGGTGCGACACGCTCCGAGAGGACTTGCCCGGCAGATGGGGCGTAAGGAGGTGATCCGATCGTTCGACAGCACGCAAACGGAGACCGATGGGCAGGCTTATCAGCGCAAACACCGACATAACGGCACCACCCACTATAGTGCCTTCGTAAAGGCGAATGGACCCAATTACGAGCATAGAAACTCCGACGGTGAGAGATGTAACGCCGAGTGAAACGTACCGCACCCAGCGGGGGTAGTCAGGGACGCCCAATCTAACAAAGTCGGCAAACAATTCTTGCCGGCTGAGCCGCGGCTCAGACTCTTTCTCATCTGGATTTTCGCTCATAGCAGTTTCCGTCGCAGGGATCGGCATTTATCGCACGATTCACACGCCAATAAGTCTCATTCAACTCAGTAGAATCGACTTCTGTGATAGATGCGATGGTTCCAGTTCCGTCCACTCCAGAAGCCACCGGGACGCCAGGAAAAACCCCATTCATTGCCGCCGCAACCACCCCAACCCAAAGCTCCTTCTTGCGTCCAGCTGGATGAGTGATTTCTGTGTCGCGGGCCCAGCCGATATTGACCCCGGGCTACGCGAAGCCTGCCGCTCCTCCGTACACGTAGGTATTCCCGTGTTGCCAACCGACCCCGAAGCATACGACGCAGCACATTCCTGCACTCACGTCTACATGTCGGTACACACTTCGAGCCGCCTGAGCGGCAGAGTGCCTCACGTGTTGCCAGCAGGTGTTGTGCCTGTCCGGGTTCGCGTAGGTCATCGACGTCTCAGTCGTCGCGTCGCCGATAGCAACACGATGGCCCAGACGATGCGCCGCCAGCATCGCCGAGACCCGATCCGGGGCAGACGACACATCGGCCAGCGGGGCGGGCGCTGCCTGCGCTGCCGCACCGCGCCGTCGCCGCAGCCACGATCTGCACCACCGACACGGCCACCGCGCAGACCAGCACGACTGCGATCCAGGACCGAGAACACCGGCCGGAAAAGAGCGCAGGGGTAGTGACAAATCGCGACATCGGCAGGGCACCTCAAGGCGAAAAAGGCGGACAAGAATCAGGCAGGCGGTGAAGCCGCCGTAAAGTACGGGGGCCATGATCAGCTGCACAAGCGCATCGCCCGAACGGACGGCAAATCACGGATCAGGCAAGCGCCCGATCGCCTCGACGCGGTACCGATGCTCGCCTTACGCTTCGCCGATGCCCCCGACGCCGCGAAGCGGCAACTATCCGAAGCGTTCGACCTGAAGATCGATGCGAACGACGAGCAACAGGCCGAGCCGTTGACCCCACAACTCCAACCGACGGACGCTCCCAGCAAGGCGCCCACGCTCGGCATGCCGCGCCCCGAACATGTGCTCGACCTCGACGACCGCCCTGTCACCCGCCGGCGCAGTCTCCGGTTCTGGGTCACGCTGACGATCGCCGTCCTCGTCGCGTCCACCGTGTCCACCGCGGTGGTGGCGAAGATCGAGAGCGACCGCGTCTCGTCCGCCCAGAACGCGATCAAGGACCGCCTGCAGCCCCAGCAGAGGGCGGAGACCGATCTGCTCACCGCCTATATCAACCAGGAAACCGGTCAGCGAGGCTATCTGCTGACAGGCGACAAGTCGTTTCTGCAGCCGTATCTGGCGGGTCGCATTGCCATCACCTCCCTTCGAAGCCGCCTCGACCAGATGTTCGCCGACGACCGCGAGGCCCGGTCGCTGCTGGCAGCAGCCATCGCGGCAGGCACCACCTGGCAACAGCAATCGGCCCTGCCTGAGATCGCCGCGCGGACCAGGGGGACGATCCCGGTCGCGGAGGTCATCAAGATCGCGACACAGGGCAAGACACTGTTCGATCAGTTGCGCGCCCGGATCAGCGCGCTGGCCGAGCACACGAACCGCCTCGTCAGCACGCAGCTCGGGCGGGTGTCCAGCGCGCAGCGCGACGGGAACATCGCGACCAACACCGCGCTCATCACCACCATCGTCGTGGCATTGCTGGCGCTCGCCCTGCTCACCCGGTTCTTCACGCGACCGCTGAACCGGCTGCTCGGCGAGATCCAGACCGTCGCGGCCGGCGACTACCTCCGTCCCATCACAGCCGCCGGGCCGAGAGAGGTCGAGATCGTCGCCTCGGCGGTCGACCGGATGCGCGACAACATCGTGCGGACCAACGTTGACGTCGTCCTGGCGCAGCAGTCGCTCAGCGTGCGGCACGAGCGCGACCGGCTCGCTGCCGACCTGCACGATCTCACCATCCAGCGCGTGTTCGCGCTCGGCTTGGCACTCAACGCCGAGGCGACCAGAAATCCGGCGGTAGCTGACTCGATCGAGCCGCTCATCGACGAGACCGACCGCATCATCCGCGAGCTTCGCAATGTCATCTTCGCCATCGGAGCCGACTCGGACGACGCCGACGGCCTGCGTGCATCGGTCATTGAACTCGCCCGCGAGAGCGGACGCTCACTCGGGTTCGCCCCAGATCTGGATCTTCGCGGGCCGCTGGACACCGACCTCTCCGACGAGGTCGGCGCCGAACTGCTCGCGGTCGTCCGCGAGGTCCTCAGCAACGTCGCCCGCCACGCAAACGCGACCTCAGTGACGATCCTCGTCGCGCTGCTGGACGACACCTTGCACCTGGTGGTCGCGGACAACGGAGTGGGCATTGCGCCCGCAGCTGTCGTCGGCGACGGCACGCGCAACATCCGCGCCCGTGCCCAACGACTCGGTGGCAGTGCGACGATCTCGCCGGGCCCGAACGGCGGAACTCAGGTCGTCTGGCGTGTACCGGTGCCGCCGACCGACTGAGCCGGTCCGGGCGTGATGCCCCAAGGCAGCTCGGCCCAGACCAGCTTGCCGCCGGACGCTATGGGCTCGACGCCCCACGCGAGGGTGAGGGCGTCGACGAGATGCAGCCCTCGGCCATGGTTGCGCGTCACACTCGGCGGCATCGGGTCGGGCGTCCCGCCGCCGTAGTCGATGACCTCGACACGCAGCGCCGCCGGGCTCACCGACAGGCGCAGCTCGCAGCCCGTGTCCGCGTGCGTGACGGCGTTGGCCACCAGCTCGGTGACAACGAGCAGCACGTCGTCGGTCACCCCGTCCACGTCCCAGTCCGCGAGCGTGGCGCGGACGAACGAGCGTGCCAGCGCCGGGCTCTCGAGAGAGGCCGCGAGCGACTGCATGGCCTGGACCGCGCGCTGCCTGCCCAGGTCCTCGAGCAGGTCGATGAGATAGTCGAGGTCGGCGTCCTTGAGCACGAACGCCTCGACGCGGTCGGCCAACGCGGACTCCGGGTCGGGTTCGACGCCCGAGAAGATCAGCACCTTGGACGTCGGCGACACGTGCCGGATCCGGGTCAGGACGTCCCGGCCTGCGAGGTCGGGCAGTCCGACGTCCAGGACGACGACGTCCGGCTTCGTCTGCTCCGCGAGCGCGACCGCCTCGCGGCCGTCCGCTGCCTCCCCGGCCACGACGAACGAGCCACGGAACCGCAGCGCGGTGCGAATCAGCCGCCGCGTCTCGAGCACGTCGTCGACGAGCAGGACGCGGATAGCCACGTCGTAGGACACTAGTGACTCCGTCCTCGCGAGGTGTCCTGAACCCGGGGTCATGGCGTCGACGGTGTCGGCAGCGACAGGACGAACTCCGAACCGCCGTCGATCGGTCGGTACCAGGCGTCGCCGCCGTGCGCGCGAGCCAGTTCGCGCACGATGAACAGGCCCAGCCCTGTGCCACCGCGCTTCGTGCCGGTGGCGAATCGCTGGAACAGCCGCGGCTGGATGTCGGCAGCCACGCCGGGCCCGGAGTCGCGCACCGTGATCTCGATCGTCGCTCCGCACTGTTGTGCCGCGACCTCGACCGGCGCCCGTCCGTGCCGCAACGCGTTGGCGATCAGGTTGTCGAGCGCCTGGGCGAGCCGGTCGGCGTCGGCGAGCACGGTCAGCCCCCGCGAACCGATCAGCCGGATCTCGCCGTCGGGCTGCGCGGCGCGGGCCGCGGCTATCGTGCGGGGCAGCAGCTCGGAGAGGTTGGTCGGGCTCAGCTGCAACTGCATGGCCTTCGCCTCGAGCCGCGAGGCCATGAGCAGGTCGGACAGCAGCCGCTGCAGCCGTTCGGATGCGGTCGACATCGACTGCACCAGCTCGGAGCGTTCGACCTCGTCGAGTTCGGGCCAGTGGCCGGTGAGCAGCTTGGCTGCACCGGTCAGCACACCGATGGGTGAACGGATCTCGTGCGCGGTGACGGCGAGGAACTGTGCCTGGTCGGCAGCCTCTTGCTCGAGGCGCTGGTTGGCCGTCTCGAGGCCGGCGTTCGCTGACGACAGGGCGGCTGCCGCGCGTTCGCGATCGAGCATCATCGAGCGGCGCTCGTCGATGTCGCGGGTGACCTTGGCGAAACCGATGTGCCGCCCGTTGCGGTCATATACCGCGGTGATGACAACGCTCGCCCAGAACTGGCTGCCGTCCTTGCGTACGCGCCAGCCCTCCTCCTCGTAGTGGCCGTGCTCGATAGCCAGTTCGAGTTCTCGCTCCGGGTGCCTGGCCCGTTGCTTGTCCTCGGGGTAGAACGTGCGGAAGTGCCTGCCGATGATCTCGTCGACCTGGTAACCCTTGATCCGCTGCGCGCCGGTGTTCCAGCTGGCGACGTGGCCGCCCGGGTCGAGCATGAAGATCGCGTAGTCCTGCACCGCCTCGACGAGCAGCGCAAACCGTTCCTCGGACTGGCGCAGGGCCTCCTCGGCACTGCGCTGAGCCGTGACGTCCTGAGCCTGCAGGAAGAGGTAGAGCGCGCGGCCCCGGCTGTCCCGGACGGGTGCCACCGTGGCGAGCAACCAGCGTGATCGGCCGTACACCTGCACCCCGTGCTCGAAGCGCACGACGACACCGCCCTCGTGCTGCGCGTCGTGGAACGCCCGGGCCAGCGCCGGCTGATCGGCCTCGGCCACGAGCGACCCGTAACCGATTCCGACCAGCTCGCGGACATCCCGTCCGAGCAGCGCGGCCAGTGCCTTGTTCGCACGCACGACCTGGCCGGTGAGAGTCATCGTCGCCATGCCGATCGCGGCCTTCTCGAACACCTCGCGGAACCTCTCGAGGTGTTCGCCGAGGACCTGCTCGGGCGAGGACGGGTCCACCTCGACAGGTTCCGTCGGCGCGATCTCCGCGTCGACGTTGACGGGAGGCGCAGCGCGCAGCACCGACTCGAGCTGCTCGGCGAGGCCGTCGATCGACATCGACTTCTCGATGAGGCCGGCTGCCCCGAGGGCGCGGGCCCGCGCGGCCAGCCCCCGCTCGTCGAAGCCGGTGTACATGACCACCTTGGTGCCGGGTGACACCTCACCGATGTGCGGGAGCGCCTCCAGGCCGTCCATGCGTGGCATCGACACGTCGAGCACCATCAGCTCCGGCTGGTGGACGCGCGCAAGATCGACGGCCTCGACACCGTCACCGCCCTCGCCGACGACGGTGAAGTTGCCCCACTGCTCGAGCTGGATCTTCAGCAGCAGCCGCACCTCGGGGGCGTCGTCGACCACCACCACCGTGCGGGGCTGAGCGGTCATCGATCGACCGTACCGCCCGCCCCGCTACTGGTTCTGCAGATCGCAGACGTACCACTCGCCGGTCTTCTTCGTGACCGTGGTGACGATCACGAGGTCGGCGCTCTGCCCGTTCTCGGTCAGGTGCGCGGTCACCGGGAAGGTTCGCGTGTTGCCGGTACCTGCCTCGCTGCCGATGTCGTAGCCCCTCAGATCGCTGACGAGGCGCAGGAAGCCCGCGCTGTTGGTCAGGTTCTTGTTCGAGCAGACGTACTTCGCGGCCGCCTTCGTGTCGTGCTGGACGAGCGCACTCCAGAATCGGTCCGCAGCCGTGTGCGGGTCACCGGAACCCTTGCGGCCGACGATGACACCGACGACGACCAGCACGACGGCGATGACCGCGACCACGCCGACGATCCACGGCCACTTGCGGCGCTTCTTCTTCGGCGCGTCGAGATATCCGCCGGCCGGGTACGGCGCCGGATAGCCGAAGGCGTCGGGCGGCCCGTAAGCCGGCTGGCCGTACTGCGGCTGGCCGTACTGCGGCTGGCCGTACTGCGGCTGGCCGTACTGCGGCTGGCCGTACTGCGGCTGGCCGTACTGCGGCTGGCCGTAAGCCGGCTGGCCGTACTGCGGCTCTCCGTACGGGGGCGGTTGCTGCGCGTAGCCGGGCTGCGGGTACCCGCCGGCAGGCGGCGGTGCGGCCGGGTACTCCGGATACCCGTCCGTGCGTCCCTGCTCAGGTCCGGGGAACTGAGGCGGTCCGGGATCGGTCATGGCGCTTCTCCTTCGACGCGCCGCAGCGTAGCGCCGCCGGATGGGCGAGGAGGAGGCTCGCGCGGGCTGGGCGACACGATCCCGGCGTCCACCCTTCAGGTTGCGGCGCGGCGTCGGCTCATTACGCTCAGGCGCACGGTGCGACGGCGCTCGCCGGCGCGATTGGCGGGGGGTCGGCATGGACCGGGAGAAGCGAGCGCTCGTCGAGCAGCTCAGCGGCCTGAGCAGCCTGCGGGGATGTTCGAAGAGCGACCTCGAGGCGCTGGCCGAGGCCGGACGCATCACCCAGCTGCCCGCCGGGTGGCCGTTCGTGACGCAGGGTGAACCCGCTGACGCGTGCTACTTCCTGCTGTCCGGAGCGGCGCGGGTGTTCTTCCAGCGCGACGAGGTCGCCCAGCTGGGCCCCGGCGACATCATCGGTGAGATGGCGTTCCTCGGCGGCGGTCAGCGTGGCGCGACGGTCACGTCGAGTAGCAAGGTGAGCGCGCTGCGCATCGAGAACGACGCACTTCAGGACATCGTGAGCAAGCACCCGAACGTGAAGGGCGCGCTGCAGGACGTCTACAACGCGCACACGTCGTCGTCCGCACAGGCAGCGCCCGCGCAGACCTCGGAGTAGAGGGCTCAGCGCACCCCGCGGGTGCGAAACTGCACGCTGACTCGCGGGCCGACCGGGCGCGCCGTCTTCGGCACCGCGTGCTCCCACGTCCGCTGGCAGCTGCCGCCCATGACGATGAGGTCACCGTGGCCGACGTCGAAGCGAAGCGTGCGCCGTGCTCCCCCGCCCTTGGGCCGCAACAGCAACGATCGCGGCGAGCCCACCGACACGATCGCGACCATGGTGTCTTCGTGGCTCGCCCGGCCGATCGTGTCGCCGTGCCACGCGACGCTGTCGCGACCGTCGCGGTACATGCACAGCCCCGCGGTGACGAACGGCTCGCCGAGCTCTGCGCCGTAGTGCCGGTCGAGCGCTGCCTTCGCGTCGTCCAACACGGGATCGGGCAGTACCTCTCCCTCGCCGTAGAACTTCAACAATCGCGGCACGTCGACGACGCGGTCGTACATCTGGCGCCGCTCGGCGTGCCACGGGATGCCGGCCGCGAGCCGTTCGAAGAGCACGTCCGCGCCGGACACCCACTGCCGACGCACGTCGAACCAGGCGCCGTCGCTCAGCTCGAGCCGTTCGACGGCCTGACCGAGCGGGCCGAGGGTGACCTCGTCGGTGACGTCGAGCAGCGACGCCTGAAAGGCCAGCGACATGTCGTCACGATACCGAACAGGTGTTCGAGGTGGCAACCGACCGGTCACAGTGCGGCGGCGAGCCTCGTGCCCTGGTCGATCGCCCGCTTGGCGTCCAGCTCGGCGGCGAGGTGGGCCCCGCCGACGAGATGGACGCTCGCGCCGCCCGCAACCAGCGCGCCATGCAGGTCACGGCGCGACAGCTGGCCGGCGCAGACGACGACGTCGTCCACCTCGAGGACCCGCGCTCCTTCTCGGCGGGGGCCGAACGAGACGTGCAGCCCGACGTCGTCGACGCGCTCGTAGTTCAGCCCGCCGAGCATCTCGACGCCGCGGGCCTTCAGCGCCGCTCGGTGCACCCATCCGGTCGTCCTGCCGAGTCCCTTGCCGAGGGGCGCGGGCTTGCGCTGCAGCAGGTAGACCTGACGGGCCGGCGGGTCCGGCCGGGCACGAACGAGTCCGCCGCGCGTCTCGGCAGGGTCGCCGACCCCCCATTCGCGCTTCCACTGGTCAAGGTCCTGCGGCACCCCGGGCTCGCCGGTGCACGTGAGGAATTCGCACACGTCGAACCCGATGCCCCCTGCGCCCATGACGGCGACGCGGTGCCCGACCGTCACGCGCCCGGCAATCACGTCGGCGTAGCCGTGCACATTGCTGCGGTCGAGCCCTGGCACGTCGGGAACGCGCGGCGCTATGCCCGTTGCGAGCACGATCTCGTCGTAGCTTCCGGCCAGCAGCTCGTCCGCGTTGGCCGCCTGGGACAGGTGCAGCTTCACGCCGGTCAACTCCAGCTGCCGGACGAAGTACCGGATCGTCTCGGCGAACTCCTCCTTGCCAGGAATGCGCCTGGCCAGAGTGAACTGCCCGCCGATCTCCCCGTCGGCCTCGAAGAGGTCGACGGAGTGCCCACGCGACGCCGCGCTCGTCGCCGTCGCCAGGCCGGCCGGTCCGGCACCGACGACAGCGACGCGCTTTGCCGTGCGTGTCGGTGCGAGGACGAGGGTGGTCTCACGTGCCGCGCGCGGATTGACCAGGCAGGTGGCCTGCTTGCGCCGGAAGGTGTGGTCGAGGCACGCCTGGTTGCACCCGATACAGGTGTTGATCTCGTCGGCGCGGTTGCCGCTCGCCTTGGTCACCCAGTCGGGATCCGCGAGGAACGGCCGGGCCATCGAGACCATGTCCGCATCGCCGCGCGCGAGGATCTCCTCGGCAGTCTCGGGCATGGTGATCCGGTTGGACGTGATGACCGGGACGCCCACCAGCGGCCGCAGCTTCGCGGTGACCCAGCTGAACGCCCCCCGCGGAACGGAGCTGACGATCGTGGGCACCCGTGCCTCGTGCCAGCCGATGCCGGTGTTGATGATCGTCGCGCCGGCCGCTTCGACCTCGTGGGCCAGCGCGACCACCTCGTCCCACGTCTGTCCCTCGTCGACGAGGTCGAGCATCGAGAGCCGGTAGACGACGATGAAGTCCGGCCCGGCCGCGTCTCGCACGGCGCGCACGATCTCGACCGCGAACCGGCGGCGGTGTTCGGCCGTTGCGCCCCATTCGTCGGTGCGCCTGTTGGTACGCGGCGCGAGGAACTGGTTGATCAGGTATCCCTCGGATCCCATGATCTCGACACCGTCGTAGCCCGCGTCGCGAGCGAGCGCCGCCGAGCGGCCGAAGTCGCCGATGGTGCGGCGGATCTCGGCGCGCGTCAACGCGCGGGCCCGGAACGGCGTGATGGGTGACTTCGTGCTCGATGCGCTGACATTCAACGGGTGGTACGCGTAGCGGCCCGCGTGCAGCAGTTGCAGCGCGATCTTGCCGCCCTCGCCGTGCACGGCTTCGGTGATCTCGCGGTGCCTGCCCGCCTCGCGCGAACTGGTCAGCTTGCCGGCGAGCGGCAGCAGCCAGCCGGTGCGGTTCGGCGCGAAACCACCCGTGACGATCAGGCCGACACCGCCGCGTGCGCGGGCGCCGTAGAACGCGGCGAGCCGGCCGAAGTGCTTGCGGTCGTCCTCGAGGCCGACGTGCATCGAGCCCATCAACACCCGGTTACGCAGCGTCGTGAAGCCGAGGTCGAGGGGCTCGAGCAGGTGCGGGTAGGCCGTCATCGATCGCTCTTTCGGGAGGGCGGCGCCAGCGCCGCGAGGATCTCGTCGCACCACTCGATCGCGCCACGCTCGTAGCCGATGCCGCCGCGCAGGACGAGGTACTGGTGCAGCCGGCGACCATGGAGGCGCGATGGGTCGGGGAACTCACGCTTCTCGTTGCGCCGGTAGGTGTCGAGCCGTGCGGAGTGCAGTTCGCGGTGCCGGCGCACCTCGGCGGCCACGGCTCGTACCGTCCGCGGGCTTCCGTTCGCCGCTCCACGGACCTTGACCGCGAGTTCGGACCGGGTGACCTCGGGCTCGGCCGGTTCGGCGAGCCAGCGGCGCAGTTCGGCGCGGCCGTCCTCGGTGAGGTCGTAGACCTTCTTGTCCGGCCGGCCGTCCTGCGCGACGGGCGTGGCCGCGATCCAGCCGTCACCCTCCATCCGGGCGAGCACCTTGTAGACCTGCTGGTGCGTGGCGGTCCAGAAGTACCCGATCGAGCGGTCGAACCTATGGGCCAGGTCGTACCCCGAGCCGGCCTGCTCCGAGAGCGAGACCAGGATCGCGTGCTCGAGTGCCACGCGGGCAGCCTAGCTATGCAACAAATTGCACTGCAACTCGATGAACGCTCAGACGTCGACGATGTCGTGCGGGTCGAGATGGACGTAGTCGCTACCGAACTGTCCGGCGATGCGGGTGACGAGCGCCTCGACCATGGCGGTCCCCGGTGGGGTCAGCAACGAGTTGTGGATCGGGTAGGTCTTGGGTGCGCGTACCGACACCGCGAAGTCGATGACCTGCGCGATGTTCGACCACGGCGCGTGGATCGGCAGCAGGAGGGTGCGGACGTCGGCGGGCGGGACGATCAAGGAGTCGCCCGGGTGGAACACGCCCTCGACGAGGAATCCGACGTTGGCGATCACCGGAATCGTCGGGTGGATGACCGCGTGCTGGCCGCCGAACGCCCGCACCTCGAAGCCGCCCGCCTCGAACGTCTGCCCGGGCCCGACAGCGACGACCTGCTCGCCGAGGTCGCCGAGCGCGTGGCCCACGCCCGCGGGCGCCCAGATCTGCAGCCGGGAATTGGCCCGTGCCGCCGCACGCACCAGGTCGACATCGAGGTGGTCGGGATGCTCGTGCGTGATGAGCACCGCATCGACCCCGTCCAGGGCCTGCTCGACCTCGCTGAACACACCGGGGTCGAGGACGACCGACCGGTCGCCGTCGTCGAAACGCACGCACGAGTGGGTGAACTTCGTGAGCTGCACGGTCAGACCTCCACGTCGTCGAGGGTGGCGAGCTTGCGCGCGGTGTCGTCGTCGGCGGGGGTGTAGACCATCATGCGCGTACCGGACCGCGGCGCCAGCCACAGGTTCGTGATGTCCATCCGCAGCAGCCCGACCTGCGGATTGCGGTAGTGCTTGGTCTTGTTCTCGATACCGCGCACCTCGTGCCGCGCCCACAGGTCGGCGAACTCGGGCGACGCCGCGCGCAGCCGCGCGACGAACGACTTCCACGCCGGCTCGCTCACATGGTCGGCATAGAGGCTGCGCAGGTTGGCCGTCATGCGCGAGGCCGCGTCGTCCCAGTCGACGACGGCCGCGCGCCAGGACGGTTCGGTGAACAGCAGCCACATCACGTTGCGCTCCTCGACCGGCAGCGCATCGAGGTCGACGATCAGCCGGCCGTAGGTCCGGTTGTAGGCGAGGATGTCGTACTTGCCGTTCTGCACGCAGGCCGGATACGGCGCGAACTGCGCCAGCACGGCATGCATCTGCGGCGGCACCGCGGCGCACTCGTTCGCCAGTTGCTGATCGCTCGCACCAGCAAGGGTGAACAGGTGACTGCGCTCGTCGCGGTCGAGCATCAGGGTGCGGGCGATCGCCTCGAGCACCTGCTCGGAGACCTTGATGTCGCGTCCTTGTTCGAGCCACGTGTACCAGGTGATCCCGACCCCGGCGAGCTGTGCGACCTCCTCGCGCCGCAGCCCTGGCGTACGCCGGCGGCCGTTGACCGGCACCCCCACCTGCTGCGGCGAGATGCGCTCGCGCCGGCTGCGGAGGAAGGCGGACAGCTCCACCCGGCGGATCTGGTCGGCGTCGCGGCGCGGGCTTGCGGGCAGCGGCGACGGGTCGCGCAGGTCGGGAACGGTCGCAGTCATGGTTGCAGCTTGTCTCCTACCCGAGTCCGGTACCAGGTAGTGCAGATACCTGGATAAGCGCTTCTCTGGTACCAGGTTACTGCGTGCCGCACCGTGGAGTTCATGACCGCACTGCTGGATTCCGCAGCCGCGACGGACGCCCTCGCCGCGCCTCGGCTCAGGCCGGTCGGCGTGGCGGTGCTGCTCCTCGGAGCCTTCCTGCCCATCGTGGACTTCTTCATCGTCAACGTGGCCCTGCCTACGATCGACAGCACACTGCACGCATCGGCGCCGACCCTCGAACTGGTCGTCGCCGGCTATGGCACCGTCTACGCCGCCCTGCTCGTGCTCGGCGGGCGGCTGGGCGACTCGTGGGGGCGGCGACGGGTCTTCCTGATCGGGCTGGTCGGCTTCACCCTCACCTCGCTGGCCTGCGGGCTCGCGCCGTCGGTGGGCGTGCTCATCACCGCCCGGCTCGCGCAGGGCGCATGCGCCGCACTGATCGTTCCGCAGGTGCTCGCGACGTTCCACGCGACGCTCGACGGGCCGCGCCGCGCCCGCGCCCTGGGCCTGTACGGCGCCACCGCGGGCATCGCGGCGGTGGTCGGGCAGCTCGTCGGCGGGTTGCTCGTGACGGCCGACATCGCGGGGACGTCCTGGCGGCCGATCTTCCTCGTGAACATCCCGGTCGGGCTGGTCGTGATGGCAGGGGCAGTGCGGTTCGTGCCCGCCACTCGCTCCCCCGTGCCGGCGGGCATAGACGTGCCCGGCACGGTGCTGTTCGCCGCGACCCTGAGCGCCCTGCTCGTCCCGCTCGCCGAGGGCCGCACGCTGCACTGGCCGGTGTGGACGTGGCTCCTCCTCGGCGCCGCGCCCTTCCTCGCACTGGCGACGTACGCGGTCGAGCGGCGGGCGGAACGAGGCGGCGCCGTCCCCCTGCTACCGCCGTCGTTGCTGCAGGTTCGCTCGATGCGGCGCGGGCTCGCCCTCGGGCTGCCGTTCTTTCTCGGCTTCGGCGCCTTCATGTTCGTGTTCGCGCTGACCGTCCAGGACGGCCTGCACGCCAGCCCGCTGCGCAGCGGCCTCGCCATCACGCCGCTCGCGGTGATGTTCCTGATCGGATCGTTGCTGACCCCGCGGGCGATCGCCCGGTTCGGCCGGGCCACGTTGGGCGTCGCCGGAGTCGTGCAGGCACTCGGCCTCGGCTGGCTGGTGCTCGTCGTGTCCGGCGGGTGGCCCGACGTTGCGCTGGTCGACATGGCGGGCCCGCTCGCGGTCTGCGGTTTCGCCCAGTCGTTCGTCTTCGGCTCGCTGTTCCGGCTGATCCTCGCGGACGTCCCACCGCACCTGGCCGGCGTCGGCGGCGGCGTGCTCGTCACCCTGCAGCAGAGCGGCCTGGCGCTCGGCATCGCCACCATCGGCACGCTCTACCTCGGCCTCGAGGGCGGCAGCATCGGCACGGCGTTCGGTGTCGCGATCGGCATTCAGGCCGTCCTCGC
>JAVHVN010000104.1:0-14861 GCA_032160545.1 Pseudonocardiales bacterium | reverse complement strand
GGCAACGGCGAGAGCCGCTCGCCGATCCGGGTGCCCCCGGGGCGGGCGTAGACGCTGCGCCCCTCGTCGGCGTCACGCGCCGAGGCCGTCCAGTACGCGTAGATCATCAGGTCGGCAACCGCGGTCGGCGGCAGGATCGTCTCGTACCGCCCGGCCGGCAGGTCGATGCGCCGCTGCGCCCAGCCGAGGCGCACGTCGAGGTCGTCGGTGAGCGCGGCGACGTCGATGTCGGCGAAGTCCTCGGTGTGGTTGCCCGACCATGCCGAGCGGGCGTAGTCGGACGACTTGCCGTTGAGTTCGAGGCGTCCGTCCGGTTGGTCGAAGCGCCGCCGCAATCCCGTGGACGTGCCGAGGAAGTAGGACGTCATCTGGTGCTCGGCGAACCCGAAGAGCAGCCGGTTCTCCCTGCGCCACTTGTCGAACACCGAGCCGAGCTCGGGGGCGAAGCGTTCGAAGACCTCGACACCGGTCGCCGCGGGTGCGCCCGCCCAGTCGTCGTCGGCCGGGTACGACTCGACGAGCGGCATGGCGTCGTCGGCCGGTACGGCGTCACGGCCGGCCGCCTCGGACGCACGGACCAGGTCGGTCAGCTCGTCGGCGGTCGTGACCGAGCGGGTGACCACGCCGGCGCTCGTCCCGGCCGCCCGGTCGAAGGTCGAGACGACCGTGACCGACCGCGAGTGCATGCGCCCGTTCGTGGTGAGGTTGTTCGCGGCCCACCTCAGATTCGCCTCGGTGCGCTCGGACGCGATGACGACGCAGCCGTCCGCCCCGGACGCCGCGAGACCGCTCTCGACGATCTGCTGCGGTTCGATGATCACCGGCCGCCCTCCGACCTGGTGTTCAGCACGTTGATATCGCGGAACAGTGCGCTCGGGCACCCGTGCGACACGGCGGCCACCTGCCCGGGCTGGCCCTTGCCGCAGTTGAACGCGCCGCCGAGCACGTAGGTCTGAGGCCCGCCGACCGCCTCCATCGACCCCCAGAAGTCGGTCGTCGTGGCTTGGTAGGCGACGTCGCGCAATTGGCCGACCAGCCGGCCGTCCTCGATCCGGTGGAACTGCTGGCCGGTGAACTGGAAGTTGAAGCGCTGCATGTCGATCGACCAGGACCGGTCGCCGACGACGTAGATGCCGCGCTCGACGCCGCCGATGAGCTCGCCCGTCGTGGGGCCGTCCGGGGCCGGCTGCAGGGAGACGTTCGCCATGCGCTGCAAGGGGATGTGCCCGGGCGAGTCGGCGAAGGCGCAGCCGTTCGAGTGCTCGAAGCCGTTGTCACGAGCCATCTGGCGGTTGAGCTGGTAACCGACGAGCACGCCGTCGCGCACGATGTCGAACTGCTGGGTGGCGACGCCCTCGTCGTCGTAGCCGATCGTCGCGAGCCCGTGTTCGGCGGTGCGGTCGCCGGTCACGTTCATGACGGCGCTGCCGTACTGCAGCGAGTTGAGCTTGTCGAGCGTGGCGAACGTGGTGCCCGCGTAGGCCGCCTCGTAGCCGAGCGCGCGGTCGAGCTCGGTGGCGTGCCCGACCGATTCGTGGATGGTGAGCCAGAGGTTGGACGGATCGATCACCAGGTCGTAGTGACCCGCCTCGACACTCGGCGCCTTGACGTGCTCGCGCAGCAGCCCGGGCAGCTCGTCGATCTCGGTGTCCCAGTCCCAGCCGGCGCCGGTCAGGTACTCCCATCCGCGCCCTGCGGGCGGTGCCAGCGTGCGCATGGACGAGAACGCGCCGGCGCCGCGGTCGACGTTCACCGCGGTGAACACCGGGTGCAGGCGCACCCGCTGCTGGGTCGTGACGGTGCCGGCGGTGTCGGCGTAGTACTTGTTCTCGAGGACCTGCGTCAGGCCGGCGTCGACGTGGTCGACACCGTCGGCGGCCAGCAGCCGCTCGGAAAGCTCCGTCAGCCGTGCGATCCGCTCGGCCTCCGAGACGTCGAACGGGTTGATGTCGTAGGCCGAGACCCAGCTGGTGCTGGCGTGCACGGGCTCGGGCGCGAGCGCGACCGGGTTGGAGCTGAGCACCCGCGACAGCCGGGCCGTCGCCACCGCCTGGTCGGCGAGTGCGGCCGCGGCGTCGACCGTGCGTGCCACTCCGCTCGCGAAGCCCCATGCGCCGTCGTGGACGACTCGCACGGACAGCCCGGTGTCCTCACTGTCGGCGGTGGAGTCGAGCTGCGCGTCGCGCAGGCCGATCGTCGCGACCCGGATGCGCTCGAAGCGGAAGTCGGCGTGTTCGGCACCGAGTTCGACGGCCCGCTGCAGGGCTGCCGCTCCGAGTTCGCGCGCCGGCAGAGCAAGGAACATCGGGTCGATCTCGGTCATGCGATCGAACCTACGTGGTCGCTCAGCAGACCGAGAGGCCGCCCTGATAACCCTTCACGAACGACTGCACCCGATCGAGCCCGGTCGTCCCGCGCGCGCCGAAGGCGCGGTCCTGGCCGACGAGGTTGAGCATCGCGAAGGTCGCCTCGTCCATGTCCGGCGGCGAGAGCGTGAACATGTGCTGCGTGTTCGGCTCGATGTTGACGTCCTTGGCGTACGCGCCGGTGTAACAGGCGGCGGCGAGCAGCGCGTCCTTGTCGTCGGTGCTGCGGTCGAACAGTTGGTGCCGGACCGCCATCCCCCACGCCATCGCGAACATCGCGCCGAGGGCGAAGTCCGCCGGCTGGTTGCCCACGAGCGTGACGTTGCCCGTGGCGCGGTCGATCTGGATGTTGGTGAGGCTGTAGTACGCCGCGGTGGCGAAGCCGGTGCTGTAGTAGACGGTGTTGTCGTCAGGGCAGTAGCCGAACTCGCTGGTCGCGCTCGCGCCGCACTTGGGGTGCGGCGCCTGGGCGATCGTGACGTCCTTCCAGGTCTTGCCGATCGATTTCGCCGCGGTCGTCCAGAACCGGTTGAGGTCGGGCTGCAGCCCGCCACCGCCACCGTTGCCGGTGGGGTCTACCGGCTGCGGGTCGAGGACCTGGGCGAGCGTCTCGTTGCCGCCGCTGACGTAGTCCTGGTCGGTCGTGAACGGACGCTCGGTGAACTGCCGGTTGAAGTAGCTCGAGGAGTAGCAGAACGTCGCCCCGTGGCGCAGGCCGTCACCGATCGCGCTGATGCGGTCGAAGCCGTTGCCGTGTGAGATGTCCGCCGACGACACCGGCGTCGGGTCGCGCACCTGCAGGTAACCGTTGAGCGCCTCGTCGAGTTGGGCTGGCGTGGCGCGGAAGTGGGCCGCCTTGCCCGCGATGACCTGTGCCATGAACGCGCCCGCCGCACAGTCGGCCTGCGACTCGGTGTCGATGGTGGGCAGGTCGCGGTTGAAGACACCGAGGCGCTGCTGCAGCGCGTGCCCGAACTCGTGCGCGAAGGCCATCGCGATCATGAGCGATCCGTACTTCGCGCCCAGCACGCCGATCAGGTGATCGGGGTTGCGGTCCCAGACGATCGAGTCGTCGATCCTGCAGTACGCCGCATTGTCGACGATGAAGTCGGGCGCGTCGGCCACGCACCCCTCTTTGGCGGCCGGATTGGACACCTTGCCGGTGCGCACGACCGTCGCCCCGTCGATGGAGTAGTAGCCGCCCTTCAACGGGGTCAGCGACTTGCCGCCGGAGATGGCAGGGAAGTTCGCCGTCCAGTACGTGATGATGTCGGCGAGCGCGTTCTTCGTGGTCGTGTCGAAGGCACTGCCCGAATCGCCCACGACCTTCAGCGTCGCGTTGGCTGCGAGACCGGCCGTGGGCTTGCCGTCGACGACCGTGGCGCACCCCGAGAGGGCGAGGACCGCGACGACGGCGACCGCGATGATGGACTTGCTGCCGCGCATTGGCC
Organism: Pseudonocardiales bacterium; assembly: GCA_032160545.1. Lineage (GTDB taxonomy): Bacteria > Actinomycetota > Actinomycetes > Mycobacteriales > Jatrophihabitantaceae > DATGFB01. The sequence continues at coordinate 11,044 of JAVHVN010000104.1, read as the reverse complement.
CGCTCCGATGCTCGCAACACTCCCGATCCGGATCACTCTATCGGCGCGCGTGACGTGGGACGGATGTGTCTCGCGTGAAAGAATTGCGGGCATGGGAAGGCACTCGGCACCGGACGACGGTGAAGACCGTGCCGGTGCTGCGGGCGCCGGCCCCAGCAAGCACGCCGGCTCGAGCGCGAGGTCCAACAGCGCGGACGATCTGCACCTGCTGCGCACGAATTCGTCCCTGCGCGCCCGCTGTGCCGCCGCTGTGGCGGTGCCCTTCCTGCTCTACACGCTGATCATGGTCGTCCTGGCCCAGGGGCGGCTCTACCTGTTGTGGGTGTGGGTCCCGACTGTGCTCGCCGGCATCCTGGTCGGCGCCCTGCTCGACCAGGCCCACCGCCGGGCGAACCGGCCGACCGAGCCGGCCGCCTCGGCCGATCAGCGCTGAACGACCAGGCCGTTGCGCGTGGCGCCGTACGCGTCGAGGTAACCCGCGATCTGGTCGTAGGCGTGCTGGTACTGCACACGCTGCGCCGCGGGCAGTGCCCGGTCGCGAAGCGCGAGCGGCAGGTCGATCAGCCGCAGCTTCGGGGCGATGTCCATCCACGTCGGCACCATCTCCGCACGGGTGACGCGGAACGCGTGCGGGCGCACCTCGGTGAAGGTGAATCGCGGCATGACCCCCTCGCGGCTGTCGGCGATCGGGTCGGCGTGCCGCGAGATCTGGTTGCCCATGCAGTAGACGACCCACTTGCCGTGGACGAGCTGGGCCGGCTGCACGACGTGGGCGTGGTCGCCGAGGATCACGTCGACGTCGGGTGAGGCGAGCAGCGCGTCGGCCTCTGCCTTCTGCTCGGCGGTCGCGAGATGGTCGTACTCGGTTCCCCAGTGCATGGACAGCACGACGATGTCTGCTCCGGCCTTTTTGGCGCGGTGCGCCGCGGCCAGGATCGCCGGCACGTCGGTGAGGTTGGCGAGCCACGGCTTGCCGGCCGGCAGCGGGATGCCGTTGAAGCCGAACGCGTACGCGAGCTGGGCTATGCGCACGCCGTCGGCAGCGGTCACGACGAGCGGCCGGGCCGCCTCGGCCGCGCTGCGCGCGCTGCCGGTGTGCTGCAGTCCCGCGGCGTCGAGTTCGTTCAGGGTCCGGACGACGCCGGTGTAGCCCTGGTCGATCGAGTGGTTGGACGCCGTCGTGCAGCTGCGGTAGCCGATCCCCCGGAGAGCGGTGAGCACCTGCGGCGGCGCATCGAAGTCCGGCCAGCCGGCGAACGGGCCGCTCGGTGGCGCCAGCGGGGTCTCCAGTTCGCAGGTGGCGAGGTCGACGCCCTGCACGGCCGGGGCGATGCCGGCGTAGATCGGCCCGAAGTCGTACCCCGTGCTGCCCTCGGCGATCGCGTCGGCGTGGGCCTGCTCCCACAGCGGCGGATGAATGAGGACGTCGCCCGACCCGAGCACGGTCACCGAACGCGCTGCCGGCTGCGTCGGCGCGGCGGATGCCCGGACGGCCGTCGACGGGTCGGCCGGCAGGGTCACGGTCTCGATCGCCGTCCGGGAGGGACGGGCGGGATTGGCCGGCGGGCCGGGACCGGACGACCCGGTGCAGGCGGTGGCGAGCACCGCGACGACGCCGAGTGACGTCGCGGTTCTGAGCACGGCGGCACGGTACCGCCGCGGGAGTCAGGACGGCAGGGCGTCGAGCGCGAACACGCGGATGTCGCGATCGGTGCGGGTGAGGTACGCGGCGTAGGCCGAGGCCAGCTCGACGAACGCGGTGACGCCCCGCTCCCGCTCGTCGCCCTCGAGCTGACGAGCCACGACAGGGACGTCCGTGCCGCCGATGGTGACCACGGCCTCGGGGTGCGCGCGCAGGTTGGCCGTCCATGCCGGGTGCTGCTCCTGGCCGAAGTTGGACCCGATGACGAGCAGCCGGGCCCCGTCGCGGACGTAGAGCAGCGGCGAGGTGCGCGGCTGGCCGGACTTCGCGCCGGTCGTCGTGAGCAGCAGGGTCGGCGCGCCGATCGGGCCGAGGACCGTGTACCTGCCCCTGGTCCGCGTCAGCAGCCGGCGGTCCAGCGGTGTCATCGTCCTGATCAGGCTCGAGCCGAGCCTGCTCGCGGCGAAGCGGGCGAGCGGCTTGCGCAGCGGGCTGGTCTGGCTGCCCCAGCGGACGTCAGGGAACGGGCCGTCGCTCACGGAGCGCTCGCCGGCAGCGCGACCAGTTCGGCGAGGCGCGCGCGGTGCGCGCTCGCGGTACCCAGCAGGATCGCGTCGGCCTTGGCCCGCTTGAGGTAGAGATGGGCCGGGTGCTCCCAGGTGAAGCCGAGGCCCCCGTGCAGCTGCACGCACTCCTCGGCGGCCCTCACCGCGACCGGCCCGCAGTACGCCAGCGCCAGCGCGACCGCGACCGGGGCGTCCGGGTCCTGGTCGGCGACGCAGGCGGCTGCGTACCTGGCGACGGCGCGGGCCTGCGCAATCGCCGCCCAGAGGTCGGCGGCGCGGTGCTTGAGGGCCTGGAACGAACCGATCGGCCGCCCGAACTGGTAGCGCTCCTTCAGGTACGCGACGGTCGTGTCGAGGCAGCGCTGGGCCAGCCCGAGCTGTTCGGACGACAGCAGCGCGCCGCCGACGAGCAGGGCGCTGTCCCGTGCGCCCGCGCCTGGCTCGGCGAGCTGGGTCGCGGCGGCGGAGTGGAAGGTGACGTCGCAGAGCGGGCGGGTCATGTCGAGCGACGGCACCGGGGTACGCGACACGGCTGCCGCCTCGACCAGGTGCAGGCCGTGTGCTGTCGGCACGAGCAGTACGTCGGCGGTGAGCGCGTCGATGACACCGGTGAGCTGCCCGGTGATCTTCGCGCCGTCCACCTCGATGTCGGATGCCCGTGGGCCGCCTGCCGTCACGGCCAGCGTCGCGGTCCGCTCCCCGGAGAGCAGGCCCGGCAGCAGGTCGCGCGCACCGGCGGTCTGCGCGGCGACGGCCGCCATGGTGTGGCCGAGGAACGGTGTCGCCGTGACGGCCGCGCCGAGCTCCTCGGCGACGACGGCGACCTCCCGCCACGACGCGCCGTGCCCGCCGACCTCCTCTTCGAAAGCGAGCCCGGTGATGCCGACCTCCCTGGCGAGCGCGCGCCACAGGTCCTGGTCGTACGGCTCGCCGGACTCGGTGCGGGCGATGGCCTCGGCCACCGGCGCGCGCTTGGCGAGCAGGTCGCGCACGCTCGCGCGCAGCTGCTCCTCGACATCGCTGTAGAGCAGGTCGGCGCTCACTTCGGCAGGTCCTTCCACGGGACGTCCTTGTCGACGCGGATCTCACCGGGCAGGCCCAGGACGCGCTCGGCGATGATGTTGCGAAGGATCTCGGAGCTGCCGCCCTCGATCGAGTTGCCCTTCGCGCGCAGGTAGCGGTAGCCGGCCGAGCGAGCGAGGAAGTCCACGACGGCAGGGCGCTCGGTCGTCCAGGTGTCCGTCGACCAGTCGTCGTAGCGCAGGCCGTCGGAACCGAGCAGCTCGAGCTCGAAGCCGGACACGTCCTGGTTGAGCCGGGCGAAGGCCAGCTTCGCCGCCGACCCCTCGGGACCGGGACTGCCGGCCGCGAGTTGCTGCCGCAGCCGGATGCCGGTGAGTCGCACCGCCTCCGCCTCGACCCACAGCCGCATCAGCTCGTCGTGCGCGGCAGCCGTCCGCAGCTCGGGCCGCTCGCGCCACGCCGTGACGACCGCGGCGATGGCGCCCGCTTCACGCGGAGCGTTGCCGCCACCGATCGCCACGCGCTCGTTCATGAGCGTGGTCTGCGCGACCCGCCAGCCGTCCCCGACCGCGCCCAGGCGATGCGCGTCGGGGATACGCACGTCGGTCAGGAAGACCTCGTTGAACTCGGCCTCGCCGGTGAGCTGGCGCAGCGGCCGCACCTCGACGCCGGGGTCGGTCATGTCGCACGCGAAGTAGGTGAGGCCGGCGTGCTTGGGTACGTCCGGGTCGGTGCGGGCGATCAGGATGCCCCACCGTGCCTCGTGGGCCATGGACGTCCACACCTTCTGGCCGTTCACCACCCAGGAGTCGCCGTCGCGGACCGCGCGCGTCGCCACTGCGGCGAGGTCGGAGCCGGCGCCGGGCTCGCTGAACAGCTGGCACCAGACCTCCTCGCCCGTCCACAGCGGGCGCAGCCACCGTCGGCGCTGCTCGTCCGTGCCCGCGGCGAGGATCGTCGGGGCGGCCATGCCGAGGCCGATGCCGATGCGGCGTGGGTTGTTGTCGGGGGCGCCGGCCGCGGCGAGCTCGCCGTCGACGATCGCCTGCAGGGGGCGCGGGAGGTCGAGGCCGCCGAGTCCGACGGGGAAGTGCACCCAGGCGAGCCCGGAGTCGAAGCGCGCCCGTAGGTATTCCATCAGGTCGGCACGGGGATCATGACCGGCGACGAAGGCCGCCACCCGGTCGCGGAGGTCCTGCTCCCGGTCGGACGTCATACGGCGGTACCGTACCGACCAATCGGTCTGTGAGCGAGGGAGATGCCGGTGATCGCCAGCACCATGCAGGACGACTTCCCGCTGACGATCACGTCGATCCTGCGGCACGGGACGACGGTCTACGGGCAGAGCGAGTGCGTCACCTGGCAGGGCGACGGTGCGGGTGCCCGCCGCACGACGTACGCCGAGATCGGACGCAACGCCGAACGCCTCGCCGCGGCGCTCGCGAACCTGGGCGTCGAACCGGGCGACCGGGTCGGGACGTTCTGCTGGAACCAGCAGGAACACCTCGAGGCGTACTACGCGGTGCCGTGCATGGGCGCCGTCCTGCACACGCTCAACATCCGCCTGCCCGGCGCCCAGACCGCGCACATCGTCAACCACGCCGAGGACCGGATCGTCATCGTCGACAGCACGTTGCTGCCGCTGCTCGCGCCGATCGCGGCGCAGCTCAAGACCGTCGAGGCCTACATCGTCATCGGTGATGCGGATTCGTCAGCCCTCGGGGACGTGCCGGTGCACCGTTACGCGGACCTGCTCGCCGCCGAGCAGGCCGGCTTCGAGTGGCCCGACCTCGACGAACGCTCGGCGGCCTCGATGTGCTACACGAGCGGCACCACCGGCGACCCCAAGGGCGTCGTGTACTCGCATCGCTCGACCTACCTGCACGCGCTGGGCACGATCTCGGCCGGCGTCACGGGTGCCACCGAACGCGACCGGATCCTGACGTTCGTCCCGATGTTCCACGTCAACGCGTGGGGCATCCCGTTCGCGTCGTTCCTCGGCGGCGCGTCGCTGCACCTGCCCGGCCCGCACATGACGCCCGGCCCGATCACCGACTTCATCAAGGCCGAGCGCTCGACGCTGGCCTCGGCCGTCCCCACGATCTGGGCCGGCATCCTGCAGTACGGCGCGGAGCACGACATCGACCTGTCCTCGCTACGGCTGGGCACGTCGGGCGGGGCGGCGATCCCGCAGTCGCTCGTCGAGGCGTTCGAGTCGAGGTACGGCGTGCGCATCATCCAGGGTTGGGGAATGACCGAGACCTCGCCTGTCGCCGGCATGGCGCATCCGCCCGCCGAGGTCGAGATCGGCTCGCCCGGCGAGATCCGGTGGCGGATGAAGTCGGGCCGGGTCATCGCCGGTGTCGAGATGCGCATCGTCGGTGACGACGGCGCCCCGTTGCCGTGGGACGGCGAGGCCGTCGGCGAGATCGAGGTCCGGGGTCCGTGGATCACCGGCGCGTACCACCGCGACCCGGCACCCGAGAAGTTCCACGACGGGTGGCTGCGCACCGGCGACATCGGGACGCTCGACGAGCGCGGGTTCTTCCAGATAACCGACCGCGCGAAGGACGTGATCAAGTCTGGCGGCGAGTGGATCTCGTCCGTGGAACTCGAGAACCTGCTCGCCGCCAACCCCGACGTGCTCGAGGCCGCCGTCATCGGCATCCCCGACGAGAAGTGGACCGAGCGGCCGCTCGCCGTCGTCGTGCGCAAGGCGGGCGCCGAGCCGGCGCCCGGACAGCTCGCCGAGTTCCTCGGCGGCAAGGTCGCCGCGTGGCAGGTCCCCGAGAACTGGACGTTCGTCGACGAGGTGCCGAAGACGTCGGTCGGCAAGTTCGACAAGAAGGTGCTTCGCTCGCGCTTCCAGGCCGGCGAGCTGACGGTCGAGCGCACCAAGCCGTAGCCCGGCGCTGTCGGACGGCGGCCCTAGGGTCGCGGCCATGAGCCTGCGCGACGAGGCGGACGAACTGCGCCGTCTGCACGACGACCTCGAGCTGCTCGTCCTCGTCAATGTCTGGGATGCCGCCAGCGCGCGGGTGATCGCGGCGCTGCCCGGCTGCCGCGCGATCGCTACCGCGAGCCACGCGATCGCGGCTGCACACGGCTACGACGACGGCGAGCAGATCCCGCGCGAGCTGATGATCGCTGCGATCGCCCGCATCGCCGCAGCCGTCGCCATTCCGGTCACCGCCGATCTCGAGGCCGGCTACGGCGACGTCGACGCGACGGTCCGTGCGGCGATCGGCGCGGGAGCGGTCGGCGCGAACCTCGAGGACGCGATGCGGCCCTTCGACGACTCGGTACGCGCTGTCGAGGCCGCGGTGGCCGCAGGTGCCGCCGAGGGCATCCCCTTCGTGCTGAACGCGCGCACCGACGTCTACTTCGAGCCGGGCGGCCGGGCGCCACGTGAGTGCATCGACGAGGCGATCCGCCGGGGGCGTGCGTTCCTCGACGCCGGCGCCGCCTGCGTATTCGTGCCCGGTCGCCTCGACGCCTCGACCGCCGCCGCGTTGGTCGACGGCATCGGCCTGCGCAAGGTCAGCGTGCTGGCCGTCCCGGGTGGAGCGACCCCTGCCGAGTTCGCCGCCGCGGGCGTAGCCCGGGTGTCCTTCGGGCCGTGGCCGCACCTCGCGGCGCTCAGCGCACTGGGCGACGTCGGAACCGCCCTGCTCGCGGGGCAGCCGCTGCCCGACGGCATTCGGTCTGTGTGAGGTCCGCTTCGTTCGGGTGATCGCGTCCGCGGGGCCACAGTCCGTTTCCTGAGCGGGCGGCGTGACGCGCCGCGTCGGTAATTGACCTTGGGCTGGCCGCAGCGTAAGGCGTCTGAAACTATGCACTCCGTGCAAGGGAAGTGGACGGACGGGGACGACGCCGCTACAGGCGCGTCGGACCCCGCCGTGCCCGGGGCGCCGTCCGGGGATTCCGACGACGGATTCAGCGAGCCGCGCTACGTCCTGCCCCCCGATTCGCTCAACGGATTGGCTTCGTCCTCGGAGTACGGCGCCGCCCCGCAATCCCCGTACAGCTCCGCCCTCTCCCCGTCCTACCTCACTCCGCCGTCGCTGGACGAGTCGTTCGACGAGCCGATCTACCGGTCCTTCCGCAGCGAACTGCCCAGCGAGACGCCGGTTGACACGACGGCGGACACGACGGGCGAGGCGCCCGATCCGGTGATGGCCGCACCGCCGACCGACCCGGACCCGGTCGCACCGGTGCCGGTGCCGCCGACAGCCGAGCCGGCCGCCGAACCGTCAGGCGCGCAGATCGACGCGACGCTGGCCGCCGCGGACGACGCCCTCGCGGCGGCACGCAGCAAGCTCGCGACCTCCGAAGCGCGCTTGGCCGACTCGCACGAGGAGGCTCAGTCGATCATCCGCGACGCGGTCGAGCAGGGAAACCTGCTCGCCGCCAACGCGTCGAAGGTCGCCGAGCGGCTCATCGCCCAGGCCGAGCAGGAAGCCGACGCGATCACGTCGGCCGCGCGTGAGGGCGTCGCCTCGATCCAGCGCGAGGCGCAGTCGGTGACGGCCGAAGCCCGCCGCACCGTCGAGGACCTCCGCGAGCAGGTGATTGCCGAGATCGCCCAGCGCCGCGCCGAGAACGACGAGGAGTTGCAAGCTCGCCGCGCCGAACTCGAGGAGCGCTGGGCCCGGACCGAGGCCGAGGCCGGGGCCGAGCTGGCTGAGATCCGGCAGTCGGCGCTCGACTCCGCCGACGAGGTCCGGGCCGAGGCGCAGCGCGAGCTCGACGTCGCGCGCGAGGACGGCGCGCAGATCCGCGCCGACGGACGCGCCGAGGCCAGCCGCCTTCTCGAGCAGGCCCGTTCCGACTCGGCCCGCGAGATGGCCGCGGCGGCTGAGCAGACAGCGTGGGCCGAACAGACGGTCGGCGGATTGGTGCGCGCTGCCGAGGCCGACGCCCAGCGCATCCGCGACGAGGCACAGGGGCGGGCGGACGAGAGCATCGCGCGGGCCCGGCGCCGGGTCTCCGCGGTCGTCGCCGACGCGCGCCGGCTGATCGACGAGCGCTCCGGCGAGGCCGACCGGCGCGCCGCCGACCTCGAGGCACAGGCGCGCCGGAACGTCGAGGAGGCGCAGGCCGACGCGGTTCGGCTGCGTGCCGAGGCCGAGGCCGACGTGCACCGGATCCGCGACGAGGCGACCGCAGCGGCGAGAGGGTCCGAGAGCCGGGCCAGGGCGCAGGTCGAGCGTGCGGAGCGGCGGCTGGCCGAAGCCGAGTCGGGCGCACGATCGGTCCGCGAGACCATGGCCGAGGAAGTTGCGCGGACCCATCAGGAGCTGGCCGACGCCAGGCGAGCCGCGAAGCAGGAGGCGTCCGAACTCATTGCGGCTGCCCGCGCCGATGCCGACGAGATGCGCTCGTCCGCCCGCCGCATGCTGACCGACGCCCGCGCAGAACTCGAGCTGCTCACCCAGCGCCGCGACGCGATCGCCGGCGAGCTCGGCAACCTCTCCGGAGTCATCGAGGCGCTGGCGGTGTCCGGCCCGCCCGACTCCGTGGCGGCCAACCACGAAGTGAACGGAGCCGAACCCACCAACCGCGCAGAAGCCGACGAATCGACGGGCGACGCTCCGCAACCCGTCATCGGCTGAGACCATGACCACCGGCAATCGCATTTGTCCCGAGTGAATGAGATGACGCATGGCTGACGAGAAGCCCACGTTCCGCTCCGTCCGGCACGGCTACGACCCCGAAGAGGTCGACCGCCATGTCGAGCGGCTGTCCCAGATCGTCGAGGCGGCCCAGCGCAAGACGTCCGACCTCACCCGGCGCATCGAAGAGATCGCCGCGGCACAGGAGCACGCACCTGCGGTGGCCGGGGCACCGGCGGCGCCCACCTTCGCCGACTTCGGCGAGAAGATCGGTGAGATCCTCTCGCTCGCCGAGGAGGAGGCCAACCGGATCCGCTCCGAGTCCGAGGACGCCGTTCGGCGGCGGCTGGAGGAACTCGAGTCGAGCAACTCCCGCACCCGCGACGAGGCCGAGCGCTTCGCCAGCGAGACCCGGTCGTCCGCGAATTCCGACGCGGCCCGCATCCTCGAGGACGCCAAGCGCGAGTCCGACCAGATGCTCGACGAGGCACAGCGGCAGGCGACGGCTCGCCGCGAAGAGGCCGAGGCGATCTACGAGCGCCAGCGCGCGCAGGCCGCCAAGGCCGCGGCCGATTTCGAGCAGACCCTCGCCGAGCGGCGCGAGTCCGCCGAGCGGGACTTCCGCGATCGCACCGCGCAGGCCGAGCGCGATCTGGTGGCCGCGCAGAACGACGTGGGCCGCCTGCGCGGCGAGGGTGAGCAGGCAGCCGCCGAGGCGCAGCGCAACGCGGCCCGGCTCAACGACGAGGCCGAGGCGAAGGCACGCCAGATCGTGGCCGACGCGATGGCCCGCGCTGATCGCATCCGCGCCGAGTCCGAACGCGAGCTCTCCGCCGCGACGCAGCGACGCGACAGCATCAACGCGCAGCTCACCAACGTCCGCCAGATGCTCGCGACGCTGTCGGGCACGGCACCGGTCGGCTTCACCGACGAACCGGGCATCGGCTCGCCAACGATCGACATCAGGAAGCCGAAGGCCGACGGCAACGCCCAGACCGAGGACGAGGACTCCCAGACCCACGTCTGACACGGAGTCGACAGCAGTGCCAACGGCGTCGCCCCTCGTGGGTGGCGCCGTTCGCGCCTGTCGGCCACAACTGCGGGAGCCGCCGCGTGACGAACCCCCAGCTCGAGACGCTCAACAGCGCGCTGCCGCACCTGGTGCCGAGGGCCGCCGAGATGGGCGTGCGGTTCGTCGAGCTGCGCCCGGGCTACGTCTGCGCCCGGCTGCCCTTCGAGGGCAACGGCAACCACGTCGGGACGGTCTACGCCGGCGTGATCTTCACCCTCGCCGAGCTACTCGGTGGGGCGATGCACCTGGCCACGTTCGACGCGACGACGCATTACCCCCTCGTCCGCAGCATGACGATCGACTTCCTGTCGCCGGGCCGCGGCCCGCTCACCGCGTCTGCGGCCCTGCCGGACGACGTGATCGCCACGACGAGGGCGGCCGTGGCCGGGGGCAACAAGGCGGCGATGCCGCTGGCTGCGACGGTCGTGAGTGACGACGGCGTCGTCGTCGCGCGTACGCATGGCGACTACCAGCTGCGGCCGTACGACACCTGACCCACCGCGTCGTCGCGCTCACGGGCGCAGCCGCAGGACGACGACCCGGCCGGCCAGGCCGGCCGCCAGCACGCCGACGCCCGCAACGAGCGAGGAGCGGGGCAGCGTCGCGACGAGCACCGCGCACCCCGCCATTCCGAGGACGTTCAACGCCTGCGGCGTGCGCCGCTCCCTCGGCGGTTGCGTGAACGCCGATGCGTTCGCGATGCCGTAGTAGACGAGCACGCCGAACGACGAGAAGCCGATCACGTTGCGCACGTCGGTGGTCAGGACCAGGACGGCGACGGCCGCGGCGAGTGCGATCTCGGCATGGTGTGGCGTGCGATGCCGCGGGTGCACCGCCGCGAGCCAGCGCGGCAGGTCCGCGTTGCGCGCCATGGCCAGGCCGGTTCGCCCGACTCCGGCGATCAGCGAGATCAGCGCACCGAGGCTGGCGATCACGGCGCCGATCCGCACGACCGGCTCCAGGCCGGCGGCACCACTCGCACGCACCGCCACCGCGAGTGGCTCGCTCGTCCCGGCCAGGGCCTGCGGCCCGGCGGCGGCGAGCGCGCTGACCGCCACCGCGGTGTACACGGCGAGGGTGATCGCGAGCGAGGCCGCGATGGCGCGCGGGATCGTGCGGGCCGGGT
>JAVHVN010000088.1:0-42743 GCA_032160545.1 Pseudonocardiales bacterium | reverse complement strand
TTCGACGAGGTGATCGCCTGGCTGCGGCGCTCGGCCAAGCAGGTCCTCGTCGTCGGCGCGGCCATGGCCGCCCTGTGTGAGGTCGTGTACGTCCTGGGGCTCGCGCACAACCCGACGGCGGCACAGTCGGCAGACGTCCTGGCACCGATCGTCGTGCCGTGGTCGGTCGCGATCACCGCGGTGTTGCTCGTGATCGGCATCGCGTGGTCCGACCGACGCCGTTCCGGCAGCCGGCTCGACGTCCTGCTCGCGGCGGCATCCGATCGCTCGTTCGGCATCTACCTCAGCCATCCGCTCGTGCTGTTCGCCGTCTTCTGGGCCGCAGGGCGTTGGCTGCCGCACCACCTGCACGGCGTGCCGCTGACCGTGGGCGCGTACGTGCTGACCGTCGCCGGCGCGGTTGCGGTCACCGAGGTCTTCCGCCGCACCCCGATGAGCCTCGCGCTCACCGGCCGCGACCGGATGCGAAGACCTCGGCCCGCGTCCGACCGTCCCGCGACCCGACTCACTCCAGTTCCGAATATTCGAAGGAGAAACCACCATGCAGATGACACCGCTGACCCTTCCGGTGCACGAGTCCAAGCCGCGCCGCGTGGGGCTCACGATGGCGATCGACACCGGCCTGCCGACCCGCTACTTCCAGGATCTGATCTCCAGCTTCAGTGAGCTCATCGACGTCGTCAAGTTCGGCTGGGGCACGTCGCTCGTGACCGCGGATCTGAAGTACAAGATCGACACGCTGGCCGACGCGGGAGTGGAGTACTACTTCGGCGGCACCATGTTCGAGACCTTCGTCCTGCAGGACCGCTTCGACGACTGGCGCCGGTTCTGCGACCGCTTCCACTGTCGCAGTGTCGAGGTCTCGAACGGGACGATCCCGATGAGCAACACGGACAAGGCCGAGTACGTCGCCAGGCTTGCGGGGGAGTACCGCGTCTACAGCGAGGTCGGGTTCAAGGATTCCCAGAAGTCCGAGGACCTGTCCATCGATCTCTGGCTCGAATACATGAGGCAGGACTTCGAGGCCGGCGCCGCGATCGTCATTACCGAGGCGCGCGAGAGCGGCCGGGCGGGCATCTGCCTGCCCAACGGCGACCTGCGCGTGGACCTCATCGACACCATCGGCGAGTCCGGCATCGACATCGACCGCGTGATGTTCGAGGCCCCCAACAAGGAGTTGCAGGTGCAGTTCATCCGCCGCTTCGGGCCGGGAGTGAATCTCGGCAACGTCAACCCGACGGACATCGTTGGCCTCGAGACGCTGCGACTGGGCCTTCGGGGCGACACGTTGCTCGACTTCGCCGACGACGGCGCCGTTCTCGCGATGGCAGGAGGCCGTGATGCGTGAGACGCGGGACGCCTTCCACCTCGCGATTCCTGCGGCCGATCTCGATGCCGCCGAGGGGTTCTATGTCCGCGGCCTCGGGTGCAGGCTCGCACGCCGATACGACGACCGGATCACGGTCGACTTCTTCGGCGATCAGGTGGTGTGTCATCTCAGCGAGCACATCGAGACGGACCCGGAGCTCTACCCGCGGCACTTCGGCGTCACGTTCCGGGATCGGGCCGACTGGGACCGGCTCGTCCACCTCGCCGAGACCCGCGGACTGCAGTTCTTCGCCAAGCCCTTCCTGAGATTCGACGGCCTCGTGGAAGAACATTCCAGCTTCGTGCTGCAAGATCCGTCCGGCAACCTGCTCGAGTTCAAGTACTACGCAGATCCGCGCATGATGTATTGACGCGCCGCGTCCCGCGGCAGGTGAGGACGGTGCACCGAATGGCCGCGACCCTGCACGCGAGGCGTCGGAGGCTGATGGCGCTCGTGGCAGTGGCCGTGGCCTGCCTGACCTCGTGTTCACAGGTTGGGCCGGCCACCGGCCCGTCCGACCCCGTGGCGGGCCGACCTGCGGCGGCAGCCGGCTACGGCAGGCTCGTGACGGTGCCGGGTCCGTCGGGCAGAACGCCGATCCTGTTCATCGGGGCGTCGTACACGGCGGGCGTCGGTGCGCGCACGCCCGGCGACGGGTTCGCGCCCCGGGTGGCTCGCGACCTCGGGCGGCCCGCATACATCGACGCCGTGCCGGGCAGCGGCTTCCTCAATCCGGCGGGAATGTTCGGCGGCGAGTTCGCCGCCCGCTTGCGGCGGCTGCGGCTGCCCGGGCGTCCCGGGATCGTCCTGTTCCAGGGCGGTCGCAACGACACCGGCTACCCCGGCCCCGCGCTCGCGAGAGCCGCGGACGAAACCCTCCGGCTCGCCGGTGCGCTGTTCCCCGGTGCCCAGGTGGTCGTGTTGGGGCCGGTACCGGGACATCTGCCGGTCTCCTCGGCACTCCTCTCGGTCGACGCGGCGCTTCGAGCGGTGGCGACCAGGGACGGGGCCACCTACGTCGACCCGATCCGCGCCGGCTGGATGACACACGGCAACCTGCCCGGTTTCTCCGGTGTGGTCCGTGACCATCCCAACGACGTCGGCTACGCCTATGTCGCGCGCCGAGTCGTCACAGCTCTCTCCGGCGGGCGACCGGATCCGGGCGCAGCGGTCGCGCGGGTGAGCTCGGCACCCGGTCACGGACCGGCGAAGCCCAGCTTGGCGGGACAGCCGGCGGTGTCAGTGCCCTCAGGCGCGTAGCGGCCGGGTTGGGGCCTTCAGACCGACAGGTTCGGCAGCGGCAGTGCGGCGGCCGGGCGGCGCTTGCGCCTCAAGACGACGCGGCGGGTGCCGTCCAGGTCGCGAATCACGCGAGCGAGTTCCCAGCCGCCGAATTCGGCGTGGAGCGACAGTTGCGCCGCTGCGTTCGGTCGAGTCACGTCCGACGGGATCCGCAGCGGCGCGTATTCCCAATCGGGGTCCGCACCGTCCTCGCGGGCAACCGCTGTCATGCCGACATTCAACGCCTGTGCCGCCGGGATCTCCACTTCTGCAAGGGTCACCACGACGTGGGGACGTCCGGCGGGGCGGTGTGCACAGCTCAGGCGGACGGGGATCCATCTTGTCGGACCCGACGGCTAGATTCGAACACGTGAGCGCATCGACGGCGGGTGACCCGGGTCCCGCATGGGCGTACGTGCCGACCGCGCTCGACGCCGATGACCGCCCCGACGACGTAGCCGCGTGGGCTGCTTCCGTCCATCCCGGCGGTGATGTGCTGGCACCACTATCGGCTGTCGACGTCGGTCGGCTGTCCGTTGAGGGCCGCATCGACGCGCTGGCCGCGCTCGATCGGCAGCGCTCGTTCGTCGAGGCGCACCAGGTCCGCGTCATTGTCGCGATGGCAGAGGCCGCCGATCGCTCGCCGTTCCCACTCGACAAGGACTGGGTGCGTGAGGACGTCGCGACGGCGTTACGGCTGTCTCGTGACTCGGCCATGGCGACGCTGATGTTCGCCCGTTCGATGACGCGGTTGCCGGCCACGCTGGGTGCGCTCGAGGGCGGCCGCATCACGGTTCAGCACGCCCGCGTGCTCGCTGACGGCGTGGTGGCCCTCGCTCCGGAGGTAGCCGCTCAGGTCGAGATCGAGGCGCTGGTGCGTGCCGGCGAGCAGACCGTCACCGAGTTCCGTCGAACCGTGGCGAAGTCCGTGGCGACGCGGGTCACCGCGACGGCCCAGCAGCGCCACCTCGAGGCGCGGGCCGAGCGGCGGGTCAGCTTCCGCGCGTTGCCCGATGGCATGGAATCGGTATGGGCGCTGCTGCCCGCCGATCGGGCCGCTGCTCTGCGGGCCCGCATCGAAGCCGGCGCGGCGCGGGTGGTGCCTGGCGACTGCCGCACCGCCGATCAGCGCCGGGCCGACGCGTTGGCCGGCCTCGCCGACCTGCCGGCCGAGGCGGACGGGGGCGCAAGCCCAGTCCGCCGGACGGTGCAGGTCACCGTCGCGCTCTCGACGCTGCTGGGCCTCGATGATCAGCCCGGCCAGCTCGCCGGTTCCGGGCCGATTCCCGCGGTGCTGGCGCGTCACATGGCCGCCGACCGCAGCTGCACGTGGCGACGGCTCGTCACCGACGGGACCGGCCGATTGCTCGACTACGGCCGCATGCGATATCGGCCCCCGGCCGATCTCGCCGAGTTCGTGATGGCGCGGGATGCCACCTGCTGCTTTCCTGGCTGCGCCCAGCCGGCAGCCCAATCCGACCTCGACCATCGCATCCCCTGGAGTGCCGGCGGCACGACGGCTCCCGGCAACATTCATGCGCTGTGCAAGAGGCATCACCATCTCAAGCACGAGACGGGGTGGAGCTACCAGCCGGCCGACGACGGCGACCTCCTCTGGACCGGCCCCGGCGGCCAGACCTACCTGCGGCGTGCGGCGCGCTATCCCGTGGACCGAACCGCCGACGGCAGCGCCGACGAGTCAGCGGTGGACCTGGTGGACCGAGGCTTGGGTCCACAGGCACGGCCGGAACACCGGTCCTGCGATTCGCATTGTCAGCCACCGGACGATCCGGATCCACCACCGGACAATCCGGATCCACCACCGGACGGTCCGGATCCACCACCGCCCTTCTGATCCACTGCCCTTCTGAGGCGCGGGCGGCCAGGTCGATCACGGCTGCCGGTTCGCCCACCCGCCCGGTTCCGGCTAACCGGTATGAGCATTGGCAGCTCGCGTTGACGACCCGGCGGGTGCAATGCGAAATCGTCAAGGTGTGACTGATCGACTGCTCAGGCATGCCTTCGGGATCGGGACGACGCAGTGACCGCCGTACTGGTGCGAACCACGACCCGGACGCCGTTCGCGGGCAACTACCCGGCCGCGGTCTCGATGGCACTGGTGGCCCTGTGTCCGTTCATCGTGTTGTCGACGGCCTCGTTGTTGATCACGCAGTTGTCGGCCGATCTCCACACCTCGATATTCGGGACACAATTGGCGGAGGGGCTGTCGGATGCGGGGTATGCGTTCGGTGCGGTCGCGGCCGCGGACCTGATCCAGCGGCTGCCCGCATGGCGCGTGTACGTGGTATCCGAGGCCGCGTTCGCCGCCGGGTCACTGATCGCCGCACTGGCGTCCGGTATCGCAGAGTTCACCCTCGGCCGGGTCCTGCAGGGCATCGCGACGGGCATGTTGCTCGTCGCCGCGCTTCCGCCGCTGATGACCAGACACGGCGCGGCACGGGTGCCGTTGAGCGCCGCATTCGTCAACCTCGGCCTGTTCGGAATGGTGACGCTCGGACCACTCGTCGGCGGCCTCGCGGCTGCCGAGAAGCTGTGGCGGTTGCTGTTCCTCGCGATGGCCGCGGTCGGCGTCGTCGGCGTCGTGCTCGGGCTGCTCGCGTTCGAGCGCGCCGAGGCCCGCGCACCGCAGCTGCGCTTCGACTGGTCGGCGATTCCGGTGGCGCTCGCCGCGACCGTGCTGCCGTTCTTCGGCGTGTCCTGGTTGTCGCGCGGCGGGTTCGGCTCTCCGGCCTTCTACCTTCCGGTGGCTGTCGGCTTGCTTGCACTGGGCGTGCTGCTGGTGCGCGAGTACCGCAAGAACGACGCGCTCATGCCGCTGAAGTTGATCTCGCACACCCTTCCCGTCACCGGCATAGCGACGGCCATGGTCACAGGCGCGGTCGTCACCGCATTGGTCGAACTGGCCGTCGTCTATCTGCTGCAGGTCCTGCACGAATCGGTTGCGATGACGGGCACGATCCTTGGCACCCAAGTCATCGGCATCGTGGCAGCGGCGCTGCTGTTCAAGCGGATGCTTCGCACCCGCTGGCTGCCGGCGTACGCCCTGTTCGGGCTCGGCGTCGCCGGCGTAGCCGGTGCGTTGCTGCTCGCCCTCGGCCCTGGGCGGACGATCTGGATCGTCGCGATTGCCGGCGTTCTGCTGGGATTCGCCGCCGGAGCGGGGGTAGCGCCGGGCCTGTTCATGGCCGGGCTCAGCGTCCCGTCCGCTCGGCTCGGCCCGGCATTCGCCATGGTGGAGTTGCTGCGCTCGGAAGCGGCCTTCCTCGTCGCCCCTGTCATGGTGCAGATCGTGACGCTGGTCAGCACTCCGTCCCAGGGGATCAGGCTCGCGGCGCTGATCCTCGTTCTGCTGTGCGCGGCCTCCGGGGTACTGATCCTGGCGGTACTGCTCCTCGGGGGAGCGCGTCCACACGCGCCCGACCTCGAGCGATGGGTGGGCGGCGAGCAACCGGCGTACCACTCACCCCGGCTGGCAGCTGCCATCCGGCACGGCTGACGCCGGTACTGCAGCGACGAGCGCAGAGCTCGAGATCGGACGTCAGGCCCGGGTCTGCACCGGCATTCCGGCCGTTTCCGCCGCACCGGCGAGCAGCGTGGCCACGAGGCGGCGGGCATGCTCCGATCGCACCCGGCGCGACGTGCCGTACAGGGGCAGTGCCGAGTCGAGGCCCGGTTCGAACGGTGCCACGGCGAGGTGGGGCAGCAGCAGGACCAGCATGGCGAGCAGTGCCTCGGCGTCGGTATCGGGCGGCAGGTCCCCGCGCGTGATCGCGTCCGCGAGCATGGGGCGCAACGCTTGCGCGTACAGCCGGTTGACCGGGCCGCGAACCGCACGGCGTATCTCCGGGTCGCGCTCGAGGTTGGTCGCCGCGGTGACCGAGCGTTCGAGCGGGTGCCGTGCCATGTAATCCACCCAGATGTCGACCAGGCGGGAGAAGTAGTCCGCGAACCTCTCATCGGGATGCGGCCCCGACAGGTGCGGAGCGAGTGCCGCATAGATTCCTATCGAGACCTGCTCGGCCACGTGGGCGAAGAAGTCGAACTTGTCGTCGAAGTACTGGAACAGCGACCCCTTCGCGACCCCGGCCTCGCGCGCGATCACGTTCAGGCTCCCGCCGGAGTAGCCCCGCGTGCCGAACTCGGTCATCGCCGCCCGCAGCACCCGGTCGCGGCGGCGTTCGTCGAGGTGCTCCCAGGTCGCTCGCGGCATTTGCGGACCCTCTCGAGCGGTGGCATCCTGCTCATGACCACCTGGTCACTTCACCTCGAGAGTAGCAGCACCGTTCGGACGGAGGCCGCATGTCGGATCGGGTCTGCATCATCGGTGCCGGTTCGTCGGGCATTGCCGCCTGCCAGGTGATGCAGTCGCGGGGCATCCCGTTCGACTGCTTCGAGACCGGATCCGAGGTCGGCGGTAATTGGCGCTACCTCAACGACAACGGGATGTCCTCGTCGTACCGCTCCCTGCACATCAACACCTCACGCGAGATCATGGAGTACAGGTCCTTTCCGATGTCGCACGAGTACCCCACCTATCCGAACCACGTCCAGATCGCGCACTACTTCGACTCCTACGTCGACCACTTCGGATTGCGCGACAAGATCCGCTTCCGCACCGAGGTGGCGTCGGTGACGCGTCGACCCGACGGCCGGTGGGACGTCAGCACCCGCCGCCGCGACGACGGCGTCAGCACCACCACCGACTACGGCGCCGTGCTCGTGGCCAACGGCCACCACTGGGACGCCCGCTGGCCCGAGCCGACGTTCCCCGGCGCCGACACGTTCACTGGCGTGCAGACCCACTCGCACGACTACAAGACGTTCGACGGATACGACGGCAAACGGGTGCTCGTGCTCGGCATCGGCAACTCGGCGTGCGACATCGCCGTCGAGACAGCGAAGGTCGCCGATCGAACCTTCCTGGCGATGCGACGCGGCGCGCACGTCCTGCCGAAGTACGTGTTCGGCATCCCGACCGACCACCTGACGACGTCACCGTTCGCGCGCGCGCCGTTCTTCTGGATGCGCCGGCTCGGACTGTCGATCATCATCCGCCTCTCGCGCGGCAGCGTCACGAAGTACGGGCTGCCCGAGCCCGACCACAAGCTGCTGTCGGCCCACCCCACCATCTCCGACGACCTGCTCACCCGGCTCGGCCACGGCGACATCACCGTGAAGCCGAACATGGCGCGCATCGACGGTGACACCGTGCACTTCGTCGACGGGTCGTCCGAACGCGTCGACACGATCGTCTACTGCACCGGCTATCGCATCTCGTTCCCGTTCCTCGACGAACAGTTCATGGCGGCGCACGACAACGAGATCTCGCTCTTCCACCGCGTCGTCGACCCGGACCATCCGGGGCTGTACTTCATCGGGCTGGTCCAGCCGATAGGCGCGATCATGCCGCTGGCCGAAGCCCAGTCCGAATGGGTCGCCGACCTGCTCGACGGCAGCGCGAACCTGCCGTCGAACGCCGATATGCGCCGCGAGATCGACGGGTACCACCGCTCGGTCACCAAGCGCTATGTGCGCTCGAAGCGACACACCATTCAGGTCGATTTCGTCGACTACCTGGCCGAACTGAGGAAGGAGCGCGCCGACGGCCGCCAGCGGGGCAGCCGCGGGCAGTCCCGGCGGCTGTCGACCGCCGCGCCCGCCCTGGCCGGCTGAGCGCTACTCGGCGATAGCTGCCCGGAGGAGGGCGATCAGCTGCGTGCGCCGCGGCAGCGTTCCGACCTGTCGGACTGCTCGCGCCAGTGCCGGCCCGGCGGCGTGCACGATCGACAGGTGCCGTTGCGCTCGCGTCAGCGCCGTGTAGACCAGCGGTCGCGACAGCATGCCGGTCGCCTCGGCGGGCACTACGACCACGACAGCGGGGAACTCAGAGCCCTGGGCACGATGCACCGTGATCGCCCAGCCGTGCATGAGATCGGCCAGCGCCTTGCCCTTGACCTTGGCCGGACCGGATGCGAACTCCGCGACCACGGTGCCGTCCCGCTCCACCTCGCTCACCACACCGACCTCGCCGTTGGCGTAGCCGACCGGCTCGGCCTCGAGGTGGTTCGCGGTCGCGACGACGCGATCGCCCACGTCGAAGCGCCCGGGTCCGGGGTTGAGCGCGGCCTTCAGCGCGGCATTGAGCGCTTGAGTACCGGCCCCGCCGCGGTGCACCGGCGTGACCACCTGGATCTGCTCGGACAGGATCCCCAGTACCCGTGGTATCGAGTCGGTGACGAGTTGGACGACCCGGTGCGCCGCGTCGGCCGACCCGCGCGCCGGCACCACCACCACCTCACGGGTGGGGTCGTCCACGGCGGGCAGCTCGCCGGCTCGCACCACCGTGGCGAGCCGCGCGATCGCCCCACCCGCCGCCTGCCGGTAGAGCGTGGTCAGCTCGGTGACCGGGATCCGTCCCGAGTCGATGAGATCGCCGAGGACGCGCCCGGGACCGATCGAGGGCAACTGCGCTGCGTCGCCGACGAAGACGAGGTGCGTCCCGTCCGAGCATGCGGTGAGCAGGGCATCGGCGAGTTCGACGTCGAGCATCGACGCCTCGTCGACGACGATCACGTCCTCGTCGAGCGGCCACTCCGCCCCCCGCGCGAAACCCCCGTCGAAGGTGACGCCGTCGCCTGACTGCCGCGGCTGTGCCCCGAGCAGCCGGTGCAGCGTCGAGGCCGGCGCATCGCAGAGCTCCTCGAGTCGTTTGGCGGCGCGGCCGGTCGGCGCTGCGAGTGCGACAGACTTGCCGACGCTGTCGACCAGCGAGACGATCGCCGCGACGGTGCGGCTCTTGCCCGTCCCGGGTCCACCGGTCAGCACGCTGACGCCGCAACGCAGCGCTGCCTCGACGGCAGATCGCTGCGCCTCGTCGAGTCCCTTGGCGTCCTTCCTCGACAACGCCGCGCTGAGCGGGTCAGCCGTCGCCAAGAGCCGCGCCACGCCCTCGGCGACGCCGTCCTCTGCCTGGACGTAACGAGCCGATCCGAGCAGTGCGGAGTCGGCCGCCGTGGCGACGACCGTCCCACCCTCGAGGGCCGCCTCGACCGCGGCAGATCCGTCGCCCACGCCGAACTCCGCCAGCCCCGCCTCGACCTCGGCGCGGGAGGTGAGCGTGTGGCCCTCCCTCGCGTGCCGGCCGAGCAGGAAGCCGACCAGGGCACGCGCCCGACGCGGGTCGTCGCGCTGTACGCCCGGCACTGCCACCCGCGCGACGCGGTCGGCGTCGGCGGGGGTGACGCCCCAGACCTCGAGCAGACGCCACGGGTCGTCGCGCAACAGGCGCGACGCGGACGGGCCGAACGCGTCGACGGCACGCGATGCCACCCGCGCGTCCAATCCTGCCGGCACGACGAGTTCCGCAACCTCGTACACCGGGGCGGCGGCGATGAACGACGAGAGCAACCGGCCGGCCCGCGTCGGTCCGACCTTCGGCAGCGCGGCGAGGTTGGTCGCCGAGACGTCCGCAGGTGACTCGATGCCGGCGTCCCGCAGCGCCGCGGCGAGCGTGCGGCCGAGCCCCGGCCACAGCCCGGCAGAACAGAACGCGGCGAAGACCGGATCGTCGGCGGAACTCAGCGGACGTCCTCCGGGTAACCGAACACCGGGCGCGAGACGTCGTCGAGCGCGTCGCGGATCTCGGCCGGCAGGTCGAGGGTCTCGCACGCGAGTGCTGCCGTGAGCTGGCCCAGGGTGCGGGCGCCCAGGATCGGCGCCGTGACCCCCGGACGATCACGCAGCCACGCCAGCGCGACGGCGACGGGCGAGCTCGCGAGTCCTTCGGCAGCGGTGGCGACCGCCTCGACCACGCCGACGGTCGACGAGCGCGAGATCGAAGCGACCGTGCGCTCACCTACCGCCGCACGCGAGTCGGCGGGTACGCCGCCGCGGTACTTGCCGCTCAGGACCCCACCGCCGAGCGGCGAGTACGGCAGGACACCGATCCCCAGCTCGACGCAGGCAGGGACGACCTCACGTTCGACGCCGCGATCGAGCAGCGAGTAGCGCACCTGGTTGGCGATGATCGGCGTCCGGCCCGGCACGCTGCGCTGCCAGGTCGCCGCCCGCGCCACCCGCCAGCCGGAGTAGTTCGAGACCCCCGCGTAGCGGACCTTCCCCGACGAGACGGCCGCATCGAGGGCGGACAGGGTTTCCTCGAAGGGGACGGTGTCGTCGATCATGTGGACGTACCAGAGGTCGACGTAATCGGTATCGAGCTTGCGCAGCGACTCGTCGAGCTGGCGCAGCAGCGCACCGCGCGAGGCGTCCACGCCGTGCGCCTCCGCGGTGCGGGTGATGCCGGCCTTGGTCGCGATGACGAGTTCGGAGCGGGGAACCACGTCCGCGGCGAGCTGCCCCAGCAACTCCTCGGCGACCCCGAAGCCGTACGAGGCGGCGGTGTCGACGAGCGTTCCACCGGCGTCACGGAAGGCCACCAACTGAGCCGCGGCGTCGTCGGGATCCGTCTCGCGACCCCATGTCATGGTGCCCAGACCGAGGTGTGAGACCTTCAACCCGCTGCGGCCGACACTGCGTTGTTCCACGCGGGCAAACTACCGGCTCGGCGGCAAGGCGGCTCGCAACGAGGTCGCTATGGTGACTCGGTGACCCTCCTCCAGGCCGTCGTTCTCGGCGTCGTGCAGGGTCTGACCGAGTTCCTGCCGGTCTCGTCCACGGCGCACCTGCGGATCGTCCCGGCGATCTTCGGGTGGCACTTCAGCTACAACAACGGCACGAACGATCCCGGCGCACCGTTCACAGCGGTCATCCAGCTCGGGACGTCGCTCGCGATCGTCCTCTACTTCTGGCGTGAGTTGCTGCACGTGACCGTGGCGTGGTTCCGGGGATTCGTCGACGCCGACATGCGCAGCACCCTCGAGTACAAGCTGGGCTGGTACCTGCTGCTCGCGACCATCCCGGTGAGCGTCTTCGGGTTGATCTTCAGCCATCAGATCGAGACCGGCGCCCGCAACCTGTGGGTCATCTCCGTCAGCTTGATCGCACTCGCGGTTGTCCTGTTCGCGGCCGAACGTGTCGGCACGCGCGACCGCGACGAGGAGCAGCTCGACACGAAGGACGCCGTCGCGGTGGGCACCGCGCAGGCACTCGCGCTGATCCCGGGCGCGTCCCGCTCGGGCGTCACCATCACCGCCGGGCTGTTTCGCGGGCTGACCCGCGAAGCAGCCGCGCGGTTCTCGTTCCTGCTGTCCATACCGGCGGTCGTGCTGTCGGGACTCTACGAGGCGCGCAAGATCGGCGACAAGAACGGCCCAGGCGCCGGCCTGACCGGCGTCGCCCTGATCTTCGCCTTCGTCGTCGGGCTCGCCTCGATCGCCTGGTTGATGCGGTGGCTCTCGCGACACAGCACCTACATCTTCATCTACTACCGAATCGCGCTGGGCGTGGTGCTCATCGTGCTGCTGAGCACCGGTGTCCTGAACGCGAGGCACTAGATGTCCACACTGCTGCTCGTCCGCCACGGCCTCACGGCGATGACCGGCCCGGTCCTCGCGGGCCGCACACCGGGCGTGCACCTGGACGATCGCGGCCAGAAGCAGGCGACCGCGGTCGCCGAACGGATCGCCGCGCTGCCGATCACGGCGATCGTCTCGAGCCCCCTGGACCGCTGCGTGGAGACCGCCGAGGCGATCCGCGCGGCACAGGCCGCGGCCGGGCGCGAACCCCGATGGGCCGTGGACGAGCGGATCATCGAGTGCGGCTACGGCAGCTGGACCGGCCGCGCGCTCAAGGACCTCGCCAAGGACCCGATCTGGAAGGTCGTCCAGACTCAACCGTCCGCCGCGCGCTTTCCCGACGGCGAGGCGCTGACGGAGATGTCGGCCCGCGCGATCAGTGCGATCCGGGACTGGGACCAACGGCTCGGGCCGGACGCGATCTGGGTCGCGTGCAGCCACGGGGACGTGATCAAGGCGATCCTCGCGGACGCCCTAGGGCTACATCTCGATCAGTTCCAGCGCGTGGTGGTCGACCCGTGCTCGGTGTCGGTCGTCCGCTACACCGACACCCGTCCGTACGTCCTGCGCACGAATGACACCGGCGGCGATCTCGCAGGCTTCACGCCCCCGAAGCGCCGGTCGCGGCGGCGCGCCTCGGACGATGCCGCCGTGGGCGGCGGCAGCGGAACCGGCGCCGCCTGACCATTAAGCTGGACTGCATCATGCCGCGTCAGGTTTTCCTCTTCGATCGCCCCCGCCGTTTCGTCGCGGGGACCGTCGGCACGCCGGGCGACAGGACGTTCTACCTGCAGGCGGCCGAGGGCAGCCGGGTCATTTCGGTGGCCCTCGAGAAGCAGCAGGTCGCGGTGCTCGCGGATCGACTCGAGCAGCTGCTCGAGGAGGTCGTCTCGCGCACCGGCACGGCGTTGCCGGCAACCGAATCCGACAGCGAGGCACTCGAGCAACCCGTCGACGAGGAGTTCCGCGTCAGCGCCATGGGCCTGGCCTGGAACGGCGACGAGGGGCTGGTGATCATCGAGGCGCAGGCCCCGGCCGACGACGAGACGATCGCCGAGGCCACCCTGCTCGAGGACGTCGACGACGGCCCGGACGCCCTGCGCGTGCTGATCGAGCCGGGCCGAGCCCGCGCCTTCATCGAGCGGGCCAGGCGCGTGATCTCAGCCGGACGCCCGCCGTGCCCGCTGTGCGGGCTGCCGCTGGACCCCGACGGACATGTCTGCCCACGCCAGAACGGCTACCACCGCGGAACCGTCCTCGGCCCATGATCCCCGAAGAGCTCGCGCAGCCGCTGGAACTCCCGGCCGACGAGGCCCTCGCGCTGCTGAGCACGGGGGAGATCTCGGTCGAGGGCAGGCTCGTCGACGCGTCCAACGCGACGCTCTACTGCGCGGTGACGGCTGACGGTGTCACCGCTGCGGCCGTGTACAAGCCGGTGGCCGGAGAGCGACCACTGTGGGACTTCCCTGACGGCACGCTCGCCGAGCGCGAGGTGGCGGCGCACGAGGTCTCGGCGGCCAGCGGGTGGGGCATCGTCCCGCCGACGGTTTACCGCGAGGACGGCCCGCTCGGCCCGGGCATGGTGCAGTTGTGGATAGCCGAGGATCCCGAGTCCGACGTCGTCACGCTGATCCGGCGGCGCGACAACGCCGCCCTGCGCCGGATCGCGGTGTTCGACGCCGTGATCAACAACGCCGACCGCAAAGGCGGCCATCTGCTCCCGACCACGGACGGGCACATCTACGGTGTCGATCATGGCGTGACCTTTCACAGCGAGGACAAGCTGCGCACGGTGTTGTGGCAATGGGCCGGTCGCCGCCTTCCGGATGACGCCCTCGACACGCTCGGTTCTTTGCGCGCTCAGCTCGACGGCGAGCTGGGCCAGCGGCTGGGCCGCCTGATGACGACCCGCGAGTTGCGCCGGACCGTGCGTCGGGTCGATCGGCTGCTCAGCTCACGCTGCCATCCCGAGCCGAGCGACGAGTGGCCTTCGGTTCCCTGGCCGCCGATCTGACTCAGCGGTTCACCCGCCCGGTGCGGCAACGACCTCGTCGAGGCGCTGCAGGGTGGCGCGAATACCGCGCCGGTTGCGCTGGGGGAAGCCGAGAAGCCGCAGCCCGAGCCGGTTCTTCGCCGTACGGGCGTCCCACTGCTCGGTCACCTCGGTGCCGCCCTCGACCGGCTCGAACAGATAGCGCCAGACATGGCCGTTGAAGTGCCGCCACGCGATGCGCCGGCCGTCCTCGAACTCGACGACCCGGTTGAGGATCTTGTACGGCGCGCCGAGTTTCATGTGCATGCCGAACGTCGCACCGAGCGAGAGCCGCTCGGGTGCGCCCTCGCGCAGCGCCTGCACACTCCCGGAACCGTCGATGACCGGATGCTGCGCGGGGTCGGCGACGATGTCGAACAGCGTCTGCGCGGGCGCGGCGATGACCCTGCTCTCGGAGACCAGATCGCTGCTCACCCACCGAAGTCTGCCGGATAACGTAAGGGCATGCAGTCCTGGCCGTCCCTGACCGTTCCGGAGCTCCCTGGGAGCGGCCCCCAGCTGCGGTTGTTCGACACCGCCACCCAAGAGATCGTCGAGATCGCGCCCCGGCAGACCGCCACCATGTACGTGTGCGGGATCACGCCGTACGACGCGACCCACCTCGGCCACGCCGCGACCTACATCGCGTTCGACATGGTGCAACGGGTGTGGCGGGCGGCCGGTCTCGAGGTGCGCTACGTCCAGAACGTCACTGACGTCGACGACCCGCTGCTCGAGCGTGCCGCGCACACCGGCGAGAACTGGATGAGCCTCGCCGAACGCGAGATCCAGCTGTTCCGCGAGGACATGACGGCGCTACGGGTGCTGCCTCCGGACGAGTATGTCGGCGCGGTCGAGTCGGTCCCCGAGATCACCGAGGCGATCACCACGCTGCTCGACGAGGGGGCGGCCTACTACGTCGACAACGACATCTACTTCTCGATCGCGAGCAGCCCGCGATTCGGGTACGAGTCGAACTACGACGCCGAGACGATGACCCGCCTGTTCGGTGAGCGCGGCGGCGATCCGCAGCACGCCGGCAAGCGCGACCCGCTCGACTCACTGCTGTGGCGCGGACAGCGGCACGGCGAGCCGTTCTGGGACACCTCGCTGGGCAAGGGGCGGCCGGGCTGGCACATCGAGTGCGCATCGATCGCGCTGAACCGGCTGGGAATGGGCTTCGACATCCAGGGCGGCGGTTCGGACCTGATCTTTCCGCACCACGAGCACAGCGCGGCCCACGCCGAGGCGCTGACGGGCAAGCACCCGTTCGCGCGGCACTATGTGCATACCGGCATGATCGGGCTGGATGGCGAGAAGATGAGCAAATCGCGCGGCAACCTGGTGCTCGTGTCCAAGCTGCGGGGGGCGGGCATAGACCCGATGGCCATCCGCCTCGCGCTGCTCGACGGGCACTACCGCGCCGACCGGGAGTGGACCGGGGGCCGGCTGCGCGCGGCCGAGGCACGACTGGCGCGATGGCGGGCCGCGGTTGCTCTGCCGTCCGGTCCGCCGGCCGGTCAGCTGTTGGACGAGGTGCGTGGCCTGCTGGCCGCCGACCTCGACACAGTCGGCGCGATCGCCGCGGTCGACCAGTGGGTACAGCTGGCGATGACCGCAGCGGAAGCGGGCGCTGATCATGCGGCGCCGGCGCTCGTTCGCGAGCTTGCTGACGCCCTGCTCGGCGTCGCGCTCTGACCCTGCTCTGAGCCTCAGCCGCGCTGCTGGCCGCCGCCGGCGTGGCCGCCGCCGCGGTCCCGGCGACGCAGGTAGCGCTCGAACTCGCGGGCGATGGCGTCACCCGATGCTTCGCCGAGTTCGCTGCGGTCGAGCTCGTCGTCGCGCTCTTCGAGGTTGCGGATGTACTCGGTGACTTCGTCGTCCTCGGCCGCCATTTCGTCGACCAGTTTCTGCCACTCGTCGGACTGCTGCGGCAGCTCGGCGAGGGGAACCGGCAGGTCGAGGACCTCCTCGACGCGGTGCAGCAGGGCCAACGTCGCCTTCGGGTTCGGCGGTTGCGACACGTAGTGGGGCACGCCCGCCCAGAACGAGATGGCGGGAATCCCCGCGGCGACGCAGGCGTCCTGCAGGACGCCGACGATCCCGGTCGGCCCCTCGTAGCGCGACTTCTCCAAGGCGTACCGCGCGGCGGACTCGGCGTCGTAGGCGGTGCCGGTGACCTGGATCGGCCGAGTGTGCGGTGTGTCGGACAGCAACGCACCCAGGGTCACGACGACCCGGACGTCGAGTTCGCCGATCACTGCGAGCAGCTCGCGGCAGAAACTGCGCCACCGCATGTTGGGTTCGATGCCGCGGACGATGACCAGGTCGAAGTCCGCGCCGGGTGGCCGGCAGATCGAGAAGCGGGTGGTCGGCCAGGTGATCCGGCGGCTCACCCCGTCGACCAGCGACACCGTCGGCCGGTTGACCTGGAAGTCGTAGTAGTCGTCCGGATCTAGTTCCGTGAGTGGCTGGGCATCCCAGACGAGTTCGAGGTGTTCGACGGCACCGGTCGCGGCGTCACCGGCGTCGTTCCATCCCTCGAAGGCTGCGACCAGCACGGGATCGGTGAGTTCCGGCCAGTCGGACGGCACTGTCATGCAATCCACCCTACGACCCGGCCGGGCGGGAGGTAGGTTGGACGCACGTGAGCCGCCTGCAATCCGCCCCCCGCGCCGTGCAGGCGGTGTTGTTCGACATGGACGGAACCATCGTCGACACCGAGCCCTATTGGATCGCAGCGGAGTACGCGCTGGTCCGGGCGCACGGCGGGACCTGGACCGACGAACACGCCCATGCCCTGGTCGGCAGCGCCCTGCTCGTCTCGGCCGAGTACATCCGCGAGCACGGTCAGGTCGACCTCGCGCCCGAACGCATCGTGGAGCTGTTGCTGGACGAGGTCGTGGCGTCGGCGCTGGCGGCGATGCCCTGGCGACCCGGTGCGCGCGAGTTGCTCGCCGAGGCCGCCGATGCCGGTGTGCCGTGCGCGCTCGTCACGATGTCGTACCGGCGGCTCGCCGACGCAGTTGTCGACGCGCTGCCCGCCGGGACGTTCGCCACCGTGGTGACCGGCGACCAGGTGCTCGACGGCAAGCCGCATCCGGAGGCATATCTCACCGCCGCTGCCCGGCTGGGCGTCGACGCGGCGCAATGCGTCGCGATCGAGGATTCGCCTACCGGCGTTGCGTCTGCCGAAGCGGCCGGCTGTGCTGTCGTCGCGGTGCCGCACCACGTACCGCTCGACCCGGCACCCACCCGCACGATCGTCGCGTCGCTGGCCGAGGTACGGCTGGCCGACCTCGAGGACCTTGTCCGAAGGGTCTAGGTGGGTGCCGTCTAGCCCGGCGCCGACCCCGCTGCGACGCGGCGATCGACATCGATAGAGGCGAGTGCGTCGGCGGGGAAGGGCGGGGGCGTGCCGCCGAATGCCGGGCACAACGCCTGGTGGTCGCACCAGTTGCACAGCTTGCTCGGGCTGGGACGGAAGTCGCCGGTCAGCGTGGCCCGTTGGATCGCCGCCCAGATCGCCCGCAGGGTGCGCTCGAATCGCTCGAGCTCGGTGGCGTCGGGCTGGTAGCTGAGCGTGTCGACGTCGGAGAGGTACATCAGCCGCAGCTGGCGCGGCACGATGCCGCGCGTTCGCCACAACACCAGTGCGTAGAACTTCATCTGGAACAGCGCCTTGGCTTCGAACGCCTCGCGAGGAGTCGTCCCGGTCTTGTAGTCGACCACACGGATATCGCCGGCCGGCGAGACGTCGAGGCGGTCGACGTACCCGCGCAGGCGCAAGCCGTCGATGACGATCTCGACGAGCTCCTCCCGCGCCGCGGGCTCGAGCCGCGAAGGGTCTTCGAGGCGAAAGTAGTTTTCGACCAGATCGGCCGCACCCTCGAGCCAGCCGGCGAGCTCGGCACCGTCGGTGTCATCGGCGAACAGGGCGCTCGATTCCGGCTCGTCGGCCAGGACGCGGGCCCACGCGTCGGGCACCATCGCCTTCGCAGTGGCGAGAGTGCGCTCGGCGGCGGGCAGGTCGAACAACGACTCGAGCACGGCGTGCACGACGGTCCCACGGGCCGCCACGCGCGAGGGCGCCTGGGGGAGCCGATCGATACAACGGAACCGGTACAGCAGTGGGCATGTCTTGAAATCCGCCGCTCGCGACGGCGACAGGGATCCGATCACGGCCTCGGGCAGCTGTTGGCTCTCTGTCATGGTGACGAGCGTAGGTGCGGGGACCGACAATTCCCGGCTCATATCCAGTGGAGTCGTCCGAGCGGCCAGACGATCACGAAGGCCCGCCCGAGGACGTCGCTTTCTCGGACCGAACCGAAGCGGCGGCTGTCCTCCGACTGGCAGCGGTTGTCCCCCATCACGAAGATGGAGCCGGCCGGCACGGTAACCCTCGACAGGTCGGTCGTCCCTGCCGTGCAGTCGTCGTCGACGTAGGGCTCGTCGAGCAGCAGGCCGTTCACGTAGACGACCCCGCCCTTGGTGGTCAGCACGTCGCCGGGCAGGCCGATGACGCGCTTCACGAGCAGCTTCTGGGAAACCTGCCAGGACGACGGCCGGTGGAAGACGACGACGTCGCCGCGGCGGATGTCATGCATCCGATAGGACAGCTTGTTGACCAGCACGTGGTCGTTGTTGCACCCGGCGCAGCCGTGCAGCGTCGGCTCCATAGACGCCGACGGAATGTAGTACGGCGCCATCACGAACGTCCGGAGCAGCAACGCAGCGACGACTGCTACACCGAGCACGATGGCCAGGCGCCAGGGGGCACGACGTCGCGGCGCGGCTTCGCTGCCGCGGGACGTGTCGACCGGTGCTGCCGGCTGCCGGACGCGCAGGCTCGACGGCTCGGCGGCGGGCGCGCTGCGTTCGGGGCGGCGCAGGCGGCGACGCCTGCCGCCACCGGCGGCCCGCTCGTCGCGGCCCTCGTCCTCGTTGTCGTCCTCGTTGTCGTCCTCGTCGGGGCCGACAATGTCGCGCCACGTCGTCTCACGGACGGGTGGCCCCGCCATGGCCGCCGCGTTGGCTGCGGCGAGCCGCCGCGTGAGATCGGTGCCGGGCGGCAGCGTCATCGGCGCCGCTTCCGCTACCGCAGCGACCCCGCCTGCCTCCTCGGGTTCGGTTGCCTCCTCGACCCCGCCTGCCTCCTCAGGTTCGGTTGCCTCCTAGGGTTCGGTTGCCTCCTCGGGTTCGGTTGCCTCCTCGACCCCCACTGCCTCCTCGGGTTCGGTCGCCTCCTCGGGTTCGGTTGCCTCGACGGGCCCGGTCGTCGGCATGGCCGTCGTCCGCGATGGGGGCACGGCGTGCGCCGCATCCGGCATCGGCACGGAGTCCTGCTCGGCAGTCGCCTGCGGCCGCTGCTCGTCAACGCCTTCACCTGCTGCGTCGGCCGGCGCTTCGACGTGCGGCGCTGCGCGAGCCGATGTCGTTGTCGTGCGCAGCCATGGGCGGATGGGCTCAGGGGTCAGTGGCGCCTCAGGCGCCGACGTAACCGACACGGCCGAGTGCGCCTCGCTGCGAACCGTCTCATCTGCCGGTTCGTCGTCGGGATCGACCGGTGGCGCGGGTGCGAACAGCCACCGCACAGCACGACGCAGCCCACGTGGGCGTTCCTCGTCCTCGGCCGCGAAGGCCGGGGGTGGCAGGTGCGCGGCGATCGCGAGCCGACGCGCGAGGTCCGTGCCCGGTGCGACCTCGAGGGCTGGGCGCTCGCGCCGCTCAGCAGCCTCGGCGGCGGCTTCGATCTCGGCGACGGTCAGTCGCCGTTCGCCGTCGCGATCAACCAAGTGGCGGGGCCTGAGTCGCTCGCCCTCGACGGCGCCCTCGACTGCGCCCTCGACGGTCTCGTCGCGCGCCGGGTCGTCGCCGTCAGCGGGCGTGGTGAGCGACTCCGAAGCCGGGGGATCGACCGAGGTGGCGGCCTGGGCATCGACATCCGGCCGATCATGGTCGCGGCGGTGCGCGTTCCGCTCCTCCCGGCGACGTCGTCGCCGATCACGGCGGACCGGATGCAGCGGCTCGTCGATGTCGCGCAGAAGGCCGGGAAACTCGGCCGTCGCAGCGACGGCCTCGACGGTCTTGACGGCATCGACTGTGTCGGTCGGCGGAATGGTGGCGGCGGTCGCTATGGGCGGCAGAACGCCAATGGTCCCGCCAGGTTTGGCGCTGTCGAGCGGTATCGACCGGTGCGGCGCGGCCGGCTCGGCTAGCTGATCGGGAGCGGTGGGGAAGCCGGGCTTAGAGTGGTCCTCCGAATCGGCGTCAGAGGGCGACCTCGGCGATCGGCGCCGTTGCCGCCGGAACAGTCCGCCGGGCTGATCGGGCTCGTCGTAGTCTCCGTCCCCGCCGGGCTCACGGTCCTCGGTGTGCGCTGGCGCAGAGGGCGCAGAGGGCGCCGAGCGGTGCACGATCGGCGCCGAGCTCAGTTCGTCGGACAATGCCGAGATCTGCGCCCGCAGATCGGCGAGCTCAGCGCGGTACGAAGCGATTCCCTCGTGAATGGGTGCGGGCAGCACCGGCTCGGGCTCCGACGGCTCACTCCGGAGGGACCCGGCCCGTTCAGCGGTAGCCAGTTGCGTGTGGCGCTCCTGCTGGGCGCTTTCCGTGGCCAACCGGTCACGCTCGGCGGCGTCGCGCTCACGCTGGTCGGCGGCGTCGCGCTCACGCTGGTCGGCCGCGGCTCGCTCACGCTCGGACTCGATCCGGTCCAGTCGCTGCCGCTCGGCAGCCTCGCGGTCGCTCTCCGCAGCGATAGCCGCGTCGGCGGCAGCCCGGGCACGCCACTCGGCCTCCAGCCGCTCGTGCTCGAGCGCCTCGGCCTCCTGCCGCTCGTGCTCGAGCGCCTCGGCCTCCTGCCGCTCGCGAGTGCCCGCTGCGGCCTCCGCTCGCTCTCGTTCCAGTGCCTCGGCCTGCTCGCGCGCACGCTCGGCCGCCTCGCCCTCGAGCCGCTCGCGGTCGCGCTCGAGCGCCCGACGGTCGCGACGGGACAGCTTGTCCTCGGCGCTGGCAGCGGCTGGCTCGTCGGGCTGCGTCGTCGCCTCCTCCACGGGACCCACGGGCACGTCCTCACGGCGAGCGCGCAGCCACCGCGGACGTCGCGGCGTGGTGGGATCGGATCCCGTATTGACGAAGTCGGCCGGATCGACGTCGCGGCCCGGGTACCCGGTCACGGTCAAGTCGAGCGGCGGGAATCGCGGCTCGGGGCGGTCCGTGCTCGGCGGGCGGGACGCCCGCGGCGTTTGCCCGTCCGCAGGGGTAGGCGGCGCAGCCGGCACATCCGGCGGCGCAGCAGGCGGCGCAGGCAGAAGCGGCGACGGCACAGAGGGAAACGGCGGCGACGCGGGTGCCGCCGGGGCCGCGCTGTGACTGCCTTCTCCGCGCCGCAGCCACGGCCGCTCGGGATGCAGCCCGCTCGGCGGCGCGGCAGGTTGGAGCGACACCGGCGCCGCAGCAGGAACCGCAGGGTTGGGGTCTCGCGGCGCATCAGGCCGTCTACGCCCACCGGCGAGCGGCTCGGGCAGGTCCGGCTCGCCACGTGCGAGCCAGGGGCGCGCCGGCGTCAGCCCGGTCGCCGTAAGTGTGTCAGCGTCATCGCCGGTCACCTCGGCACCGTCGGTCGCACCGCCGGAGTCGGCATCGTCGCCACGCTGCGAAGGGCGCTCGGGAGGAAGCAATTGCCCGGCACCGTCCGCCACCTCGGTGCTGCCGGGATCGGCAGCACCGTCGGGGCCGTCATCCGGCGCAGCGCCGGGAAGGTCCTGCTCTGGGCCGTTGATCGGATCCTCCCCCTGGATTCGGCTGGATGAGCGGGCTGTGCCGGACGGAGACGGCTGTGTCCCCGGCCACCGTCGTACGGTAACCCGTTGGGCAACTCATGGGCCGTAGCATCGCCGTAGTGACCGATCGGGCTCCGACCCCACCGCAGCCTCGCCGCAGCCGCCTGGTGCCCGTCGGGCGGTTCCGGGGCGTCCCCATCTACTTCTCGCCCTCATGGCTGATAATCGCGGCTTTCCTCACCATCTCCTACGGTCCGGTCGTGCGCGACGTCGTTCCCGGCGTGAGCGCGAGCACTGCTTACCTGACTTCGCTGATCTTCGCAGCATTGCTGGCCGGCTGCGTGCTCGCGCACGAACTCGGGCACACCGCCGTCGGCTTGGCGCTCGGGATGCCCGTGCGGCGCGTGGTGATCTTCCTGCTGGGCGGGGTGTCCGAGATCGAGGTGGACCCGCAGCGCCCCCGCGACGAGTTCCTGGTCTCAGCGGCCGGGCCGGCGGTGTCCCTGCTCATCAGTGGGCTGAGCGCGTTGCTCTACGCCGCCGTTTCGCACGACTCGATAATCGGCGTGCTGCTCGCGCTGCTGCTGTGGAGCAACCTCGTCGTCGCGATCTTCAACCTGGTCCCGGGGCTGCCGCTGGACGGCGGCCGGCTGCTGCGGGCCGGCGTGTGGGCGGCGCTCCACTCGAGACTCACAGGTACACGCGTGGCGGCCTGGGCGGGGCGCGGTTTCGCGGTGGTCGTAGCGCTGAGCGGCCTGCTGATCGACCGCGCGTCGTGGGGGCTGGGCGCAGGGGTGCTCAGCCTGGTGCTCGCCGCCTACCTCTGGTACGGCGCCGGGCAGTCACTGCGCAGCGCCGAGATGATCGAGCGGCTCCCCGAGTTGAGCCTGCGCAGCCTGCTGCGGCCGGGACTGCTCCTGCCGCCCGACCTGTCGGTCGCCGAGGGTCTGCGCCGTGCCCAGGACGGGCGCGCACGCGGCCTGGTTCTGGTCGACGCGGCGGACCGGCCGCGCGCCATCGTCGACGAGACGCTCATCGGCGCCGTACCGCCCGACCAGCGCCCGTGGACCTCGCTCAGCACGGTCGCCCGCCCGCTCGAGCCGGGGCTGGTCCTCAACGTCGGTCTCAGCGGCGAGCAGTTGCTGGCCGCCGTCCGCGCGACGCCGGCGCACGAATACCTTGTCGTCGACGACGACGGCCGGCCGGCCGGGATCTTCTCCGTCGTCGACCTGGCGGCGTCGTTGAAAGGGCAGGCGTGAACGATCCGGGCTCGGGCCCCTTCCAACCGGGCGAGCGGGTGCAGCTCACCGATCCGAAGGGCCGCCTCTACACCGTCACACTGGAACCCGGTAAGCAGTTCCACACCCACCGCGGGGCGATCGAGCACGACGCGCTGGTCGGGGCGCCCGAGGGCAGCGTGGTCACCTCGCAGGCCGGAACGCAGTACCTGGCATTGCGGCCGCTGCTGACGGACTTCGTGCTGTCGATGCCGCGCGGGGCCGCCGTGATCTACCCGAAGGACGCCGCACAGATCGTGGCCATGGGGGACATGCATCCAGGCGCGACCGTGCTCGAGGCGGGTGCCGGTTCGGGTTCGCTCACCTGCTCGCTGCTGCGAGCCGTCGGGCCCACCGGTCGCGTCCTGTCGTACGAGGTCAGGGACGACCACGCCGAGGTCGCGGTGCGCAACGTCGAGACGTTCTTCGGCGAACGCCCCGCCAATTGGACGCTGCGACTCGATGACGTGGCGACCCACGCCCCGGACGAGCATGTGGATCGCGTCGTGCTCGACATGCTCAGCCCCTGGCAGGTGCTGCCGGCGGTTGCCGAGGCCCTGCAACCCGGCGGGGTGCTCGTCGGCTACGTCGCGACGACTACCCAGCTGTCCAGGCTCGTGGAATCGCTGCGCGCGCACGGCGGGTTCACCGAGCCGTCGGCCTGGGAGTCGTTCGTCCGCGGGTGGCACGTCCTGGGCCTGGCGGTGCGTCCCGAGCACCGCATGATCGGGCACACGGCGTTCCTGGTGACGGCCCGCCGCCTCGCGCCGGGGGTGACGGCGCCCACCCGCCAGCGCCGCCCGGCCAAGAGCAGCGAGAGCGACGAGCCGACGGCCGGGGCCGCGGTGCCCTTCCGGCCCGATCTTCCCTAGGCTGCAGAGCCGGCGGCGTCCGGCCCCGCCACTTCCCGGCCGTCGGCCGCACGCACGACGTGGATGCAGTCGCCCGGGCATTCCTTGGCCGAGTTGATCACGTCCAGGCGCAGCGAATCAGGAACCTCGGCACGCGCAGCGGCAGCTGCCAGCAGCTGCCCGGTGGCGTCCTTGACGTAGGCAAGACCGTCGACGTCGAATTCGAAGACCTCAGGCGCATATTGAACGCACAGGCCGTCGCCGGTGCAGAGGTCCTGGTCGATCCAGACGCGCAGGGATTCACTCACGGGTGACGCAGCTCCTCGTTCCTTGCTGATGTGCGGATCGTCATGTCGAGCGTAGATCCCTCATGCAGCGGCACAGCATGTGTAGGGTGGATTTTCGCGAACTCTCCTCGGAATTGGAGGTGGCCGCATGGCTTCCGAGCCGAGCGATCAGCACGGTGTCCGGCGGTCGCACGACAGCGCAGCGGAGTCCGACCTGCGCCGGCGCACCGCCTTCCTCGAGCAGGAGATCGAGCTGCTCCGGGCCAAGGCCTCGGAGTCCCCTCGCCACATGCGCCTGCTCGAGGATCGCCTCACCGAGGCACAGTCCCGGGTCGCCACGCTCACCGATCGCAACGAGCGCCTGGCCGACACCCTGCGCGAGGCACGCGACCAGATGGTGCAACTCAAGGAAGAGATCGACCGCCTCGCCCAGCCGCCGAGCGGCTACGGCGTCTTCCTGGAAGCCTTCGACGACGGCACGGTCGACATCTTCACCTCGGGCCGCAAGCTGCGCGTCGCCGTCTCACCCGAGGTGGCGGCCGACTCGCTGCAGCACGGTCAGGAGGTCATGCTCAATGAGGCCATGAACGTCGTCGCGGCGCGGGGGCACGAGCGCGCCGGCGACGTCGTGATGCTGAAGGAGATCCTCGAGGGCGGTGACCGCGCGCTCGTCATCGGCCACACCGACGAGGAGCGCGTCGTGCACCTCGCCGACGTCCTCCGCGAGGCGCCGCTGCGCTCGGGCGACTCGTTGCTGCTCGAGCCGCGCTCGTCCTACGCCTACGAACGGGTTCCCAAGAGCGAGGTCGAGGAGCTCATCCTCGAAGAGGTCCCGGACATCGACTACACCGACATCGGCGGGCTGACGAAGCAGATCGAGGCGATCCGGGACGCGGTCGAGCTGCCGTTCCTGCACGCCGACCTGTTCCGTGAGCACCAGTTGCGGCCGCCGAAGGGCATCCTGCTGTACGGCCCGCCCGGCTGCGGCAAGACGCTCATCGCGAAGGCGGTCGCCAATTCTCTGGCCCAGCAGGTCCAGAAGGTGCATGGCGGGGACGAGCGTGCGACGGCCTTCTTCCTGAACATCAAGGGCCCCGAGCTGCTGAACAAGTACGTCGGCGAGACCGAACGGCACATCCGGCTGGTGTTCCAGCGCGCCCGGGAGAAGGCGAGCGAGGGCACCCCGGTCATCGTCTTCTTCGACGAGATGGACTCGATCTTCCGGACTCGCGGTTCGGGCGTCTCGTCCGACGTCGAGAACACCATCGTTCCGCAGCTGCTCAGCGAGATCGACGGCGTCGAGGGCCTCGAGAACGTCATCGTGATCGGCGCCTCCAACCGCGAGGACATGATCGACCCGGCCATCCTGCGCCCCGGCCGGCTCGATGTGAAGATCAAGATCGAGCGTCCCGACGCCGAGGCCGCGCGCGACATCTTCGCGAAGTACATCACCACGGCGGTCCCGATCCATGCCGAGGACCTCGCCGAGCACGGTGGCAACCCCGACGCGACGGTGGCGGCGATGATCCAGCACACCGTCGAGCGGATGTACTCCGAGACCGAGGAGAATCGCTTCCTCGAGGTCACCTACGCCAACGGTGACAAGGAGACGCTGTACTTCAAGGACTTCAACTCGGGCGCGATGATCCAGAACATCGTCGACCGCGGCAAGAAGATGGCGATCAAGGACCTGCTGACCACCGGTCAGCGCGGCCTGCGCATGCAGCACCTGCTGGCCGCGTGCGTCGACGAGTTCCGCGAGAACGAGGATCTGCCCAACACGACGAACCCGGACGACTGGGCCCGGATCTCCGGCAAGAAGGGCGAGCGGATCGTCTACATCCGCACCCTCGTGTCGGGTGGCAAGGGCACCGAGGCGGGCCGCTCGATCGACACGGTCGGTAACACGGGCCAGTACCTGTAGGTGAACGGCTGGCAGGGGCTCGCCGTCTTCGGCGCGGGCATCGCCGCCGGCACGATCAACACCGTTGTCGGTTCGGGCACGCTCATCACGTTCCCGGTCCTGCTCGGTGTCGGGCTGTCACCGGTGTCGGCGAACGTCTCCAACACCCTCGGCCTCGCGCCCGGATCGGCCGTCGGAGCGTGGGGTTACCGCCGTGAGCTGCATCGGCAGGGCCGCCGCATCGTCCAGCTCGGCTCGGCATCGGTGCTCGGCGGGATCACCGGGGCGATCCTGCTGCTGACGCTTCCGGCGCGGGCGTTCACAGCGATCGTCCCGGTGCTGATCGTGCTGGCGCTCGTCCTCGTCGTCTTCGGCCCGCGCATCACGGCGTTGCTCGAGCACACGAGGCACCGGCCGAGCGAGCACGTCGGGCCGCTCCTGTGGTTCGTCGTGATGCTCACGGGCGTGTACGGCGGGTACTTCGGCGCAGCGCAGGGCGTCCTGCTCATGGGGCTGTTCGGGCTGTTCCTCGCCGAGTCGCTTCAGCGGCAGAACGCGCTCAAGAACGTTCTGGCCGGACTCGTGAACGCCGTGGCCGCGGTCGTGTTCATGTTCACCGGGCACATGGACTGGGTCGCCGCAGCCCTGATCGCCGGAGGGTCGATCGTCGGCGGCCTGATCGGGGCACGGGTCGGCCGGCGGCTTCCGGCTCCGGCGCTGCGCGCGATCATCGTGGTCGTCGGCGTCATCGCGATCCTCAAGCTCGTGCTGGATTGACGCTAGGCTCCGCAGATCGTCGCGGGAAAGGGCTGGCATGGGTCTCGTCATCGGCATCGTGGTCGCCGTCGTTTTCGTGCTGCTCGTCCTCTACGTCATCGGCGGCTACAACGGGCTGGTCCGGGCGCGGAACGCGTTCAAGAACGCCTTCGCCCAGATCGACGTGCAGTTGCAGCGCCGTTTCGATCTGATCCCCAACCTGGTCGAGACCGCCAAGGCCTACATGGCCCACGAACGCCAGACGCTCGAGGCGGTCACCGCCGCACGCTCGGCCGCGATGGCAGGGCTGGGCGCCGCGCAGGCGAACCCGGGCGACCCGGTCGCGATGAAGAAGCTGTCCGAGGGACAGAACGCGTTGACGGCCGCACTCAGCCGCTTCACCGCCGTCGCCGAGGCCTACCCGGACCTCAAGGCCAACCAGAACATGATGCAGCTGTCCGAGGAACTGGCCTCGACGGAGAACCGGGTCGCGTTCTCGCGCCAGGCCTACAACGACGCGGTGATGTCCTACAACAACCGCCGCGAGACGTTCCCCAGGACGATCCTGGCCGGGATGTTCCACTTCCAGCCCGCCGCGCTGCTCGAGGTGCCGCCGGAGCACCCCGAGATGCGTGACGCGCCGAAGGTCCAGTTCTAGGCCGGACGGATGAACTTCTTCGAGCGGCAGCAGGCCGCCCGGGGGACGACCCTGCGGCTGGTGCTGCTGTTCGCGCTGGCCGTCGTCTCGATCGTCGCCGTCATCGACGCGATCGTGGCCCTGCTGGCGTCGCGTCAGGGCGGCGGTGCCATCGGCTGGGTGGTCTTCGCCTCTATCGTGACGCTGCTGATCATCGCGATCGGCATGCTCACCAAGACGATCGCGCTGCGCTCCGGCGGGTCGGCGGTGGCCACGTCGGTGGGCGCGGTGCCGGTCGACCCGACGAGCACCGATCCGGCGCTGCGCCGCTACATCAACATCGTCGAGGAGATGGCGCTGGCGTCGGGGGTGCCGATGCCGCGGCTGTTCGTACTCGAGCGCGAGCCCGGCATCAACGCGTTCGCCGCGGGCTACACGCCTTCGGATGCCGCGATCACGGTTACTGGCGGAGCGCTGCAGCAACTGAACCGCGACGAGCTGCAAGGGGTCATCGGCCACGAGTTCAGCCACGTGCTCAACGGCGACATGCGCCTGAACATCAGGCTGATCGGGCTGCTGAACGGCATCCTGTTGCTCGGCCTCATCGGGCTGCGGGTGCTCAGCTTCGGTGGCGGCCGTGACCGGAAGGGCGGCGCCGCCCCGCTCCTGATCGTCGCCTTCGCGATGCTCGTGCTCGGCTTCGTGGGGCAGTTCTTCGCCGGGCTGATCAAGGCCGCGGTCAGCCGCCAGCGGGAATGGCTGGCCGACGCGTCCGCCGTCCAGTTCACCCGGCAGACGACCGGTCTGGAGGGCGCCTTGAAGAAGATCGCCGGGCTGAGCACCGGGTCACAGTTGCAGGACACGCGCGCGGCGCGCGAGGTCAGCCACATGCTCTTCGGCGAGGGCGGCCGCTCGTTCGCCCGCCTGTTCGCCACGCACCCGCCGCTCGACCAGCGGATCCGGGCGCTGGATCCGGCGTTCACGGCGGACGAGTTCGAGAAGCTCGCAACGCACCAGGACACCAGCGCGATGGTGGACCTGCTGGCCGGCGGGGCGGCACGGCTCGACGGCGGGTCTGCCGGGTCTGCCGGGTCTGAGCCGGTGCCGGTCCAGCTGCTGCCGCAGCAACTCGCGGCGCTGGTCGGCACGATCTCGCCGGACCACCTGGCGCGGGGCGCCGCGCTCAGCGCGGAGATCCCGCCGCGGTTGCGGCAGCAGGCGGTGCAACCGAGCACCGCGGTGCCCTTCGTGCTCGCGATGCTCATGAGCGACGAGCCGGCAGTGCGGCAGGCCCAGCTCGGCGCGGTCGGCCGGCGCCTCGGCCCCGACGCCGTCGCGGAGCTGGCGGCCGAGGTGCAGGCCGGTGCGGCGGTGCCGCCCTTGCTGCGGCTGCCCCTGGTGAGCATCGCGCTGCCGGTACTGGCGGCCCGGCCGCCGGCGGCGCAGCACGCGCTGCTCGCGGCGCTCGACGAGGTGGCTCGTGCCGACGGGTCCATCTCGGTCTTCGAGTACTGCCTGATCCGGCTCGTCGGCACGTATCTGGCCGATGCTGCCGAGCCCGCGCCACGCTCCCGACCCGCTGGGTCCAGGGCCGTGCGGCTGGAGCAGGTGCGCGACGCCGCGCTGACGCTGCTGGCCGCAGTGGCCCGCGCCGGCAACGCCGACCCGGGTGCGAGCGCCGCGGCGTTCGAGGCCGCGGCCGCACACCTGGTCCCGGGCGCCGGGGTCGCGTACGTCCCCCCGCAGGATCTGTGGGGCGCGCTCGACCGATGCTGGCCCGCACTGGACGCGCTCGACCCGGCCGGCAAGCAGCGCGTCGTCGAGGCGCTGCTCATCGCGATCCAGCACGACGGCCTGCTGGGCGTGGACGAGGCCGAACTGCTGCGCACCACGTGCGCGCTGCTGCACCTGCCGGTACCTGCGCTCGTCGGCTGAGAACGTAGCCTGGACCGGTGAGCGTTCGCCGGGTCATGGGCACCGAGGTCGAGTACGGCGTCAGCCTGCCCGGCCAGCCCGCCGCGAACGCCATGCTCCTCTCGGCCCAGGTGGTCAACGCGTACGCGAGCACGCTGCCCGCGGGCCGGGCACGGCGGGCGAGCTGGGATTTCGAGGAGGAGTCGCCGCTGCGCGATGCCCGCGGCTTCGACCTCGGCGAGGGCAAGGTCGCGCAGGAGTTCATCGAGGCCGAGGAAGACGCCGGCATGGCCAACGTCATCCTGCCCAACGGCGCCCGGCTCTACGTCGACCACGCCCACCCCGAGTACTCCAGCCCCGAGGTCACGAATCCCCTGGACGCGGTTCGATGGGACAAGGCCGGCGAGTTGGTGATGCTCGAGGCGGCGCGCCGGGTCGCGAGCATGCCGGGGGTCAACGCGCCGATCAATCTCTACAAGAACAACACGGACAACAAGGGCGCGTCCTACGGCGCGCACGAGAACTATCTCTGTGCCCGCTCGACGCCGTTCACGGCGCTCGTCCGTCACCTGGTGCCGTTCTTCGTGACCCGCCAGGTGATCACCGGCGCCGGGCGCGTCGGGCTGGGGCAGGACGGCCGCACGGCGGGATTCCAGATCTCGCAGCGCGCCGACTTCTTCGAGGTCGAGGTCGGGCTCGAGACGACGCTGAAGCGCCCGATCATCAACACCCGCGACGAGCCGCACGCCGACGCCGACCGCTACCGGCGCCTGCACGTGATCATCGGCGACGCGAACCTGTCCGAGATCTCCACCTACCTGAAGCTCGGCACGACGGCGCTCGTCCTCGAGATGATCGAGCAGAGCGCCCTGGCCGACGACCTCGGCATCGCGCAGCCGGTGCGCGAACTGCACTCGGTGTCGCACGACCCGGCGCTGCGGCACGCGCTGCAGCTCTCCGACGGCCGCACGATCACCGCGCTCGACCTACAGGGGGAGTACCTCGACCGCGCGCGCAAGTTCGTGGACGACCGCTACGGCGACGACGTCGATGAGCAGACCGCCGATGTGCTCGGACGCTGGGAGTCGGCGTTGACGCGGCTGGCGGCCGACCCGATGCAGCTCGCCGGCGAGCTGGA
Source organism: Pseudonocardiales bacterium (assembly GCA_032160545.1). GTDB lineage: Bacteria > Actinomycetota > Actinomycetes > Mycobacteriales > Jatrophihabitantaceae > DATGFB01. The sequence goes on along the minus strand of JAVHVN010000088.1, from coordinate 12,017 downwards.
CTGGGTCGCCAAGCTGCGGCTGCTGCAGGGCTACCGCGAGCGCGACTCGCTGGACTGGGACTCCTCCCGGCTACAACTGGTCGACCTGCAGTACTCCGACGTCCGGCCCGAGAAGGGTCTGTACCACCGGCTGGTGTCCCGGGGCGCGATGCAGACCCTGCTGCCCGGCGGCGCGGCCGAGACCGCGATGAACGCTCCACCCGACGACACCCGCGCGTTCTTCCGCGGCGAGTGCCTGCGCCGCTACGGGTCGTCCGTCGCCGCGGCGTCGTGGGACTCGGTGATCTTCGACGTCGGGCGTGAGTCGCTGGTGCGGGTGCCGATGCTCGAGCCGCTGCGCGGCACCCGGGCGCACGTGGGGGAGCTGCTCGAGCGCTGCCCGACCGCCAGCTCGCTGATCGACGCGTTGGTGGGACCGCGCTAGTGCGCCGCGGGCCGGCTAGAACGCGTCGCCGGCGTGCTTGCGGCCGAACAGCAGGCTGACCGTCAGCTCGAGGCGGTTGGCGACATCGGTGGCCGACGCGCGCCGGGTCACCCATGCGACCAGGTTCGACAGCCACACGTCGCTGATGACGCGCGCGATGGCGAGCTGCTCCTCGGTGGGCTCGTCCTCGGTCATCGCCCGCGCGATCATCGCGTCCATGAGCCGCCCGACGGTGTCGACCTCGGCTGCGGCCGAGGCGTCGGCGAACATGAACGCGCGCGTCATCGCCTCGGTGAGCTGGGGGTCGCGCTGCATGCCCTTGGTGATCCGGCTCAGGATGAACATCAGCCGGTCGAACGGCGTGCCACCGGGCAGCTCTGCGCGTGCCGTGCGCTCGGTGACCCGCTCGAGCTCGCGCGCCATGGCCGAGACGAGCAGGTGGATCTTCGACGGGAAGTAGCGGTACAGCGTGCCGAGCGCGACGTCGGCCCGCTCGGCGACGGTTCGCATCTGAACGGCGTCGTACCCGCCCTTCGAGGCGAGGGCGAGGGTCGCGTCGAGGATGCGCTTGCGGCGGTCGCGCTGCGCCGACGACCCGAGTTCGTCGGCCGTGAGCGCGCTGCCCGTGCTGCTGGCAGTGCTCCGTGCCCGGGCGGAGGCTGTCATGTGAGGTCCCGTCGTCGCGCGTTCGAGGTTGTTCACCACTCCCGAGATTACCACCAGCAAACACGAAACCTGTTTCAGTTCTGTCACGGCTGGGGGGCGAAGAACCGCCTGGAATCGGCGGGGCAATGCTAGCCACGCGACTAGAACCAGTTCTAGAATGGGCGCGCCCGCCGAACCCCATCGTACTGGAGCCAGGGTGCCGATCGCGATCTCCGACGACCAGCGCTGCGTGGCCGACACCGTGCGCGCCTGGGCGCGCCAGGCGGCTCCCGTCGCGTCGGCGCGCAGCCAGGAGTCGGCTCCGGACGCGTGGCGCAAGCACTGGGGAGACCTGGCCGGTCTCGGCATCTTCGCCGTCGCGGTTCCGGAACAGGCCGGCGGCGCGGGCGGGACGCTCGTCGACCTCGCCGTGATGGTCGAGGCGGCGGCCCAGGCGATGGTGCCGGGGCCCGTCGCCTCGACGGCAGTCGCGGCCGTGCTGCTCGCCGGGCGGGCGCAGCACCGTGACCTCGTCGCCGGGCTGGTCGACGGGACCAGCACCGCCGCTGTCGCCCTCGCGCCGGACGGGCTCACCGCAGCCCGCGCGGGCGAGGACCTGCTGGTGTCCGGTACGACAGCGCCCGTGACGGGGGCGGACGCCGAGGGCCTGCTGGTCCTGGCCGCGCGGCTCGGCGCACGGGACGTCTGGTTCGTAGCCGACGCGGGCGAGGCCGGCATCGACCTGTCGGAGACCGTGCCAGCCGACTTCTCCCGATCGCTGGCCACCGTCCGGCTGGACGGCGTCCGCGTGACCCCCGAGCGTGTACTCGACACGAGCACGGCGGCGGTGCGCGACCTGTCGCTGATGCTCGCCGCGGCCGAGGCGGGCGGCGTCGCGGCGTGGTGCCTGCACACCGCCACGGAATACGCGAAGGTCCGCGAGCAGTTCGGCCGGCCCGTCGGCAGCTTCCAGGCGATCAAGCACCTGTGTGCCGAGATGCTCTGCCGCTCCGAGCAGATCACCGCACTCGCGTGGGACGCGGCACAGGCGGCCGGCGACGCCGAGCACCGCGAGGTGACCGCGGCGATGGCGGGCGCGCTCGTCCTCGACGCCGCCGTGGAGACGGCGAAGGACGCCATTCAGGTGCTCGGCGGGATCGGCTTCACCTGGGAGCACGACGCGCACCTGTACCTGCGCCGGGCGGTGGCGAACCGGCAGCTGTTCGGAGGCTCGGCACCGTGGCGCCGCCGGGCCGCCGAACTGACGCTCGCCGGGGCCCGTCGCGAACTGCACATAGACCTCGGCGCCGAGGTGGGCCGGCACCGCGACGCGGTACGCACGCGGGTCGCTGCGATCGCCGCCGAGCCTCCCGAGCGGCGACGGACCGCACTGGCCGAGGCCGGCTACCTGGCACCGCACTGGCCGGCTCCGTACGGCCTCGGCGCCGGGGCTGCCGAGCAGTTGCTGATCGACCAGGAGCTGGCGGCGGCGGGCCTCGACCGACCCGACCTCGTCATCGCGGGCTGGGCGATCCCGACCATCCTGCAAGCGGGTACCCCCGAGCAGCAGGCCCGCTTCGTCGCGCCGACGCTGCGAGGCGAGCTGGTGTGGTGCCAGCTGTTCAGCGAGCCCGGCGCCGGTTCGGACCTGGCGTCGCTGCGTACCAGGGCCACGAGGGTGGACGGTGGGGGAGGCTGGCGGCTGTCGGGCCAGAAGGTCTGGACCTCGATGGCACACGCCGCCGACTGGGGGATCTGCCTGGCCCGCACCAACCCGGACGCGCCGAAACACAAGGGCATCAGCTACTTCCTGGTCGACATGAAATCGGCCGGGCTGCAGATCCGCCCGCTGCGCGAGATCACCGGCGAGGCGATGTTCAACGAGGTGTTCCTCGACGACGTGTTCGTGCCGGACGACCTGGTCGTCGGGGCCGTCGACGACGGCTGGCGCCTCGCCCGCGCGACGCTGGCGAACGAGCGCATCGCGATGTCCGGCGGCGCCGGGATCGACGACGAGCTCGAGGCCGTCCTGGCACTCGCCGAGCAGCTCGGCCACGCCGAGGACGAGCTGGTCCTGCAGACGCTGGGCGAGCTGGCGGCGGTCAGCGTCTCGGGCGCGCTGCTCGGCGTGCGCGCCACCCTGCGTCAGCTGGCGGGCGGCCGACATGGCGACAATGGCGCCGAGGCGAGCGTGCGCAAGCTCATCGGGGTGCGGCACCGGCAGGCGGTCGCGGAGGCCGGGTTGAGCCTGCTGGGGACCGCCGGCGCCGCGGCCGGTCCGCAGTGGCAGCAGTTCCTGACGACCCGGTGCCTCACGATCGCGGGCGGCACGACGCAGGTGCTGCTCACGCTGGCAGCGGAGCGGATCCTGGGCTTGCCGCGGAGCTGACCGACCGGGTGTACACCCAGTCGAGGAAGCGCTGGACGCCCCGCACGACGTGCGCGCTGCGGATCGACGGGAAGATGTCGAACGCGTGCTGCGCCCCGCCGATCTCGGCGTACGCCACCGGCTGATCGGACTGCGCCCGCAGCCGATCGACGAATTCGCGGGCCTCGCGCACCGGCACCAGCGTGTCGTTGCGGCCGTGGATCACGAAGAACGGCGGGATGTCGTTGCGCCCGTCGACGCGGAACAGGGGAGAGGCGGCACGGAAGTCGTCGGGGTAGGTGGCCCCGCGCGGCATGACGACGGGCTTGATCAACGAGTCCAGTCGGTGCTTGGCGAACTTCGCCCCGCTCTCGTCGGTGAAGTCGTACACGCCGTAGTGCGGCACGCAGGCCTGCACCGAGGTGTCGACCTGCTCGAAGCCCGGCTGCAGCGACGGGTCGTCCGGCGTGAGCGCGAGCATGGCGGCGAGGTGCCCGCCTGCTGAGCCGCCGGTCACGGCGACGAACGACGGGTCGCCACCGTAGTCGTGCACGTTCTCGCGGATCCACTTCATCGCCCGTTTCAGCGCGACCAGGTGCTCGGGCCAGCGCGCTCGCGGCGAGAGCGGGTAGTTCACCGCGACGCAGACCCAGCCGTAGGCCGCCATCTGCATCATCAGCGGGATGCCCTGCTGCTCCTTCGTCCCGATCATCCAGGCGCCGCCGTGCACCTGCAGCAGCACCGGACGTCCGCCGGGGCGGTCCTTGCGCGCGTAGACGTCGAGTTCGAAGCGGCGGCCGCCGGGGGCGTACGGCAGCCGGCGGGTGCGCACGACCTCGACGTTGCGCATGCGGAACGGCCAGACCAGCTGGCGCCAGGGCGTCGCGAGATCACCGGGCTCGGTGGGGCGGCTCAGCCCGTCCGCGTAGTCCGCGCCGAGCGCCTCGACGAGGGCGTCCTCGACCTCGCCGCGGGCCCGCTGCCCTGCGGCGATCAGCGACAGCAGGCCGGCGCCGGAGAGCCCGGCCGCCGCGAGGGCGAGGCGGTCCGCCGGGGTGCGAACACCGTGGCGGGCGGTGTGCAGGCCGGCGTCGACGACCGTCGCAGCGAGCACGTGCGGAGCCAGCTCGGCGGTCAGCCAGCCGGCGAAGAACGCCGGGAGGGACGCCGGCCCACCGGGCAGCGGGCGCAGGGCGTTCGCGGTGAGCCCGAGCTGCAGCGCCTGCCGCGCGGGGAACAGGTCGCGCATGCCGTCCTCTCCGCACCGTCATCGCCTGGAATTGGCCCAAACTAGAACGCGTTCTACCATAACTGCCATGGACCGGCTGAGCGGCCTCGATGCGAGCTTCCTCTACTTCGAGACGCCCGCGCACCTGATGCACGTCTGCGGCCTGCTGGTCCTCGACACCTCGACGATGCCCACCGAGTACCGCTTCGGCACGCTGCGTGAGACGTTGCGCACCCAGCTGCAGGACAACCCGGCGTTCCGGCGCAAGCTGCACAACCCGGTGCTGAACGTCGATCACCCGGTGTGGGTGCCCGACGACGAGTTCGACATCGAGCATCACGTCCGGCGGATCACCGTGCCGGCGCCGGGCGGCTCCCGCGAGCTCGCCGAGGTGTGCGGCGACCTCGCCGGCCAGCCGCTGGACCGCAGCCGCCCGCTGTGGGAGTTCTGGGTCATCGAGGGACTCGCCGACGGCCGGCTCGCGGTCATGACCAAGATGCACCACGCCACCGTCGACGGGATCAGCGGCGCGAACCTGGTCTCGGACCTGTGCAGCCTCGAGCCGGGGGCGCCGCCGATCGTCGACACCGGGCATCCGGCACCGGCACGCGCACCGCGCGACCGAGACATCGTCATCGACGGGTTGGTCGGCGTCGCGAAGCGCCCGCTCAAGCTCGTTCGGGTCCTGCCGGAGACCCTCGGTGTGCTGCCCGGCTGGGTACAGCGGGCGCGCCGCGGCAGGGCGATGCCCGCGCCGTTCAGCGCGCCCCGAACCTCCTTCAACGGCACGGTGACCGGGCACCGCACGGTGGCGTTCACCCGGCTCGATCTCGCCCTCGTGAAAGCCGTCAAGAACGCCTTCGGCTGCACCGTCAACGACGTCGTCCTCGCCCTGTGCTCGGGCGCGCTGCGCACCTACCTGGCCGACCGCGGGGAGCTGCCGGACACCTCGCTCGTCGCGATGGTGCCGGTGTCGGTGCACGGCAGGACGCGGGCCGGCGGCACGAACAAGGTGTCGGGCATGTTCTCGTCGCTGTCGAGCGACATCGCCGACCCGGCCGCGCGCCTCGGCGCCATCGCAGAGCAGAACCGCATCGCCAAGGAGCACCACCAGACGTTGAGCGCCTCGCTGCTGCAGGACTGGGCGCAGTTCGCCGCACCCAGCACCTTCGGCCTCGCCGTGCGGGTGTACTCGCGGCTGCGCCTGGCCGACCGCCATCCGGTGGTGCACAACCTGGTCGTGTCGAACGTCCCGGGGCCGCCCATGCCGATCTACTTCCTCGGTGCCCGGGTCACCGGCTTCTACCCCTTCGGCCCGGTCTTCCACGGCGCCGGCCTGAACATCACCGTGCTGTCCAACGACGGGCACCTCGACATCGGCATCATCGCCTGCCGTGAGCTGGCGCCCGAGCTGTGGGAGCTCGCCGACGCGATGCCCGTCGCCCTCGACGAGTTGCTCACTGCTTGCCGAGCCCCGGCGCGTGCCCGATACTAGAACACGTTCTATCCAGGCCAGGGGAGCGCCAGTGGATTTCACGCTCGACGAGACGCAGCAGGCCGTGGCCGAACTGGCCGCGACCGTGCTGCGCCACGACGCCGACCACGGCCGCGTCGAACAGGCCCTCGCCGCGGCGGGGGGTTACGACCAGATGCTCTGGAAGTCGATGGCGCAGGCCGGTCTGCTGGCCCTCGCACTGCCCCAGGCCTGCGGCGGGGAAGGCTTCGGGCCGGTCGAGGTCCATGCGGTGCTCGCCGAGGTGGGCCGGCAGACCCTGCCGATCCCCGCCTTGGCGACGCTGTCCCTCGGTGTGCTGCCGGTCGCGGCACTCGGCAGCCCCGAACAGCAGCAGGCGCTGCTGCCCGAGGTCGCGGACGGGCGCATCCTCACCGGCGCGCTGCGCGGGCCGTCGGGGACGGTCCCGCACGCGCGTCCGGACGGGACCGGGCACGTCCTGACCGGCACCGCCGTCGGCGTGCCGTACGCCGCGCAGGCACACCGGATCCTCGTCACGAGCGACGCCGGGGTGTTCGTGCTCGACCCGGGCGCCCCCGGCATGACGCTGACGCGCACGCCGGCCTCCGCGCACGCACCCGAGTACACCGTGCGGCTCGACGACGTGCGCGCCGATCCGGACGCGCTGCTGACGCACGACGCGCGGTCGGTGGAGCGGTTCGCGCTGGCCGGCGCCATCGCGGTGGCCGACGGGGTGATGGCCGGTGCGCTGGCGCTCACCGCGGCGCACGTCAAGACGCGCGAGCAGTTCGGCCGCCCGCTCGCCGCGTTCCAGGCCGTTGCCGGACAGGTCGCCGACGTCTACATCGTGGCGCGCACCGTGGCCCTCGCCGCGGTCTCGGCGAACTGGCGCCTCGCAGAGGGGCTCTGCGCCGACGACGACCTCGACGTGGCCGCCTGGTGGCTCGCGGAGGAGCTGCCCCGGGCGCTGCAGACCTGCCATCACCTGCACGGGGGTCTCGGCGTCGACATCACCTATCCGCTGCACCGTTACTACTCCCACGGCAAGGACCTGGCCCGCTTCGTCGGCGGCGCCGCCTACCGCCTCGACCGGATGGCAGCCGCGTGCACATCGAACTGACGGACGACCAGCGTGCACTTCAGGAGGAGCTGCGGCGGTACTTCCGCGACCTGGTCCCACCCGAGCAGGCACGCTCGATGCTGGTGCAGCGGCACGGCGAGCTGTACCGCGACGTGGTGAAGCGGATGGGTCGTGACGGCTGGCTCGGCGTCGGCTGGCCGACCGGGTACGGCGGCCGCGGCTTCGGCGAGGTCGAGCAGACGATCTTCGTCAACGAGGCGTCCCGCCGCGACGTGCCGCTGCCCTACGTGACCTTGCAGACCGTCGGGCCGGTACTGCAGGCCTACGGGACGCAGGAGCAGAAGGACTTCTTCCTGCCCAGGATCCTCGCCGGCGACCTGCACTTCGCCATCGGCTACACCGAGCCGGACGCGGGCACGGACCTGGCCAACCTGCGGACGTCCGCGGTGCGCAGCAGGGAAGGGGACCACTACGTCGTGAACGGCCAGAAGGTGTTCACGACCGGCGGGCACGACGCCGACTACGTCTGGCTCGCTGCGCGCACTGACCCTGACGCCGCGCGGCACGGCAAGAAGCACAGCGGCATCTCGATCCTCATCGTCGACACCCGCGACCCCGGCTTCTCGTGGACGCCCACCATCACCGCCGACGGCGCCCACCACATCAACACCACCTACTACGCGGACGTCCGGGTGCCGGTGAGCATGCGGGTCGGCGAGGAGAACGAGGGCTGGCGGCTGATCACGACACAGCTCAACCACGAGCGGGTCATGCTCGGCCCGGCCGGCCGCATCGCCGGGCTGTACGAGCGGGTCCGCGAATGGGCGGCGCGTCCCGGTGCGGACGCTCGCCGCCCCGCCGACGAACCGGACGTCGCCCGGGCCCTCGCCGAGACGCACGCGATCTGCCGGATCAACGAGCTGCTCAACTGGCAGGTCGCCTCGCGGTCCGCGGACGAGGTCGCCGTCGCCGACGCGTCGGCCACCAAGGTGTTCGCCTCCGAACGGGCCCAGCGGGTGTTCCGGCTGCTCGAGGAGGTGGTCGGCCGGCACGGCGACCCGGCCGACGAGCAGACCGGCGAGCTGCTGCACTGGCTGGACGTCCAGGCGAAGCGCAGCCTGGTGCTCACGTTCGGGGGCGGGGTCAACGAGGTGCAGCGGGAGCTGATCGCGACGTTCGGCCTCGGCCTGCCGCGGGTGCCGAGATGACGGAATACCTGACGCAGGCGATCTCGGCCCGCGTCGAGGAGATCCGTGCCGCCGGCGACAGCACACCGCGCCCGGCCCGCGACGCGGTGAACCAGCCCATGATCAACAACTGGGTCGAGGCCCTCGGCGACGCCAACCCGGTCTACCTCGACGACGCCGCGGCCCGCGCGGCCGGTCACGACGGCACGGTGGCCCCGCCGGCGATGATCCAGGTCTGGACGATGGGCGGCCTGCACGGACAGCGCTCGGCCGACGACCCGCTCGGGCTGATGATGGCGGTGATGGACGACGCCGGATACACCTCGGTGGTCGCGACGAACTGCGAGCAGGCCTACCACCGCTACCTGCATCCCGGCGAGCACGTCTCGATCACGACGCGGCTGGAGGACGTGGTCGGACCCAAGACGACCGGCCTCGGCGAGGGGTACTTCGTCACCACGCGCAACACCTGGTGGGTGGGCGAGGAGGCGGTCGCCGAGATGATGTTCCGCGTCCTGAAGTTCCGCCCGCCCGAGGCGAAGCCCGAACCGGCCCCGCCCGCACGGGTCGTACGGCCGGCGATCAGCCCGGACACCGCGTTCTTCTGGGAGGGCACCGCGGCCGGCGAGCTGCGCGTGCAGCGCTGCCCGGAATGCGGCGCGCTGAGGCACCCGCCCGGACCGATGTGCCCGAGCTGTGGTGCTGCCAAGACCGAGTACGTCGTGGCGCGCGGGCGCGGCGAGGTCTACAGCTACGTCGTTCATCACCACCCGCAGGTGCCCGGCAAGACGCTGCCGTTCGTGGTGGCACTGGTCGAACTCGAGGAGGGCGTGCGGATGCTCGGCGAGCTGCTCGAGGTCGACCCGGCCGAGGTGACCGTCGGCATGCCGGTCGAGCTGGCGCTCACCCGCATCGACGACGAGCTGTCGCTGCCGAACTGGCGCCCGAGCCGATGACCGCGCCCGAGATCGGCACGGCGCTGCCCGAGCTGCGCGTCGAGGCCACCCCCACCTTCGTCGTGAGCACGGCGATCGCGACCCGCGACTTCCAGGACGTGCACCACGACCGCGACTCGGCGGTGCAGCGCGGTTCCCGGGACATCTTCTTGAACATCCTGACCGACACCGGGCTCGTGCAGCGCTACGTCACCGACTGGGCGGGCCCCGCTGCCCTTGTCCGCGAGATCAAGATCCGGCTCGGAGTCCCGTGCTACGCGTACGACACGCTCGTGTTCAGCGGCGAGGTGGTGGCGCGCTCCGGCTGCGAGGTGACCGTGTCGGTCCTGGGACGTGGCCGGCTGGGCGATCACGTCACCGGGACCGTGCGCCTCCGCCTCCCCGGTGGTGCCGCATGAGCGGGCTGTCGGGGCGGGCGGCGATCGCGGGCATCGGGGCGACGGAGTTCTCGAAGGATTCGGGGCGCAGCGAACTGCGACTGGCCGCCGAGTGCGTGCGCGCCGCGCTCGACGATGCGGGCCTGCGGCCGTCCGACGTCGACGGCCTGGTCACGTTCACGATGGACACCAACAGCGAGATCGCCGTCGCGCGCGAGGTCGGCATCCCAGAACTGCGCTTCTTCAGCCAGATCGGCTACGGGGGCGGGGCCGCCGCGGCGACGGTCCAGCAGGCGGCGCTGGCGGTCGCCACCGGCATCGCCGAGGTGGTCGTCTGCTACCGCGCGTTCAACGAGCGCTCAGGGCACCGGTTCGGCCAGTTCTCGACCGAGCTGGCGGCACGGCCGACGTCCGCCGGCGTGGACGCGAGCTGGTCGTACCCGATGGGCCTGGGCACACCGGCCGCGAACGTCGCGATGGTTGCGCGCCGGTACATGCACGTGTACGGAGCGACGAGCGAGGACTTCGGGCGGGTCGCGGTCGCCGACCGCCGGCACGCGGCGAACAACCCGAACGCGTTCTTCCACGGCAAGCCGATCACCCTCGCGGACCACCAGAACTCGCGATGGATCGCCGAGCCGCTGCACCTGCTCGACTGCTGCCAGGAGAGCGACGGCGGCGTGGCGATCGTCGTCACGTCGGCCGAGCGGGCCCGCGACCTCGCCCAGCGACCCGCCGTGATCTCCGGTGCGGCACAGGGCAGCGGCACGGACCAGTTCGTCATGACCAGCTACTACCGCGATACCGTCACCGGCCTGCCGGAGATCGGGCTGGTGGGCCGGCAGCTCTGGGCGCAGGCCGGAATCGGGCCCGAGGACGTGCAGGTGGCGATCCTCTACGACCACTTCACGCCGTTCGTGCTCATCCAGCTGGAGGAACTGGGCTTCTGCCCGCGCGGCGAGGCGCGCCACTTCATCGCCGACGGTGCCATCGAGATCGGCGGCCGGCTGCCGATCAACACCCACGGCGGGCAGCTGGGGGAGGCCTACATCCACGGCATGAACGGCATCGCCGAGGGCGTGCGGCAGCTGCGCGGCAGCTCGGTCAACCAAGTGGGCGATGTCGAGCACGTCCTCGTGACCGCCGGAACCGGCGTCCCGACCTCGGGCCTGGTGCTGACAGCCTGATTGCGATGGCATGTCGAGATGGACGCCGCGGCTCCGACTGTGTTGTGTAGGCGCCCGGAGGCGGGCCCGCCACGACACGAGGAGAGACGCGATGAAGTACATGGTTCTGATGTTCGGCACTGCCGGCGAGATGACCGAGGTCCAGTCGCCTGAGTGGATCCGCGAGATGATCGCGTTCATGCAGGGCCTGAACCAGGAGCTCGACGACCGGGGCGAGCTGGTCGAGGCGCGCGGGCTGACCGACGAGTCGCGCACCGTGCGGCTGCGCGACGGTGTCCCGGTGTTCAGCGACGGCCCCTACGCGGAGGCGAAGGAGTCGGTGATCGGCTACTGGGTGCTCGACGTCGACTCCGAGGAACGGCTGCTCGACATCACCGGCCGGATCGTCAAGTACTCGGACGTCGTCGAGGTGCGTGCGGTGGCCGAAGGTCCACCCGAGGTCTGAGTGTCTGCCGCGACGATCGAGGACCTGCTGCGCGAGCTCGCGCCGCAGGTCCTCGGCGCGCTCGTACGCAAGCACGGGCAGTTCGAGGCGTGCGAGGACGCCACGCAGGAGGCGCTGCTCGCGGCGGCCACCCAATGGCCGTCCGACGGGGTGCCGGCCAACCCGCGCGGGTGGCTGATCACCGTCGCCTCCCGCCGGCTTCTGGACATCTGGCGCAGCGAGATCGCCCGGGAGCGCCGCGAGGCGACCGCGGTCGCGCTGGACGGCCGGGCCGGCGGCCCGGCCGCGCAGACCGACGACACGCTGGCCCTGCTGTTCATGTGCTGCCACCCGGCCCTCACTCCGCCGTCGCAACTCGCGCTCACGCTGCGCGCCGTCGGCGGGCTGACGACCGCAGAGATCGCCGCGGCGTTCCTCGTGCCCGAGACCAAGATGGGGCAGCGCATCAGCCGGGCGCGGCAAGCTGTTCAGCGGGCCGGGGCGCGCTTCGGGTTACCGGCGCACGACGAACTGCCGGTCCGCCTCGCCGTGGTGCTGCAGGTGCTCTACCTGATGTTCAACGAGGGCTACACCGCGAGCGGCGGTGACGTCCCGATCCGCGGCGAGCTGACCGCCGAGGCGATCCGGCTCGCCCGCGTGCTGCAC
>JAVHVN010000082.1:0-3933 GCA_032160545.1 Pseudonocardiales bacterium | reverse complement strand
CGTTGGAGGCGGCGGCCAACGGCGACCCGGTGCAGGCGCTGGCCTACGTCGCGCTCGGCGACGACGACGAGCCGGGCGACGGCCTGCCCAGCCTGCCGCGCGACATCACCGACGACACCCAGCTGGTGCGGATCGCGCTCGCCGCCGGCGACCGCGCACGCGCGCTGGACACCGTCGAGCGGGCCGAACGGCGCTCGGCCGACCACCCCGCCACCGCGACGATGGCCGGCGTTGCGGCCCACGCCCGGGGGCTGCTCGACGGCAACCCCGACGCACTGGCGGCCGCGGTGGAACGCCACCGCTCGGGCGTGCGCCCGCTCGCGCTCGCCTCCGCGCTGGAGGACACCGGCGCGCATGCCGCGACCGGCGGTCACCGCACCAGCGCGGTGCAATCCCTCGGCGAAGCCTTGGAGACCTATGTGCGCCTCGGCGCGACCCGGGACGCTGCGCGGACCCGGGGAAAGCTGCGCAACCTCGGTGTTCGCCGCCGCATCGGCCCGCAACGGCGCAGTGTCGGCTGGAGCGGGCTGACCGAGTCCGAGCTGCGCGTCGCCCAGCTAGCCGCCCGCGGCCTGACCAACCGCCAGATCGGCGAGCGGCTGTTCATCTCCCCGCACACCGTCTCCTCCCACCTCCGGCACACGTTCACGAAACTCGAGATCTCCTCCCGCGTCGAACTCGCGAGGATGTCCGCCCAGCACGAACCGGCCCACGCGTAGCGGCAGTGCCCGCTGCCGGCGTGATTGCGGGGTGCCGGAAAGCCAGGTCGGCCGGTCCCGGCGAGCGGGCCTATGCCCGGATGAGGGCCGCTGCGCGTTCGGCTACGGCGTAGACAGTTGCGTTGGTGTTCGCGGAGATGGGCGAGGGCATGACGGAGGCGTCGGCCACCCGAAGTCCGCTGATGCCGTGCACGCGCAGGTCGGTGTCGACGACACCGTCTTCGGCGAGGCCGATCCGGCACGTCCCTGCGTAGTGGGAGTAGCTGCGAAGATTCGTTCGCGGGTACGCGCGCAGGCTCGGCTCGTTCCGCACCTCGAGGCCGGGAAGCACCTCCTCGCCGCGCCATCGATCCAGTGCGGGCGCACCGCCGATCCTGCGGGCCGCGCGCAGGCCGGCGGCCACCGCGTCGAGGTCGCGGGGTTCGGTGTAATAGTTCGGGTCGATCACCGGTGCCGTGCCTGGCGCCGCGTCGGCCAACCGGACCGAGCCCCGACTGTCGGGACGCATCAGCGCGACCACGATCGTGTAGCCGGCGCCCATCTCCGGGCCGGGGAGGGTGTCCTCACGAAGTGGCACGTCGACGAACATGATCTGGAGATCCGGAGTGTCGATGGCCGTATCGCTTCGGATCAGCCCCATGGCTTCGCCGTGGTTGTTCACCCCGGCGGGCACCGGCAGGGCCGAGCGATACACGATCCCGGACATCGGGTGGTCATGCAGGTTCGCGCCGACGCCGGGCAGGTCCACTACGACATCGACGCCGACCTCGTGCAGGTGGGTCTGCGGGCCGAGGCCGGACAGCATCAGCAGTTGCGCGGAGCCGACGGTGCCGGCGGTCAGCACGACGTCGCCCGAGCAGCGCGCGGCGAACACCTCGGTGCCCACGCTGTACTCGACGCCGATGCAGCGCCCGGCGTGCAGCCTCACCCGGTGCACCAGTGCGTCGGTCACGATGCGCAGGTTGGGACGGCCGAGCGCGGGCGTGAGGTAGGCGTCGGCGGCGCTCTGTCGCCGGCCTCCGACGATGTTCAGGTCGCACCAGCCGAAGCCTTCCTCCAGTCCACCGCTGAGATCGACTGCTCGGCGATACCCGATTTCGGCCGCTGCCGCCAAGCCCGCCTCGGCGATCGGATGGCGGATGGCCGCCGGACCCACCGTCAGGGGACCTGCGATGCCTCGGATGGCCGGATCGCGTCCCTCGGCGTCCTCGCTGCGCCGGAAATACGGCAGCAGGTCCTCGAAACCCCAGCCCTTCGCACCGGCGGTGACCCACGCGTCATAACTTCCGCGGTGCCCACGCACGAAGTTCATGGCATTGATGGCCGAGGACCCGCCGAGTCCGCGCCCGCGTGGCCAGTGCACTGCTCGTCCGGTGGCGGCCTGCGGCACGGTTGTGTCGGCCCAGTCCGCCGAGGTCCCCTGCAGGGTCGGCCAGGCTGGAGGCACCGCCGTGGTGAGCGGCAGGTGCTCGCTGCCTGCCTCCAGCAGCAGCACGCGGGCGCCCGCATCTTCCGACAGCCGCGCCGCAATCACGCACCCTGCCGTCCCCGCACCCACCACGATGAAGTCATAGCCGTCGTTCACGGATGTCACCGTGCTCAACTCCTTCACGAAATCGCGTTGTTCACCCTCACGCCCCGGCCGGAAAGGACAGCCGTCCCCGGCAATGGCCGCACGCCACCGCCGGGGACGACCAGCGTTGTCAGCGGGCGGTCAGGATGCCGAGCAGCCCGTGCTGCTCGTCGTTGGGTCCGGAGCTGAACCAGATCGCGTTGGGGCCGCCGGCCACGGCGTCGCCGGTGAGCAGGCCCCATAGGCGGTCGATCTTGATCACGCGGCCGTGCGTGTCGGTGACGGTGCCGGCGAACCGGCCGTCGCGCGGGGTGTACGCGTGGATCGTGCCGTCGCCGAAGTTGCCCACGAGCAGGTCGTTCGAGAACTTGCCGAAGTTCTGCGGCGCGATCACGAGGCCCCACGGCGCATTCAGGACACCGTGCCGGGCGACGCGTTGTTCCAGCGTTCCGAAGGCGGTGAACTTGTCGACGAAACCGAGACCGGGGCCGGCCACATCCTGCTGCTTGGCAGCGTCCTGCTTTGCGTAGGTGACATACACGTCGTTGCCGAGGACCTGAACGTTGAAGGGTGCGTAATTGCGTGGCACGGACGGGTCGCGGAACAGGCCCGCGAGGTCGAGTCTCTGGAAGGAGGAGTTGAAGACATCGATCCGGTTGTCGTGGAAGTCGGCCGCCAACAGCAGCGGGCCGAACGGGCTCGACGACTCGGTCAGACCGGTGTAGCTGGCACCGGGAACGGTGGCCACGGTTGCTGCGTGGGTTCCGGATCCGGGGTTCCAAGCAGCGATGGTGCCGCCGACGGTCGCGAAGATGAAGTTCGCCGACGCGTTGGTGCCGGGCACCTGGAAGCCGGACGGGTCACTGTTGAACGTCTGGCCGGTGACCGGGGCACCGGGCACTGTGACGATCAGCGGCGAGCCCGCGGGTGCGGCGACGACGGGGCTGCCGTTGACCGCGCCGGAGTAGAGCGTCGAGGTGCTCGTTCCTGCGTTGGAGACCCAGATCGGCGAGTTGGGGCTACGCGAGATTCCCCAGGCGTTGATCAGGTTCGGGTCGGTGATCTGGGCCCTTCCCGGCTGGTCGGACACCAGGTTCGTCTGGGTTACGCCGTGCGAGGGCGCCGGACGGTTCGGGTGGTGCGCTGGCGCGGCACTGGCCGGGCTCGCCGCGACCACGGCGGCGGAGGCCACCCCGGCAGCGATGAGCGCCGCGCCTGACAGGCGCTTTCCGATCATGATTGTTCTCTCCTTTGGGTTGTGTCGGCAGTGCGCCGACGGGAACACGTCCACTGGGACAAGCCGGCAAATGTCGAACGTGTTTGTGACAACTTTGGCCGATGAGCAGGTGTCGGTTAATCCCCTACTTGGGGGACTGGCTCCGTCGTCGCGAACCTTGCTTGAACGTCGATTTGACGGCCCCGACGTGACGGAAGTCCGATCGGTATTCGGGCAGACAAGAGCCTCGATATGTCGCGCAGTTTTCAAAGCCTTTCGCCCGGGCCTATTCGCCGGAGTGCTGCGGCCCGGTCCTAGGCGAGGGCCATCAGTTCGGCGCGACCTTGGACGCCGAGTTTGGTGAAGATGGCTTTGACGTGATCGTGCAGGGTGTGCGCGGAGATGTGCAGGTGGGCGGCGATCTC
>JAVHVN010000058.1:0-2893 GCA_032160545.1 Pseudonocardiales bacterium | reverse complement strand
TCCGTTCAGACAACGTTCCTGACATTGAACGCGACACCGGTTGCCGGGCGGGCGCTTGGCGGTGCTTGTTCATCTTCGGATCGGGCCGCCACTCGGTGGCCGCAGCCCTTCATTTGGTCCTGCTCCGTCCGGGTCGGCGGGCTCTCATCGCCGTGTGTCGCCTTTCAGGTCAGGGGCGGGCGCCGGGTTGACGCGGTGCGAGCGGCTAGTAGCTGTTGCGCTCGAGGATCTCTTTGAGGCGCCGGTGGCTCTTCGGGATTTCTTTGCGTGCGTTGGCGCGGGCGAGCGGTGCGAAGAGCACGCCGAGTCCCTGACCTTTGAGCTCGAATGCGAGAGTCAGCTTCGACCTAGCGCCGCCGTCGAGCGGTTCGACGGTGAGGGTGCCGCGGGGGCGGATGGGGCCGTTGACGCCGCGGAACGAGCTCGTGCGCGGCGGATCATGCTCTGTGATCTCGTACGTGACGTCGCGTGTGCCGCCGGGCAGCCGGCGTTTGTCGGTCGCGCGGCTGCCGATCCGCGTCGGGCCGTCGGTTTCGACGTGGACGCTGACGATCTGCTGCTGCCATTCGGCGTGCTTCCCGAGATCGTCGAAATACGCGAAGACGTCTTCGGGCGTGCGGTTGATCTCGATGCTGTCAACGAACGGCGCCATGATGCGGGTTCTCCTGACGGTGATCGGTGGCGCAAGATGCGACCACCATATTGGGTAGACTTAGAGTATGGTGAATAAGAGCGATGGAGTCAAGCGTTCCTACGATTCCCGGCTCCGAGACGCGCGGGCGGAAGCGACCCGGCTCGCGATCGTGGCCGCTGCGGGCCGCTTGTTCGCTGATCGCGGCTATGCGGCGACCTCGATCGATGAGATCGCTGCAGCCGCGGGCGTCGGCCGCGCCACCGTCTTCACCTCGGTCGGCGGTAAGCCGGAACTGCTCAAAGAGGCCTACCGGCTCGCGGTCCGCGGTCCGGCGAATGCGAACACGCCGCTCGGTCAGCAAGCCCGCAGCCGCAGAATCAGCGCCGAAGCAGACGCGCACAAGCTCCTCGCCGGCTACGCCGGCGTGATGGTCGAGGTCGGCCGCCGGCTCGCAACGCTTTACGAAGCCGTCCGCGCGGCAGCGCATGCCGACCCCGAGGCGCGCGAGCTCTGGCGGCTGATCACCGAGGAACGACGCACCGCTGCGACCGGCATCGTCCGCCGACTCGCCGAACGCAAGGCGCTGCTGCACGGTCTCGACCGGCAGCACGCCAGCGACATTCTCTGGGTGCTGAACGATCCCGCCCTCTACCAACTGCTCGTCACACAACGCCGTTGGACACAACGCCGCTTCCGCAGCTGGCTCACCCACAGCATGCAAACTCAACTCCTTGAACCACCCGATCCCACAGCCGGCGAATGACCAGTCTGCGGTTACCTTGTGGACGGTTCGGATTGATCTCCCGCTGCGCCGGTCGCGGGAGCGCAACCTTGGTATTCGTGGTGTGCTGCCGCGCCGTGCTCGCGTTTCGGGTGCGCTCGGATCCTGAGCGTCGCCCTTTCGTGTGCTTTCGTGCCTCCTCGGACTACATCGGCCGGGTAGGGATCGAACCTACGACCTTGGGATTAAAAGTGGACGCAGCTGGGTTCGCTTGCTCTCGCGTGAGCTCGCCAGGCGGCATGGTTAACCCGAATCGAATCGGATGAGATCGGCCGGTTTCGGGGCATCCTGTTGACCCTGCGTTGACCCCCGGTGGTCTTCCGATCAGACAACGTCCTGAGATTGAGCGTGGCTCCTCCTTCGATTCGACCCCCTATGCGTCAAACCGCTGCGGTGGGGTTGCCAGCGGTTGCCGATCAGCCTGTCCCTCTGGTCACAGCCCGTTCGGAAGCGTGATCTGCTCAGGTGCGACGAGTGGCCGACCGACCTCGAGCTGGATCTGCGCGTGCGCAAGGAGTGGAATCTCGCGTGGGTTGCCGGTGAAGACGCGTCCGTTGAAGAGCGCTGTGACTGGACCGTGCGCCGGGCCGACCTGTTCGCGGTCGAAAGGCTGGCCCCAGATGTCGAAGAACTCGCCGAGCGTAGAGGTGTGGTTGACCGGCGACTCGGTGTGAATGATTCCGTCGGCGGAGTGCGTGTGCAGCCACATGAAGCAGGAGGCTCCGGCGATAAACGCTCCCCGCGGAGTCGCCTCCACTTGATAGGGCGGCGCGATGCCGATCGCTGCCGGCACCTGTCGCGCCACACCCCGGACGAAGATCGTCAGGTGTGCGTGGATGTGAAGGAGCACCTGCTCGCCGGCCTGGCAGGCGATGCCGTCGACCTGTTCGCCGGACGTCAGCAGACGCGTCCCCGCCAGCGCGCGGGCTTTGGGGATCGGCACGCCTTCGGGCCCCAGTGGCCCGACTGCTGCGATCGGACGGAGGCGACCGAGGCTGGAGAGCGCTGCGAGTGGGAGTGGCGCTGAACCGGCGCCTCCGTTTCGAGTTAGGGCGAGCGCCGCGGTTGCCGCGAGTGCGGCGAGGCCTGCGGCGATACCGAGCGAGGCGCGTCGCTGCGGGCGCGACCACCTCATGGGCGGGATCGCCAGGGGCACTCTTCCGAGTGCCCGTCCGCTCGTTTCGAACCGCACACGGGGCAGCTGTACGCCGGCCGCCCGCGGAGCTGCAGCATCGACCAGGCGAGGAGAAGCGCGCCGACGCTGTACGCCAGCGACGAAGTGGGCATGACGATTCCGATGAGCAAGCTCGGGACGAGTGCGGTCATCGTCAGGCCGCCTGCCGGCGTTCGGGCTCAACGGCTGGAGTGATCGTGCGCGGCTCGGGCGCTCGCTCGAGGAACGGTTTGATCAGGTCGATCGGCGCCGGGAAGATGATCGTCGACGAGTTGGAGCTGCCGATCTCGAGCAGCGTCTGCAG
>JAVHVN010000055.1:0-12545 GCA_032160545.1 Pseudonocardiales bacterium | reverse complement strand
CGCCTACAACGGCAATGCGTCCTGCGCCCAGACCTCCGGCGCTCTCTTCTTCCACGGCCAGGATCTCCGCGCCGCCGGCGTGCAGGCGGGGAGGCTGATGTGCACCGCCACGAAGGACCTGGCCAGCGCGCGCAAACCCGGTGTCGTCGGCGTCGAGACCGAGTCGTTCACGTTACAGGCGCTCGAAGAGCCCCGGCTCGGGTTCCTTGACGGACTCAAGCAAAACTGCCCGTGGGTGACCCAGGCCGGCGGCGCGGTCGAATACCAACAGTCGACCGACCGGGTGGCGTCAGCGACACGTGACTACATGACCTCCACCAAGAACCTCGTCGGGATCTACGTGACCGGCGGCAACCCGCAGGTCACGGCCCAGACCGTTGCGTCGGCGGGCAAGACATCGACAGTCAAAGTGATCGGCTTCGACTTCACCGCGGTAAACGTGGCCCAGATCAAGGCCGGCAACATGTACGCAGCCATTGGCCAAGACCCGTACGGCCAGTCCTTCGACACCATCGTCTGGCTGTACAACGCGCTGGTCGACAAGGAGAAGCCGTCGCCTGACTACTTCATCCCGACGGCGTCCGTTGTCGGCACCCAGGCCAACATCGCCAAGGTCTCGGACACGCCATAGCCCGTCATTCGCGGTGATGTGCCTGCGGCGTCTGTCAGTCGTCGTGAGGCCCGGCTCGGGCGAGCTGGATGGCTGATGTTGCAAGCAACATCAACGACGTGACGAGAACTAGGCCTACAACGCTTTGGGTGGCTCCCCGGATCCAGGCATTTTCGGCCCTAGCCACCCGCGTGAATGCTGACTGACCAGTAGTTCTTGGCCCGACACCGGACACCGTGCGTTCGCCGGTAAGGGGCAGCATGCCGGTGGATGCCGGCCCAGCGGTTCCCAAGTCGAATGCGCCTCCTGCGTATCGGCTCCGCACAACGCTCGCTGCGACGAACCTCGGCCCATCACCCATGCCTCGCGAGAACCGTAGCGTCACAGCGTCGCCCGAGCTCGCCGACGAGGCTGGCGGCCCGTGGTGGTGATCTCGGCGACCGCCGTTCTGTTTCCGCAGGCGCGACTTTGCTCCTCCCGGCCCCTGGCACGCGATAGACGGCTTCCCTGGATTCGGTGAGAGTTTGGGATGCAGCGCCCGATTTATCCGCGTGTTCTGCGACGCTTGGTGCAGAACACGGCACGCAGCGCAAACCCTGTCACGCTGGCCCGGCTCGATCTTGACCAGCGAGCTGCGTCGCGACGCGCTGCGTCCCCTGCGGAAGAAGCCCTTGGTGAAGGTCAGCCGGACCTCGATCTCAATCCTGTCCTCGCTCGCGCTCGTCGCCGGCGGCATCGTCGTTGTCGCCACTCCCGCCGGCGCAGCTGCGCAGACGAAGACTCTCGCAGCCGTTTTCAGCGGCTCCGCAGATCCGAACGTCACGTTCAACACCACCGCCGTCTGCGACGAGTGCTATCCCGACTTCTTGGGCGGCCCCGGCAGCTGGGCGTTCGGCGCGTCCGCAACGACCAGTGTGAGCGGACTGTCGTTCGCACCCTCGTCCGTGACCTCGCTGTCCTACGACGACAGCTTGTTGCGCCAGGGCCAGACGATGCCGATCACGGACACTCTGACGCCGTTGCTCGGAACGATGACCGCCACCGGCGACTTGGTCATCCAGTACGGGGTGTTCAACGATCCCTTGAATGGCACGAACTTCGTCCCCAGTGGTGCGAGCACCGGCGTGAACGCACCCTTCAGCCTGCCGTTCGCCTGCAGCATGCCGCTGCCCGGAGACGCCCCGGCGAACTGCAGCTCCGGCGTGGTCAGCGTGCCGGTCGGCGCGATCACCGTCATTCCGCAAGTCGGGCTGGTGCCCGGCCTGGACATCACCATCTCGATCAACGTCAGCGTCAATGCCACGATCACCGGCGCCGGTGTGGTGACCCTCCGTTCGGCCCAGGTGGTCGGCGGCGGCCCGGCAGTCACGGCGCCCCTCAGCTTCGGCGGCACCTCACCATCCGCTCAAGTCGATCCCTTGCACTTCAGTTGCACGCAGCCGGCCGGCAACAATGTCCAGTACTCGCTGACCGGTCTCGCGTACGCGCCCGTTGTCGCGTTGTCCACGACAACGGCCGTCCACTTCGACGCGGTCCTCACCGACATCGTCGACACCAACCTGTTCGGCGGCGACCTGGGCTCGATCACCACGCCGCCCGCACACACGACGTTGCCCTTGACCGCCGCCGACGAGACAACCGACCTCGGCCCCTTGGCCAAGAACAACATCCCGCCGGTCGTGGATGCCGGCAGCAGCGGCACCTACACCGGCGACGAGGGACAGGCCGTGTCCTTCGACGGCAGCGGCAGCGGCAGCGTGTGCGGCTTCCCCACTCTTCGTTGGGACTTCTCCGACGGCGGGGTCGGGTTCGGCGCCCATCCCGTGCACACCTTCACGGGGGCCGGGCTCTACAGCGGACAGGTGACCGCGACTGATGCCACCGGCTTGACCTCGAGCACCACCTTCTCCGTCGCCGTCGCCAATCGCGCTCCCGTCGTCGATGCCGGCCCGGACCTCGGTGCAGCGTGGGGCATCCCAGTTGCACTGAACGGCAGCGCCACCGATCCGGGCGCCGACGACCAGTCGACGCTGACGTATCGCTGGGACTTCGGGGACGGCTCACCCAGTGCCACTGGCGGCCCGCGGGTACGGCACGCCTACTCCACGCCGGGCGTCTACACCGCGGTCCTGCGCTCCTGCGACCGGTACGCCTCCTGCACCACCGGTGGCACGACCGTCACGATCCACAAGCGCGACGTCGTTGCCAGCTACCTCGGCGATCACACCGGCACGTACAACACGGCAGGCGCGCTCAACGCCGCGCTCAACGACGAGTTCGGATCACCGGTCCAGGGCCGCAACGTCACGTTCCAGATCGTCAACCTCGCCCTCGTCGCAACGCCGGCCGGTTCGGCCTCGACGAACACTTCGGGGATTGCGCGTCGAGCCTTCACCCCGCTGCTCGATGCGGGTGACTACGTAGCTACGGCAGGTTTCTCGGGCGACAGTCTGTACAACGCCGCCCCCGATAGTTCGGCGACCTACAGCGTGGGCGTCAAGGGCACCACGGTCACGTACACCGGCGCGCTCTCCGGCGGACCCAACAAGATCGTGACTCTCAGCGCAGTGCTGGCGGACGCCACCGGCCTGCCCCTCAGCGGGCGGACGATCACCTTCAAGCTCGGGACGCAAACCGTCTCGGCGACATCGGCCGCGGGAGGGGTCGCGACGTCGTCCTTGAAGCTGACTCAGAAGAACGCCAAGTACCCGCTCACGGCCACGTACACGCCGAGCGGCGCCGATGCGAACCACTACGCAGGAAGCTCCGCATCGGCGACCTTCAGCCTGCAGGCCAAGTAACAAGCCCGCCGCTCGGCTCGACCGAGCCGTCGATCGAGCACGGCGGCGTGTCGGCTTCAGTGAACCCGATTCCAGCTGATCGGGGCCAGCGGCGTCAGACCGTGCGCCACTACACACGGCCACTGCCGGTTACCGGGGCGGGGTCACTGCCCGGGCGCCAGCACCGGGCTGTTGTGATAGGCGGCGATCAGCCACTGGCCGTCCCGCTTCTCGAAAACCCAGGTCGCGTTGACCTTGCCGGTGTCCGGAACCTCGGTCTCGCCGGCGAACAGGATGCCGGATTCGCTGACGACGATCGCGGCGTCCCTGCCGACGAAGCGGAGGCTGAGCTGCTTGTTGTAGGTCGAGCTGCCCTTGAGTGGCCCCTCGAAGGCCAGGGCCATAGTGCGGCCGATCACGTCACGGCTGTCGCGGAGCGAGCCGGTCATGATGGCGGTCGCGTCCGGCGTGTAGTTGGCGACCATGCCGTCGGCGTCGCCAGCCTCCCACGCCTTGTAGGAGTCAACCAGTACGGCCTGGATGGCGCCCTCGTCTTCTGCACGACTGTCTGACATCGGATTCTCCCTCATGATCGGTTCGCCCCGGGGTATTCGGGCGAACTCGTCAATACATACCGGCGGCGCGGCCGGAACTCATCGCGCCCGCTGTAAAGACGTGAACGAGTGGTGTCCAGGCTGCGGTGCGGCAACGGGGGAGACCGGCCAGGTGAACAGTCCGAGTCAGCGATAGCCGCCCGGAGCCTCGACTGCGTGTCGGTTTCAGTGAATTCGATTCCAGCTGAGTACCTGCAGCGTCGCGCCGTTCGTCTTGACCCGCGCCTGGAGGCTGATCGCGGACGGGGATGTCGGGCAGGTGGGTTGTGCCGCGCTCAGTGTGCTGACCGGGCAGATCCAGACGCTGATGTATCGGATCGAGTAGTTCGTGATGGCGGTGGGTGCAGGGCTGGACACGCTGGTAGACGCGAACGGCGGCGGCGTGCTCGTGGTGACGATGACCCCGACGCCGGTGTTCGGCTTCGGAAGCTGGACGAACGGCTGGGTGGGTGAGCTGCCGTTGACGGACAGCCGGAAGTTGCGAACCACGATGCCCCAGTTGAAGATCTGCCCGGTCGAGTTCTTCAGCGACATGATCACCTGCGCATTGGGCGCGTAGACGTACCCCTTGATGTAGACCTGGGCTTGCGCGCTCGAGTCGGTCGCGATGAGCGTGTTCGAGCCGCACCCCGCCGAGGAACACATGGTCTCGGCCGGGACGATGACAGCCCCGCCGCCCACCCGCGATATGGAGACGCTCGAGCTGAGGCCGTAGATCGCCACGGGCGGCTGTCCCGCCGGGGAGCTTGCACAGAGCTGGGACGTGCTGCCTGAGCCGGCCTGCACCGTGCTGCCGCCGCCGAACACCAGCTCGACGCCCTGGACCGTGCCGGCGCCCGCCGGATCCGCGCACGCGTTCGGCGCCGCGGCAGCCGTCGCGAGTTTGGGGAGCGTGGCGGCTTTGGTCGGGTCAAGACCGGCGATCGATCCGCCCGAACTGGTGATCGGAGTGCCGCCGACGACCGTCGTCGGCCACATCCACGGTGTACTCGCGGAGAAGTCGAAGTAGTAGGTGCCCGGCGCCAGCCACTCGAAGACGGTGCCGCTCGCCCCGCACGGCCCGTTGAGCTGCGTCGCCGATGTGTATCGCCCCGGGAGGAAAGCTGCGTAGGTCACCGTTCCTGACTTCTGGCACGTCGGCGACGGATTGTCCGACACCGCCGAGGCGGGCAGCGTCGGTGCGGACGGCGTGGTGACGGCGGGAGCGGACGGACTGCACGAGGTCGGCGTGAACGCAGGCGAACCGCCGATGCACTGACCAGCCG
Organism: Pseudonocardiales bacterium; assembly: GCA_032160545.1. Lineage (GTDB taxonomy): Bacteria > Actinomycetota > Actinomycetes > Mycobacteriales > Jatrophihabitantaceae > DATGFB01. The sequence goes on along the minus strand of JAVHVN010000055.1, from coordinate 7,276 downwards.
CGTTGACGACCAGATGGCTGCCGGACGAGCTCACCCCGGTGCCGGTGGTGCAGTCCGCCGGCGAGCCCGTGCCGCTCAGTCTCACGGCAAGGGTCTCGGCCTGGGCATTGATGTCCTTGTTCGAGGCGACGCTGCCGTTCTCGATGCACACCGTCTTGTTGTTGGCGCTCGTCGAGAGATCGAGGCCGAAGTCACCCGATCCGCTGCCTGTGGTGAGGATCGCGTAGCTCGGCAGCGTCGGGTCGCCGTCGCCGAGGGTGGTGCTCGTCGAGGTCACCGGCGCCGGGGTCACCGTCGTCACCGATGTCACGGGTGGCGGTGTGCTGGTCGTGACCGAGGTGCCGTTGATCGCATCCGGCGCGCATTGTGCGACAGCGTTGAGTGCCCCCTGCACCGAGGATCCGGGGTCGTAGAAGGGCGAGCTGGTCGTGCCGAGGCTGACCTGGGTCGGATTGGCCGGGTCCGTGCAGTTGATTCTCGAGTTCTGCAGGCCGTTCAGCACGGCCTGGGTCGCGGCATCTGCGCTGTAGTTGTCCGACGCCTGGTCCCGCAGCGCGACCGTCCCTCGGATACCGGTCCCCACCTGCGACAGCACGACCCCCATCACCGTGCTCACGACCGTCACGATGATGAGGACGATGAGCAGGCTGGCGCCCTTGTCCGCATGGCGGGGAGTGGTTTTCTTCGTCATGTCTGCCTTCGCTGGCCGGTCAGCGTCACGTACGACACGGTGGTGTCCGTGTCGCCCTTGATGCCGATTCGGAGGCTGATCGTGGCCGGCGGGGTCACGGCGTCGCAGGTCGACGAGCACGTCACCGGCGAGGAGTTTCCCGGGTCGGGGTAGACGAAGCTGTGGACGACGGTCGTCCGCGTCGACGGCCCGGATGCCGGGCAGAACTCCCTGATCAACGTCCCGGAGCGGGCCACGTACCCCACGCTGTCTCGTTGCTGAGGTCCGGCACCGCTGTTCGTGGCGGTATCCCAACTGAGCAGCAGGACGACTGACCCGCCAACGTCCTGGCCGCAGTACGCGGCCGGCAGGGCGCTGCCCGACACCCACACCGACCGCTGTGGCACGTTGGTCGCCGCGGTGTCGCGGACGCCGGTGTTCGCAACGTCCGCGCTGAAGTAGGCGGCGGCCATCTGCATGTCGTGCGAGTCGCTGACCACGGTCAGCGTCTTCGGGTAGTTGTCGAAGTACTGGAGCACGAAGTTCGCCAGTGGCAACGTGATCACGCCCATGATCACGACGGCGATCACGAGCTCCACGAGGGTGAACCCGGATTCGCCGACGGTCCGCAGCCGGCTCACGACGCGCTCCGCAGCACGACGACGAGAGTCTCGGCCACATAGCCGTTGACGCTGCTCAGGGTGAGCGTGACTTGCTGCAGTCCGCTGTCGGGCGCAGCGCAGCCCGCGACGAACCGCGCCGAGGCGGGGCTCCAGGACGCCACTGCCGCGGTCGGGTTCGTGAAGTTGGAGTCCGGGGAGGCCAGCAACGAGGCGTAATAGTTCGATGTCCCCGCCGCGCAGAGCTGGTACTTCGTCTGCAGTGTCTCCGCATAGTTGTGCAGCGCGTCGTCGGCCATGGCCTGGTAGCGATGGATCTGGGCGATCCGGATGCTGGCGACGATCCCGGCCCCGATAGCCACCACACAGACACCCAGGATGGTGATGGCGACGAGGAGTTCGAGCAGGGTCTCCCCCCGCTCGTCCCGGGTGAACCGCGGGCGTCGCATCAGACCTTGACTTGCCGGAACACGCCGTACATCGCGGAGACGAGAGCGATGGCGACGAAGCCGACGAGCAGGCCCATCACGACGATCACGGCCGGCTCGAACAGGGACGTCAACTTCTTGATCTTGTAGTCGAGTTCGGTCTCGTAGTACTGCGCGGTGACCTCGAGCTGGTCGTCGAGCGTGCCGGTCTCCTCACCGACGCGCAGCATCTGCACCGCCGTCGCAGGAAACAGCGCGGTGGCGGCGAGGGGGCCGGCGATGCCGTGACCCTCGAGCATCGCCTCGTTCACGCCGGACAGCGATCGCATGTAGACGCGGTTGTGCAGCGAGTCGGTCGCAACCCGCAGTGCCTCGGGCAGCGAGACGCCGGCGCTGACCATCGAGGCGAGGATCCGGCAGAACCGCTCGACGAGCGCGTACTGGATCGTCGAGCCCATGACCGGGATCGACAGCAGCAACCGGTCCTTGCCGTACCGCCCGCGGTCGGTGCGAAGCGCGGCGACGGCGAGCAGTACGACGGCGAGGGCGCCCAAGGCGATCGCCCACCACCAGGTGGTCAGGAAATCGGTGACCGTCAGCAGCATGCGCGTCGGCAGGGGAAGCTTCGCGTGCAGGCTGTTGAAGAAGATCTTGAACTTGGGCAGCACGAACGACGCCAGCACCACGACCGTCACGATCGACATGACGACGATCACTGCGGGGTACATCGTGGCGGCCTTGATCTTGCGACGAGCCTCGAGGTCACGCTCGATGTAGATCGCCAGCCGGTTGAGCACGGTGTCGAGCTCACCGGTCAGTTCGGCCGAGCGCACGATGCCCCGATAGAACTCCGGGAACACCTTCGGATGGCGGTCGAGGCAGTCGCTGAAGCGGTCACCGCCGCGCAGGCCGTTTTCGATGTCCTGCATGGTGCGCCGAACCGAGGAGTTCTCGCTCTCCTCACCGATGGTGTGCACCGCATCCAGCACCGGTAGCCCCGCACGGACGAAGGCACCGAGCTGGCGCGACAGATGCATGAGGTCTTCGCGCTTGACCCGGGGCCCGGAGATCTCCGCTTGGAGGAAGCTCTTCTTCTCGGTGATCCGGATATTGCGCAGTTCGCGCTCGTACAGGGCGAGCTCGACCGCCTGGCGGCTGTCGGCCTTCTCCACTCCTTTGGCGGCGTGCCCGTCCGCGGCGACGGCGATGTAGGCGTATCTCGGCATCTCAGACCCCCGTCACGTAGATGGACCGCATGACCTCGGTCAGCGTCGTCGTCCCAGAGGCGACAAGCCGCAGCGATTCCTCCTGCAGCGTGCGCATGCCTTGGGCCCGCGCGAGCTTTCGCAGGTCGTCGTGCGAGCCGCGGTCAAGGATGAGCTCGCGGACCTCGTCGGTGATCGGCAGCAGCTCGTACACACCGATCCGCTCCAGGTAGCCGGTCTGCGCGCAGAAGTTGCAGCCCGCGCCGTGCGTGAATCCGGACTCCGGAGCGACGCCGTCGAAGGCTTTGAGGAAGGCCATCTCCTCGGCCGTCGGGACGTAGGGCTCCTTGCAGTAGGTGCAGGTCCGCCGAACGAGCCGCTGTGCCACCACCGCGGCGACCGAGGAAGCGACGAGGAATGCCTCGATCCCCATGTCCAGCAAGCGGTGCAACGCTGCGATCGAGTCGGTGGCGTGCAGCGAGGACAACACGAAGTGACCGGTGAGGGCGGACTGCACAGCGATGCGTGCCGTGTCGACGTCGCGCACCTCGCCGACCAGGATGATGTCGGGATCCTGCCGCAGGATCGATCGCAGCCCGTTGGCGAACGTCACCCCGGCCGCCTCGTTGATCTGGATCTGGTTGATCGTCGGGAAGGTGTACTCGACCGGATCCTCGATCGTCATGATGTTGCGTTCCGGGTTGTTGAGCTCCCCGAGGGACGCGTAGAGGGTCGTCGTCTTGCCGCTACCGGTCGGCCCTGCGCAGATCACCATGCCGTACGGCGAGCGCAGCAGCGCCTCCCAACGTTGGGTTATGTCGGCCGGCATACCGAGTTGGGGCAGCTCGTACAGCGGCCGGCTCTTGTCGAGCAGCCGCATGACCACCTTCTCGCCGCCGACGACCGCGGTGGTGGACACCCGGATGTCGACGTCCCGGTCCTCCACCCGCATGCTGATCTGCCCGTCCTGCGGGCGCCGTCGCTCGACGATGTTCAGCGCCGCGAGGATCTTCACCCGGCTGACGACTGCCGGGCCGATGGACGACGGCAGGGACAACACCTCGTGCAGCGCACCGTCGATGCGGTAGCGGATGCGGACTCGGTCATCGGTCGGCTCGATATGGATGTCCGAGGCGCGGTCACGCAGCCCCTGCGTGATGATCATCTGCACGACCTGGACCACCGGCGCTTCGTCATTTGCCGCCACGGTGTCGAGGCGGGACGCTTCGCGCCGGAGGTTGTCGCGCACCTCGAACGCCTGCACGTGCGTGGTCACATTGGTGAGTGCGCGGTAGCTGGAGCCGATCGCGATCATCACGTCCTGCGCAGACGCGATCGCAATGACTACCGGGCGTGCGATCACTGCCTGGAGCCGCTCGACTGCGGCCGGCGACGGGTCTGCAACTGCGACCTGCACTGCGTCCCCATCGAGAGCAAGGGGGACAGCGCACAGCGTGCGCGCGGTCATCTCGGTGACCAGCGCCAGCGCCTCGGGTGCCGGTGTGACGGTGCGGAAATCGACCACCGGCGCGCCGTACACGTCGGCGAGCATGCGCACGAGATCGCTCTGCGCCAGCGCACCGCGTTCGACGAGGAGGGTCCCCAGCCGCTGACCGCTGCTCGTAGCCTCCTCGAGCGCCGAACTGAGGACGTCGACCGGCACCGCATCGGCCGCGGCAATCCGCTCCGAGAGCTGGATCGCCTCGCTCCGCACGGCCGGGTCGTGCGTCTCGAGAGCAGGATCCTGGTTCTTGACCGCGGCGCGCTGGTCGCCCCGCCCGAACTTCATGCGAGGGCCCCGGCTCGCAGCCGCGGGCGCGGCTCGATGTCACGCGGGAACAGGCTGCGCGCAACGGCGTCCTCGTAGCTGATGGTGCCGCTCTGGACCAGGGCCGACAGTGATGCCTCGAACGTGATCATCCCGTCCTGCGTTCCGGTGACGAGACAGTTGCGCAATTGATGGGTCTTGGATTCCTTGATCAGGTTGCGCACGGCCGCGTTCGCGACGAGCACCTCGTACGCCGCGACCATGCCACCACCGACGCGGGGAATGAGCCGCTGGTAGACGATGCAACTCAGCGCCGCGGCGAGCTGAACTCGGATCTGGGCCTGCTGGTCGGCCGCGAACACGTCGATCATGCGTGCCAATGACTGCGCCGTGTCGTTGGTGTGCAGCGTCGCGAAGACGAGGTGCCCGGTCTCGGCGACGGTCAGGGCGAACCGGATCGAATCGAGGTCGCGCATCTCGCCGACCAGAAGGACATCCGGGTCCTCGCGCAGTACCGAGCGCAGTGCGTCCGGGAAGCTTGCCGTGTCGGTACCCACTTCTCGCTGATTCACCGCCGAACGCTTGTGGTCGTGCACGTACTCGATCGGGTCCTCGACGGTGATGATGTGGCAGGACCGCTCCGCATTGATCATGTCGATGATCGACGCGAGCGTGGTCGACTTACCCGAGCCGGTCGGCCCGGTCACCAGCACCAAGCCCTGATGCTGCCTCGCGAAATGGGCGACGACCGAGGGCAACCCGATCGCCTCCATCGACGGGATCTCCCGCGGGATCATCCGCAACGCAACGGCGGTGAAGCCGCGCTGTGAGAACGCGCTGCCCCGGACGCGGGCCCGCTCGCGCCAGCCGAACGAGAAGTCGTACTCATTCCGCTCGTTCCATGCGGCGGCCTGGTCATCACTCAGCAATTCGCCGAGCAGGGCGTCGGTGTCCTGCGCCGTCAGCGCCGGAGCGCTGACCGGGACCAATTCGCCGTGGACACGCACCTGAGGTGGCATTCCCACGGTGAGCAGCAGATCAGTCCCGCGGGCGTCCCAGAGCTGGGCGAGCAACTGGTCGGCCCGAGCGCCGATGGGGTGCTGCAGCATGTCGTCCTCACGGTCCTAGATGCATCAGGTACGCCAGGGAGGCCGGGGAGGCCGGCGCATTCCGGCCTCCCCGATCCCGCCGGTTCGGTCAGCAGCCGGTGACGCTGCCGTCGGCCGCGCTGATCGTGAGGGTCTCCGACGGCGGCTCCTTGAGGTACAAGGGAACAAGGGCCCCTACGGTCGCCGGGTACGCATGCGGCGAGGACTTCGCATAGAAGGCCTCGGCGGCGATCTCGACGTTCTTCTTGTCCGACTTGCATGCCGCGGCGGTGCCGTCGTTGTTGAAAGCGGAGACCGCGAACACGACGATGCCGGCGAGAACGCCGAGGATGACGATGACGATGAGGAGCTCGATGAGCGTGAAACCCGATTCGTTCTGGCGGGCCCTACGGATCTGATTCAACATGCGGTGGATTCCCCCTTGATTGATGCGCGGCGGTATCGCCGACGCCGGTGCGGCCGGAAAAATATTTGTTGGTGTTCAGCTTCTGCGGCGCGACATTCGGGCCCGCGGCCACTCCACGCCGGTCGTGGCAGATCACTGAATGCCAAGAGGGGGGACGGCGTACTTCGGAGTTCTACGCCCTGAGTGCTAAGGGTGCGACGCGGGCAAGGTGCGCATCGCAAGACGGCGTCGCTTCATTGATTCGCCCCCCGGCAATCACGCGAGCACCGACCCCCCGATCGGCGCGCTCGGCGAATAATCCAGGATGCATTCGAGTCGCGCATTTCGCGACGCGCGATAGCAGGATGCTATGTCCGGCAACGCGTCGGATGTCGGATGTTCGAGTCCGATTTCAGTACGAAGGACCCTCTCCTCGAGCGTCACGATGAACACAACTCTCGAGCGGGGCCCTCCGTCGCCGAACGATCGTTACGGCGTGATGGTGACGTGCCCGGAGGCGATGAGCTGCCGAGCCACCGACGTCACCGTGCTCACCGGGATGGCGAACCCGATACCAGGCGCGCTGCCACCGAGCTGCGGGTCGGTCGCCGTCAGCGTGGGGATGCCCACCACGTCGCCGGCGAGGTTGACGAGGGCGCCGCCGCTGTTGCCGGGATTGATCGCGGCGGAAGTCTGGATCACTCCCGACAGCGTTGCTCCCGGCGAGCCGGAGCCCGTCGGTTCCTCCACCGTCCGCCCGACCGCGGAGATGATTCCTTGGGTGACGCTGCCCTGGAGACCGAGCGGGTTGCCCATGGCGAGCACCACGTCGCCGACCCGTGATGCGGCGGAAGCGCCGAAGGTGGCCGGGGTCAGCGGCGTCGTCGCGTTCACCTTGATCACCGCGAGGTCCGACGCCGGGTAAGTACCGACGAGGGCCGCAGTCAGCGGAGTCTTCGAGCCGTTGACTAGAACGCTGAACGAGGTCGAGGTCCCGACGACGTGGTCGTTCGTCACGATGTCGCCGGTGTTGTCGAACACCACACCCGAACCCAGGCCGGCCGAGGTCGTGATCTCCACGACGGAGGGCA
>JAVHVN010000052.1:0-18673 GCA_032160545.1 Pseudonocardiales bacterium | reverse complement strand
CCCCGGCGACTGCCGTCAGTCGACGGTCAGTGGAAGTCGACCTCGTCCTCGTCGATCACGTGCACCGCGGCCTCCTCGGCGCTGGCGCCGTACCCGGCCGGCCCGACGTCCTCGGCGATCTCGTCCTTCTCCTCGTCCGGGCCCTGCCCCTCGTCGGGCGCGAGCAGGCGGCCGGCGCGCGGCTGCGGGTCGTCGAACGCGACGTCGTCCGCCGAGAGGTCCGGCTCCTCCTCGGCGAGCTTCTCGTCGAGGGATTCACCCTCGCGCTCCTCGAAGGGCGTCGGCGCGTCACGCAGGTTGTGCGGCTCGCGATCCGGCGGGCTGTAGCCGGTCTGCATGGTCTCGTCCGGATCGTCCCCGGTCAGGGTCTCGACCGGGTCGAGGAACTCGGCACCCTCGTTCGGGCCGCCCTCGTCGGGATCGCCACTGCCGCCCTCGTACACGGAGTCTCCGAACATGTCGCTGTCGGTCATGCCCGCGAGCCTGCTCCTATACCCGCCGCCTGTCACGGGTGCGACTCGACCGCGTGACGAGTGTCCCGGGTCAGATCGGCTGGATGCCCCAGCTGCCCGCCCATCCCTGCCCGGGTTCGAGGACGAGCAGCCCGTCGCCGGAGTTGAACGCGTCCGCGGGGCACGTCATCGGCTCGACCGCGACGCCACCGATCATCTCGTTGGTGAACAGCTGCGCGTAGCCGAACGCCTCGTCCATCCAGACTCGTGCGCCGTGCCGCGGGGCGTTGACCTCGACGCCCGTGCGCCCGGGGCCGAGACCGGTGAACGCGTCGTCGAGGCGCAGGTCGCCGAGCTTGCGCCCATTGGCCAGGTCGTACGGCGTTCCGGCGACCCGCTGACGACCGATCGGAATCGAGCGGTCGTCGGTGACGATGCGTTCCTCGGCAGCAAGCCGCACCGAGATCTTCGACATCGGTTCGGAGCCGGTGGCGACGTAGGGGTGGAAGCCCATGCCGAACGGCAGCCGGCGGGACCCCGTGTTGGCCGCACGGGCCGAGACCGAAAGGCCGAGCTCGGCATCGAGGGCATACGTCACCTCGGCGCGCAGCTCGAAGGGCCAGCCGGGCTGCGGCACGACGTCGATCGCGAGGGTCACCCGATCGGGGCCGTGCTCGACGGCCGTCCACCGCGCCCACCGGGCCAGACCGTGGCTCGCGTTGCCCTTGTCCGGTTCGGTCAGCGCCAGCTGGTATTCGGCGCCGTCGAACCGGTAACGCCCGCCCCTGATGCGGTTGGGCCACGGCACGAGAACGGCGCCGCATCCCTTGGGAGCCAGTTCCTCGGCGCCGTAGGGACGCGTGACGTCGCGCCCGGCGTGGGTGTATCGCCGCAGACCCGCGCCGATCTCGGCGACATTCGCCTCGAACGCCCCGGCCGCGAGGGCGAACTGCTGTCCGGACATGGTCATGGCTCGACGCTAGCGGCCCGTGGAGCGCGGGCGTCGTACTGCCAGAACGGCCGGGCCACGAAACCGGCCACGATGACGACTGCCATGCACGCGATGCCCCCGGCGACCCAGGAGAACTCGACACTCGTGGCACTCGCCATAGCCCCGGCGCGCACGTCGCCGAGCCGTGGGCCGCCGGACACGACGGCGATGAAGACGCCTTGCATTCGGCCGCGCATCTCGTCCGGCGCGTACGTCTGGAGGATGGTCTGCCGGTACACCGAACTCACCAGGTCGGCGGCGCCCGCGACCGCGAGCAGCGCGACGGCCAGCCACAGCCGGTGCGCGAGGCCCGACACGGCCACCGCCGCACCCCAGGCGACGATCGCGACGACCAGCGCCCGGCCCTGTCTTCGCACCCGCCCGATCCAGCCGCTGGACAGCCCGGCCAGCACGGAGCCGACCGCGATCGCCGAGTACAGCAGGCCGACGCCGTGGCCGCCGAAGCGTTCGTCCGCCGCGGCCGGGAACAGCGACCGCGGCATGGCCAGCACCATCGCGGCGATGTCGACCACGAACGACATCAGCAGCACCGGTTGGACGACGATGAACCGCAGGCCCGCGAGAACGGTGCGCATGCCGGCCCGCTCGGCTGCGTGGTCGGGCGGAATCGCGGGCAACCGGAAACCGGAGTACAGCGCGGCCGTGAACAGCACCGCGTCGATGCCGTATGCGTACGCGAACCCGTGGTTGCGCGTCACCAGGACGCCCGCCACGAGCGGCCCCACGACCTGGCCGACGTTGCCGACCGTGAAGTTGAGCGTGTTGGCGGCCGGAACCAACGAGGGCTCGACGATGCGCGGGATGATCGCGCCGCGAGCCGACGACGCGATCGCGAAGGCGCCGGACTGCACCGCCACGAGCAGCAGGATCAGCGCGACGCTGCCCACCGCGAGCAAGGTCTGCGCCAGCAGGGCGAGCGTGACCAGCCACGTGGCGAGGGACGAGACGAAATACAGGGTGCGGCGGTCGACGGCGTCGGCAATGGCACCGCCGTAGATGCCGAAGACGACGATCGGCACCAGACCTGCGAGCCCGACGAACCCGACGTAGAGCGGGTCGCGCGACAGCGCGTACACCTGGACCGGCACGGCCACCTGGGTGAGCATCGAACCGACGAACGAGGTCCCCTGGCCGATCAGCAGGCGACGGTACGCGGGGACGGCGAGCGGGCGGGTGTCGACCGCCGACCGGTGCAGGAGGCGGCGCAGCGGACGGGCCGCTTCGGCCGGGTTCGCGTTCGGGTCGCCGGGAGCCTGCGCGTCGTTCGCGGCGTCGGACCTGTCGGCGGAACCGGCCGGCTCGGTGCTGTCCGTCGCGCTGGTGCCGCTCACGGCGCGAGGCGCTCGAGGATCCAGAGTTCGCCCTCGCGGCGGTAGCGCAACCGGTCGTGCAGCCGGTCGGCTCGTCCCTGCCAGAACTCGACCGTCTCGGGCTGCAACCGGTAGCCGCCCCAGTTCGGCGGCGGGGGAACGTCCTTCCCGGCGAAGCGTTCCTCGGTCGCGCCGACGGCGTCCTCGAGCACCGACCGCGACGAGATGACCTTGGACTGCGGCGATACCCAGGCACCGAGCTGCGAGCCGCGCGGCCGCTGGGCGAAGTATGCCTCGCTCTCGGCGCGGTCGATCTTGGCCACCGGCCCGGCGAAGCGGACCTGGCGCTCGTGCACCAGCCACGCGAAGACGGCGGTCGCAACGGGGTTCTCGGCGAGGTCGGCGCCCTTGGCCGAGTCGTAGTTGGTGTAGAAGACGATGCCGCGCTCGTCCAGACCCTTGAGCAGGACGGTGCGCACCGACGGACGCCCCGCCGCGGTCGCGGTGGCCAGCTGCATGGCGGTCGGTTCGGGCTGGGCGGGGTCTGCCGCGGCATCGTGAAACCACAGCCGGAACTGCTCGAGCCAGGTGCGGGAGGCGTCTGATTCGTCGAGGTGCCCGCGCAGGTAACCGCGACGCATCCGAGCTGGATCAGTCATCGCCGTCATCCTCCCACCTGCTCGAACCCGCCCGGGCCGGTATGGGCAGAATGGTTCTTCGGTGGCCGCGACCCGGCCTCCACCGCGGCTCGTCCGACTCAGAAGCGATCGGAGCACGTTCATGGCAGACGACTACAGCCCCGGACTCGAGGGCGTCATCGCCTTCGAGACCGAGATCGCTGAGCCCGACAAGGACGGTGGGGCGCTGCGCTACCGCGGCGTCGACATCGAGGATCTCGTCGGCAAGGTGACGTTCGGCAACGTGTGGGCCTTGCTGGTCGACGGCAAGTTCGGCCCGGGCCTCCCGCCCGCGGAGCCGTTCCCCATCCCGGTGCACACCGGTGACGTGCGGGTCGACGTGCAGGCGGCGCTGGCGATGCTCTCGCCGGTGTGGGGCTACCGACCGCTGCTCGACATCAGCGACGAGGAGGCTCGCGAGCAGCTCGCCCGCGCGGCGGTCATGGGGCTGTCGTATGTCGCACAGTCCGCGCGCGGGTTGTCGATGCCGGCGGTGCCGCAGTCGCGCATCGACCAGAGCACGACGATCATCGAGCGATTCATGACCCGCTGGCGTGGCGAGCCCGATCCCCAGCACGTCAGGGCCATCGACGCCTACTTCGTCTCGGCTGCCGAGCACGGCATGAACGCCTCGACGTTCACCGCGCGCGTGATCGCCTCGACCGGCGCGGACGTCGCCGCCGCGATGTCCGGCGCGATCGGCGCGATGAGCGGCCCGCTGCACGGTGGGGCGCCGGCCCGCGTGCTGCCGATGATCGAGGAGGTCGAGAGGACCGGAGACGCCCACCGGGTCGTCGCCGGCATCCTCGACCGCCAGGAACGGCTGATGGGATTCGGCCACCGCGTCTACCGTGCCGAGGACCCGCGCGCCCGCGTACTGCGCCGCACCTGCAAGGAGATGAACGCACCACGGTTCGAGGCTGCGCAGGCGCTCGAGCAAGCCGCGTTGACCGAGCTGCGCGAACGGCGTCCGGACCGTCCGATCGAGACGAACGTCGAGTTCTGGGCGGCCGTCATCCTCGACTTCGCCGAGGTGCCGCCGCACATGATGCCCGCGATGTTCACCTGCGCTCGCACGGCAGGTTGGTCGGCCCACATCATGGAGCAGAAGCGGACCGGTCGCCTGGTGCGCCCGTCGGCCCGCTACATCGGTCCGGCGCCGCGCACGCCCGACGAGGTCGAGGGCTGGGACGACATCGTCCACGACTGATGCCGATCCCATGATCAAGAGAGCTCCCGCGTCGAATATCGACCGAGGACGTCTGATGATCATGGTGGTGGGGGAGAGCGCAGCGGGGCTGCGCCGATGAGTTCCGACGCCGTGCTGCCCGCTCCGGCCCAGTGGGTCGGGTTCGCGGCGGGGCTCGCGCTGGCGCTGTCTACCTGGCTGAGCGTGATCGGCACGCTGATCGTGCCGCGGCCGATCAACAGCCGGATCTCGAAGTTGTCCGGGCGCACCGCGATCGCCGTGTTCGCCGCGATGCGGCGGCCGCTGCGCACCTACCCGGCCCGTGACCGGCTCCTGGCGTGGCAGGCGCCGATGGCGCTGCTCCTGCGGCTGGTTCTGTGGATCGCGCTGCTCGACGTCGCCTACGCGTTCATGCTGCTTCCCTTCGTGCGCGGACGGCTCGCCTCGGCATTCGACGAATCGGGTTCCTCCTTGTTCACCCTCGGCTACTCCGCCCCGACGCACTCGGGTTCGACGACGCTCGTGTACATCGCGGCTTTCTCCGGCCTGGTCGTCGTCGGCCTGCAGATCGGGTACCTGCCGACCCTGTACGCCGCGTTCAACCGCCGCGAGGAGGAGGTGACGCTGCTCGTCGCCCGCGGCGGCCTCCCGGCCTGGGGACCGGAGCTACTGGCGCGCACCCGGTTCGGCCTCGGCACCCTGGACGGCTCCGGCGAGCTGGCTGACCTGTACCGCACGTGGGAGCGGTGGGCCGCCGACGTCGCCGAGACGCACAGCACCTACCTGACGCTGTGCTGGCTGCGCTCGCCGCGTCCCTACTCCAACTGGCTCATCTCGATGATCAGCGTGATGGATGCCGCGGCGCTGCACTTGTCATTGACCCCGTCGACGGCCCCCACGCTGCGGGCCCGGCTCGTGGTGCGCAGCGGGATCAGCTGCATGCAGCAGATCGCGGGCGCGATCGGACTGCCGGTCGTCGACGACGCCGACCCGAACGAGTCGATCACGCTGACGTTCGACGAGTTCGCCGCCGCGGTGGACATGCTGCAGGCCGTGGGGTTCAGCGTCGAGGTCTCGGCCGAGCAGGCCTGGCCGCACTTCCGGGGGTGGCGGGTCAACTACGAGCGGATGGCGTACGCCCTGGCCCGGTCGATCGACGCGCCCCCGGCGATGTGGAGCGGGCCGCGGCGCTGGCCCTCGCATCCCGTGCCACCGCACCGGCCGGCGAACCGCGTCGCGCGCGAGACCGCCAGGGACGATCCCCAGAGCATGCCGCGAACGATCGACGCTCCGGTCCCGCAGCCGCCGACGGACTGACGCCCGCTGCTACAACTGGCGTGGCTCGCGGAGCAGGGCGGTCATCTCCGGCAGCTCGAAGAACTCGGCGATCTCGAACGCGGTCCGACCGCCCGCCGCGGGGTCGGCGCCCGCGTCGAGAAGCATGCGCACGATCGGCTCGGACCGCCGGAAGACCGCCGCACCCAGGGCCGTCTGCCCCCGGTCGTTGACGCGGTCGGTGTCAGCCCCACGCTCGAGCAGGATGCGGACCGCCTCGGGTTGCGTGTGGTACGCGGCAAGGATCAGCAACGAGTCGCCCGCGGCGGCGGTGAGGTTGGGCGGCACCCCGGCGTCGAGCGCACGCGTCAGGTGCTCGACGTCGCCGTCACGGGCGGCGTCGAGGACGCCGTGCAGCAGGGCCAGCTCGTCCGGGCTCAATGGATCGCTCACCCGCTCCATCCTGCTCGCGACTCGGCACGGCGGAAAGGCACAGGCGCCAGGTTTTGACTTCGGTGACCCTTCGACTCCGGCACAGGCACGAAGAACGGCGGTCGCGGGGCAGTCGATGACGACGGTGTACCAGCGAAGGCTCATGCCCGCGACCTCGGCGCCGCCCGCCGGCACGCCCGCACCGCCGGAAACGGCTCGGACGGCGATGGGAGAATCGGGGTGTGGCGTCCCCCCAGATCATCATCCCCGACGAGCTGAAGCCACGCGACGGGCGGTTCGGGTCGGGTCCTTCGAAGGTCCCGCTCGACGCCCTCGCCGAGCTCGGCGCCACCGCGGGCTCGCTACTGGGCACCAGCCACCGCCAGGCGCCGGTCAAGGCGCTCGTCGGGCGCATCCGGGCCGGTCTCGCCGAGCTGTTCGCGCTGCCCGACGGCTACGAGGTGGTGCTCGGCAACGGCGGCTCCACCGCCTTCTGGGACGCCGCTGCGTTCGGGCTCGTCCGCGACCGTGCGCAGCACCTGGTCTGCGGGGAGTTCTCGGCCAAGTTCACCGCGGTCACGCGCGGCGCACCGTTCCTCGGCGAGCCCACCGAGCTGCGTAGCGAGTACGGCGACGCTCCCACGGCCCGTCCCGAGCCCGGTGTGGACGTCTACGCGTGGCCGCACAACGAGACCTCGACCGGTGTCGCGCTGCCGGTGCGCCGGGTCAGGGGCGCCGACGCGGGCGCCCTGATGCTCGTCGACGCGACCTCGGCCGCGGCCGGCATCGCGGTCGACGTCGGCCAGACCGACGCCTATTACCTCGCCCCGCAGAAGGGCTTCGCCGGCGAGGGAGGCCTGTGGCTCGCCGTCCTCTCCCCCGCTGCCCTCGAACGGGTCGCCGAGGTGGCTCGCACACGGTGGGTGCCGCCATCGCTCGACCTCACCCTCGCCGTCGAGAACTCCCGCAAGGACCAGACCTACAACACACCCGCGATCGCGACCCTCTGGCTGCTCGCCCGCCAGGTCGAGTGGCTCCTCGATCGCGGGGGCCTCGACTGGGCCGCGAAGCGCACCGCCGACTCGTCCGGGCGGCTCTACGCCTGGGCCGATTCGTCCGCATACGCCACCCCGTTCGTCGCCGACAAGGCGCTGCGCAGCCCGGTCGTCGGCACGATCGACTTCAGCCCCGACGTCGACGCGGCGGCCGTCGCCGCGGTCCTGCGCGCGAACGGGATCGTCGACACCGAGCCGTACCGTGCGCTCGGCCGCAATCAGCTGCGGGTGGGGATGTATCCAGCGGTGGAGCCCGACGACGTCGAGGCGCTCACCGCCTGCGTCGATCATGTCGTGTCGAGCCTCTGAGCGCCCCGGCGTGTGCTACTGCCATCCGGACGCGATGCGCCTATCGTCGGGCCATGCGACAGCTGCGCTACGTCGGGCCGGGTGACAACGGGGATCGTGTGATCCTCGAGACCGCCGACGGTGGCGAGCAGTTCGTCCTCTACGTCAGCACCCCGCTGCGCGACGCGATTCGCACCGATCTGCCGCGCCTGCACCACACCGAGGCGCCCCGGCCCGAGCCGTCCATCAGCCCGCGCGAGATCCAGGTCAGGGTCCGAGCGGGTGCCGACCCGGCGACCCTCGCCGACGAGCACGACGTCACGCTCGAGCGGGTCCTGCGCTTCGCCGGACCGGTGCTCGACGAGCGCCACCGGGTCGCCGACGAGGCCCGCCGCGCCCGCGCCCGCCGCAGCACGACCGAGGGGCAGTCGGTGATCTTCGGCGAGGCTGTCGATGCCCGCTTCGGCGCCCACGGCATCGATCCCTTCACCGTCACCTGGGACGCCTACCGGCGCGCCGACGGGCAGTGGGTGGTCACGGCCGGTTGGGTGGGCGGCGACCCCGAACCCGACGCCCGCTCAGCCGAGTGGTCGTTCAACCTGACGGCCCGCTCCGTGGCGCCGATCGACGAGATGGCCGCCGAGCTGCTGAGCGACCGTCCGGTCCGGCCGTTCGCCAGCCGGGTCGTCGACGCCGGCCCGGCGCGTCCGAGCCTCGCGGCGGCACCCGCGCTCGCGCCGGGGGTGGTCGCCTTCCCGACCCTGACCGGCGTCCCGTCCGACGGCCTCGAGGACATGGACGCGGCTGCCGAAGACGTCTTCGACCAGGAGGCCCTGGAGGACGATCCGCGGCACGTTGTCCGCGATCCGGGCGACGCCACGGACGACGACTACCACGCGCCGCCGCTGCCACTGCGGCTGGCCGACGCGGCGGTGGACGCTGCGAACGACGAGCCGGCCGACGACCACCGCGAGCCGACGACGCCACTACCACGGTTGAAGAACCTGGGCGTCGCGAGCCGCGACGAGGCCCCGCGGGGCCGCAACGGGAAACCGCAGATGCCGTCCTGGGACGACATCATGCTCGGCGTGCGCCGCAACACCGACTGAGTTCTGCGCTCCCGGCGAAATCCGCTCGCTCGTCGTCAGTGCCGCGACGTACCGTCGCACGAGTGACCGCCCCAGCCGAGACTGCACAGCTCGGGGGCGGCACGAGCGCGATCAGCTCCGTGCTGCGACTGCGCGCCTGGGCAGGTCCGCATCGCACGGCAGTCATCGTCATGATCGTCTCGGCCGTCGGGGCGATGCTCGCTCAGTCGCTGGTCCCGCTGATCGTCGGCCGGGTCATCGACGGGCCGGTCCGCCAGCACGACACCGGTGGCATCTGGCCGCTGGCCGGCCTCGCACTGCTGTTCGGCGTCGCCGAGGCGGTGCTGTTCTACGTCCGTCGTTATGCGATGGCAAGCGCGGCACTCGGCATCGAGACCGACATCCGCCGCGACCTGTTCGCCCATGTGCAGCGGCTGCCGGTCTCCTTCCACGACCGGTGGCCGTCGGGTCAGTTGCTGTCACGGCTGACCACCGACCTGTCGACGCTGCGCCGCTTCATCGGCTTCGGCTTCGTGTTCCTGATCGCGAACACCGCGACCTCGGTCGTCGTGCTGGCGCTGCTGCTGCACCTCCACCTCGTGCTCGGGCTGTTCGTCCTGGTCGCGATGACACCTCTCGTCGTGTTCACCCGCCGCTTCGAGCTGCGGTACTCGACCGACGCCCGAACCGCGCAGGACCTCACCGGCGACCTCGCGACCTCGGTCGAGGAGTCGGTGCTCGGCATCCGGGTGATCAAGTCGTACGGCCGCCGGCCGGAGATGCTGCGCCGGTTCACGCAGGACGCCGAGCGGCTGCGCGGCGCCGAGCTGACGAAGATCCGCACCCTGGCCGCCTTCTGGGCCTTCCTCGAAGGGCTGCCGCAACTGGTGCTCGCCGGCGTCGCGGGCGGGGGCATCCTCGCCGTCGCCCATCACTCGATGACGCTCGGCCAACTGGTCGCCTTCCTCACCCTGTTCCTGCGCCTGATCTGGCCGATCGTGTCGCTCGGGTGGCTGCTCGCCCTGTTGCAGGAGGCCGGTAGCGCCGCACGCCGCATCTTCGAGGTGCTCGACGAACGCCCCACGATCGTCGACCCCGCGAACCCGGTGGCCGCCGAGACCGGCAGCACGCTGGTGTTCGAGGACGTGCGGTTCCACTACGCCGACGCGGCGCGGGACGTGCTGCGCGGCGTCACGCTGTCGATCGCCGCGGGCGAGACCGTCGCGCTCGTCGGCAGCACCGGCTCGGGCAAGACGACGCTGACCGCGCTCGTCCCGCGCCTGTACGACGTCACCGGCGGCCGGATCCTGCTCGGCGGCGTCGATGTGCGCGACCTGCGCCTCGACCAGCTGCGCCACGCGGTCTCGACGGCGTTCGAAGACGCCACCCTGTTCTCGGCGAGCGTCCGCGAGAACCTGACACTCGGCCGCGCGGGCGTCACCGACGACGACATCGCCGAGGCCGTCGAGGTGGCCCAGGCGTCGTTCGTGTACGAGCTGCCCTACGGCCTCGACACGCGCATCGGCGAGCAGGGCCTGTCGCTGTCCGGTGGCCAGCGGCAGCGTCTCGCACTGGCCCGCGCGGTCCTCGGACGCCCCCGGGTACTGGTGCTCGACGACCCGCTGTCGGCTCTGGACGTGCATACCGAGGCGCAGGTCGAGTCGGCGCTGCGCCGCGTGCTCGCGAGCACCACCGCGCTGGTGGTCGCGCACCGGCCGTCGACCGTCCTGCTCGCGGACCGGGTGGCGCTGCTGCACGACGGCCGCATCACCGCCGTCGGCACGCACAGCGAGTTGCTCGCCGAGGTGCCGGTCTACCGCGACCTGCTGGCGCAGACCTCCGAACTGGTCGAGCGATGACCGACCCCGAACTGATCGAGGCGCCGAGCGACCCGTCGACCTGGCGCGGTCGGCTCACCGCCGAGGCGGCGGCCGCCCAGCAGGCGCACGAACGCGACGAGAACGGCCGCCTGCGGCTCCGGCATGACGCGCGGGCCCTCCTCGGTTCGCTGATCCGCCCGCACCGGCGGGCGATCGGGTTCGTGCTGCTCGCCGCGCTCGTCCAGGTCGCCGCGACGATGACCGGCCCGTGGCTGATCGGTGTCGCGATCGACCGCGCGCTGCCCGACGCGGTGCGCGGCGACTACACGACGCTGATCGTCATCACCGTGTCGCTCGTCGTCTCGGCGCTGCTGTCCGGCTGGCTGCGGTCGGTGTTCGTCCTGCGAAGTGGGGTCATCGGCCAGGCGATCCTGTTCGACCTGCGCCGCCGGGGCTACGACCACGTCCAGGCCCTATCGGTGTCCTTCCACGAGAAGTTCACCTCCGGCCGGGTCATCTCGCGGCTGACCTCCGACGTCGACACGCTGACCGAACTGCTCGACACCGGCTTGGACGGGCTGCTGACGGCTGTGTTCAACATCGCGGCGATCTCGGTGCTGCTGCTCGTCCTCGACGTGCAGCTGGCACTGATCGCCCTCGCGTCGCTCATCCCGCTCTGGTTGCTCTACCGGTGGTTCGCGCGCCGTGCCACGGTCGCCTTCCGCCGCACCCGAGAGTCCGTGGCGACGATGATCGTCAACATCGTCGAGTCGTTCAACGGCATCCGGGCCGTGCAGGCGTTCCGCCGCGAGCAGCGCAACGACGGCATCTTCGCCGCCTTGAACAACGACTACCGCGAGGCGAACCGGCAGGCGTTCAAGCTGCACGCCGTGTTCATCCCGGGCACGTCGTTCGTCGGCAACGCGGCCACCGTCGCCGTGCTGCTCGTCGGCGGCTACCGGGTGGCCGACGGCAGCCTGGCACTCGGCGTGCTGACCTCGTTCCTGCTGTACGTGCGCCAGTTCTACGACCCGATGGAGGACGTCGCGGTCTTCTACAACTCGTTGCAGTCGGCGAGCGCGGCGCTCGAGAAGATCGCGGCCGTGCTGGCCGAGAAGCCGGCGGTGCCCGAGCCGGCCGAGCCGGCCGCGCTGCCGCCGCAGGTCCGTGGCGCGCTGACACTCGACGCGGTCGAGTTCGGCTACCTGCCCGAGCGGCCGGTGCTGCACCAGCTGAGCATCGAGATCGTCGCCGGGCAGACGGTCGCGCTCGTCGGCGCCACCGGGGCCGGCAAGACGACGATCGCCAAGCTGATCTCGCGGTTCTACGACCCCACCTCCGGGGCGGTCCGGCTCGACGGCGTCGACCTGCGCGACCTCGGCGAACGTGACCTGCGGCGCGCCACGGTGATGGTCACGCAGGACGGCTTCTTGTTCTCGGGCTCGGTCGCCGACAACATCGCGTTCGGACGCCCCGGCGCCACCCGCGACGAGATCGTCGAGTCCGCCCGCGCGGTCGGCGCACACGACTTCGTCGCCGCACTCCCCGAGGGATACGACACCGACGTCCGCAAGCGCGGCGGCCGGCTCTCGGCGGGGCAGCGTCAGCTCGTCGCGTTCGCGCGAGCCTTCCTCGCCGACCCCGCCGTGCTCATCCTCGACGAGGCAACCTCGTCGCTCGACGTGCCGACCGAACGCGCCGTGCAGCGGGCGCTGTCGACCGTGCTCGCCGAGCGCACGGCGCTGATCATCGCTCACCGGCTCTCGACCGTCGAGATCGCCGACCGGGTACTGGTTCTCGACGACGGGTACGTCATCGAGGACGGCTCGCCGGGCGAGCTGATAGCCACGGGCGCCGGGCAGTTCGCGGCCCTGCACGAGTCGTGGCTCGACTCGCTGGTCTGACCCGACCGGCCGGCTGCCGAACGGCTCGAGTCAGCTCAGTGCCGAGAACGCCACTGCGGCGGCGGTCGCGACGTTCAGCGAGTCCACCCCCGGCGCCATCGGGATACGGACGGGCCGATCGGCTGCCGCTGCCGCCGCGGCAGTGAGACCGGGCCCCTCAGCACCCAGCAGCACCGCCCAGCGCGGCGGCGGCTCGATCGAGCGCAACGGGGCAGCCGCCGCGTCCGGTGTCATCGCCAGCACCTCGAACCCGTGTCGCCGGAGCGCGCCGAGCGAGGCCGGCCACGCGCCGGGCAGCACCGCGAACGGCACCCTGAGCACGTGCCCCATCGAGACGCGCACGCTGCGCCGGTACAACGGGTCGGCGCACTGCGGGTCGAGCAGCACCGCCTCGACGCCGAACGCCGCGGCATTGCGGAACAACGAGCCGAGGTTCTCGAAGTCGTTCAGCGCCTCGAGAACTGCCACGTGACGCGCGCGGCCGAGCAACTCGTCCAGGTCGGGAGCCCGCGCACGATCGGCCGAGGCCAGCACACCGCGGGTGACCCGGAAGCCGACGACCTCCGACAGGAGCCATTTGTCGACGGCGAGCACGGGCACGTCCAGCGGCTCGAGGGCCGGCCGCAATGCGTCGATGCGCGCCGCCACCCCGACGACCGCACGCACCGGGTAGGGCGAGGTGACCAGCCGCTCGACGACGTTGGCGCCTTCGGCGATGACGATGCCGCGCCGGTCGGCGCGAACGTCGGCGTCGCTGAGATCGCGGAAGTCGTCGAGGACCGGGTCGGCCGGGTCGGTCACCTCGCGCAGTTGCACGCCGTCATTCTGGCGGTCCGTGGTGGACGGCCGCGGCGAGCCGGTCGCTCAGGTACCCGGTGTCAAGGCCGCGCCGTCGCGCGAGCACCGCGCCGATGCCGAGCGCAGCGATCACGCAGATGGTGCCGCCGCCGAGCATGCCCCAGCGCGGGCCGAGCACCTCGGCGACCCAGCCGATCATCGGTGCGCCGAGGGGCGTGCCCCCCATGAAGCAGATCAGGTACAGCGCCATGACCCGCCCGCGCATGGTGGGCTCGACGCCGAGCTGCACCGACGAGTTCGCCGCGGTCGTGAAGGTCAGCATCAGCATGCCCGTGGGCACGAGCAGCAGCGCGGTCAGGAGGAAGCCGGGCATCACCGCTGCGGCGACCTCGAGCACGCCGAACGCGCCGGCCGCCGCCACGAGGAACAGCTGGGTGGGGCGGGTGCTCCGCCGCGTCGCGAACACCGCGCCTGCACAGGCGCCGATCGCCAGCGCGGTGGACAGCAGGCCGTACCCGCTCGCGGAGCGATGGAAGACCTGCTTGGCCATCAGCGCGGTGGAGATCTGGAAGTTCAACCCGAACGTTCCGACGATGAAGACCAGGACCATCGCCAGGCTCAGATCGGCGCGCTGCCGGACGTAACGGAACCCCTCGCGTAGCTGGCCGCGCGCCCGTTCGAGATGCGGGGCGGGGAACAGTTCGTCGGGGCGCATGAGCCAGAGGCCGGTGAGCACGGCGACGCTCGACAACGCGTTCGCGAGGAAGACCCAACCGGTGCCCACCGCGTTGATCAGCACACCGGCGACGGCAGGGCCGAGGACTCGCCCGGCGTTGAAGATCGTCGAGTTGATGGCGACCGCATTGGTGATCTCGTCGCGACCCACCATCTCGACCACGAACGACTGGCGCACGGGGGTGTCGACGGCCGACACGAGCCCGAGCGCGAAGGCCAGCACGAGCACGTGCCAGTACTGCACGACACCGCTGACGTCGAGGAGCCCGAGCAGCAGGGCGACCGCTGCGAGCGCGCTCTGCGTCACCAGCAGCAGCCGGCGCTTGTCGCCACGGTCGGCGAGCATGCCGCCCCACAGGCCGAGGATGAGCGACGGGCCGAACTGCAGTGCGGTGACGATGCCGAGAGCGGTGCCCGAGTTCGTCAGGGTGAGGACCAGCCAGTCCTGGGCGACGCGCTGCATCCAGGTGCCGGTCAGCGAGACGAGCTGGCCGGAGGCGTAGAGCCGGTAGTTGCGCACCCGCAGTGAGCGGAACATTCCCCCGGAAGGACTCTGTGCTGCGTCGGTTGCTGCCGGTCGCTCGGCTGCAACCGCGGTCACTGCTCGGCCAGCTTGTCGAGCACAGGGACGACGTTGCGCAGCAGCGCCCGTTCGTCCGGGGTGAGCTTGGCGAGCTGCTGCGACAGCCACGCGTCGCGCGACCGGCGCTCGTCGTCGAGCAACGCGGTGCCGGCCTCGGTGATGGACACGATCGCCTGCCGCTTGTCGGCCGGATGCGTCTCGCGGCGGATCAGCGCGCGCTCCTCGAGGTTCGCGAGCACCTTGGTCATGGACGGCGGCTGGACGCGCTCCGCGGCGGCGAGTTCGCCGGCGCTCATGGGCCCGTGCTTGAGCAGGGTGGCCATGGCGGAAAGTTGGGTCAGCGTCACGGACATGTCGACGCGCTGGTTGCGCACGATGCGCGTCAACCGCAGGAGCGAGGGCCGCAGGGTGGCGGCGAGCTCCGCGGAGGTGTTGCGCGTCGCCGTCGTCACAATCGTTAGCCTACCTAACGAAACTACAGCTTTCCACCGAGCAAGTGCTTGGCAATCGCCGCGATCACGTCGTCGCGTCGCGGCAGATCCTGCCCGTCGACACGGGTGATCGCGACGGCGCCGCTGAGGCTGCTCGTCCAGAAAGCGGCGGACGACCGCAGCTCGGCGAGCGGGATCGGGCGCAAATCGACCAGCCAGCCCTCGTCCCGGGCCAGGTCGAGCACCGCCGCGCGAGTGACGCCGGGCAGCAGCCCGTCGCCGAGTGGCGGCGTGACCAGACCGCTGTCATCGACGAGGAAGATGTTGCCCCGGCTGGTCTCGAGCACGTGCTCGTCGGCATCGAGGAAGACCGGGACGGCCGGTGCCGCCAGCTCCTCGCTGTCACTCAGCGCGGACCGGTCGGCCCACTTGTGCCGCCACGATCCAGCGGGACGAGTCGAGAGTGCCGCCGCGCTGCGGGTGGGCGGCGACGGTGCCGGCCGGCACGTGACCGAGGCCTGCAGGCCGCCGCGTGCAGGCGTCAGCACCACCCGCAGCGCGGCCCGTCCGGGCCCGGCGGCGGCCGCGGCGGCGCCGGACTGCCGCGCCAGGCCGGCGGGCACTCCGCGGCCGTACAGCTCCCGGCAGGACCGGTCGAGGCGGGCGAGGTGGTCGCCGAGCCGCACCGGCCGCCCGTCGACGACGAGGACCGTCTCGAGCAGGCCGCCCGCGAGCAGCCGGGCGTTCGGCGCCTCGCTGGCGCGCAGGACCGAGTGGTCGGGAGCAGCCAG
Source organism: Pseudonocardiales bacterium (assembly GCA_032160545.1). Lineage (GTDB taxonomy): Bacteria > Actinomycetota > Actinomycetes > Mycobacteriales > Jatrophihabitantaceae > DATGFB01. The sequence goes on along the minus strand of JAVHVN010000052.1, from coordinate 2,833 downwards.
GCCCGCACCGAGTGCGCCGAGCAGTGGCCCGGCCTTGTGCAGGCACTCCTGCCACTCGAGCATCGGGACGCTGTCGGCGGTGATGCCGCCGCCGACCCCGAGCTCGACCCGCTCATCCGACACCTCGAACGTCCGGATCGCCACCGCGAACTCCGCGCCCCAGCTCGGGCTCGAGAAGCCGACCGCGCCGGTGTAGACCCCACGCGGCCGGCGTTCGACCGCGTCGATCACCTGCACGGCGCGCAGCTTCGGGGCGCCCGTGACCGACCCCGGCGGGAAGGTGGCGCGCAGCAGGTCGCCGTCGTCGACCTCGGGACGCAGCGTTCCGCGCACGCGCGAGACCAGGTGCCACACGCCGGGGTGCTCCTCGACGTCGAGCAGCGAGTCGGCCGCCACGGTTCCCGTCGCGCAAACGCGGCCCAGGTCGTTGCGCATCAGGTCGACGATCATCACGTTCTCGGCGACGTCCTTGACCGACCGGCGCAGGTCATCGGCGGTCGCGGTCGCGCGCGGGCGGGTGCCCTTGATCGGGGCGGTCATCACGTCGCGACCTCGGCGGCGCAGGAACAGTTCCGGGCTCGCGCCGACCACCGCGCGTCCGTCCCCGACGACAAGGGAGCCATAGGCCGGACGCAGCCGCATCAGCGCGGCGTACAGCGCACCGGGATGGCCTCGGAAGGCCGAGGCCAGCCGCGCGCAGACGTTTGCCTGGTAGATCTCTCCGGCCCGGATCTCAGTGATCGCGCGCTCGACGGCCGCGAGGTGCTCGGCACGCAGCGTGCCGGCGAAGTCGCTGACGTCCGGCGCGGCGAAGCCGTGCGGATCGCTCGCCAGCGCGCGGCGGCACCGGTCGGCGAACGCGTGCGCCCGCTCGGGTTGCTCGTCGCTCACGAGCGACTCGATCCACCACGTGCCGTCGACCAGGCGCAGCACGTTGTCGTGGAACGCGAGCCGATGCTCGGCGTCGTACGCGAGCCAGCCGAACCAGCCGCCGGCGACCGCATCGCCACCGGGCTCGTCGAGCACCGGCGTCGTGGACAGCGCGGCGAACGGGTCGCCACCCGGCGGCAGGACGAGCAACGGGTCGAAGGTGAGCACGGCTCCACCGCCGACCCACTCGCCCTGCAGGCAGACCAGGCCGGGCTCGTGCCGCAGCGCGTACGCGAGCTGCTCCGGCTCGGGACCGCTGCCCACCGCGACGCGCGCCACCCGGACGTGCCGGGCGGCGAGGCGGGACAGCGCATCGGTCACGAGTGCTCCCGGGGGCGGGGACGTACGCTGCGCATCATGGCCGACAAGCGGCAGCTGGTGCAGCCACCCGCGGTGCAGCTCGACGTCCGCCGGGTAGCGCTCGTCGGCACTGTCGCCTGGTTCGTCGCGTTCGTGGCGCTGCTGCCGTTCTACGACTGGCTCGGCCGCAACGACCACCGCATCTGGCTGTGGACGTCGCTCGCCGGCTCGCTGCTCGGGCTCGCCGGGTACGCGCTGGCATCGCGGCACCGGCGGCTCGGCCGCACGACCTGACCGGTCATTCGTCCACGATCTCGTCACCGTCTTCGTAGACGGTGCCGCTCGGTTCGGCCAGCGAGGGGACGTCCAGGACCGCCTCGGAGTGCGCGCCGCAACCGAACTCGACGCTCACCACCCGGCCGTCGGTCACCGTGACCTCGTTGCCGCAGACCCCGAAGCCGGCCCGCAGCGAACCTGCGATCGGCAGCAGGAACCCACACGTGCCGCAGTGCGCCGGCGCCTGCCGGGCCATCGCGGTCTCAGGGCCGGCGTCGCCCAGGTACCAGCGCTCGGCGGCGTCCAGCCGGCCTTCGCGCGACATCACGTGAGCCCGGCCGAGGCCGAGTTCGTAAGCCACCTCGTTCAGCGCCTCGTCGCCGGAGTCGCCGGAGTCGCCGGAGTCGAGGTAAGCGGGCACGAGGCGCGGGTCGTTCTCGACGGGCGGCAGCAGATCGCCCGGCGAGAGGTCCCCGGGGCGCAGGCGGTCCTGCCAAGGCACCCACGCTGGAGCGAGCAGCGCGTCGGCGCCCGGCAGCAGCACCACCTCGTCGACGGTGGCCGTCCGGCTGCGCGGCGCGCGCGCGAGCGTCACCGCCCAGTACCAGCCGGTGTATCCCGGCAGGGTCGCGGCGAACGCGTGCGTGACCAGGCGGTCGCCCTCGGCCACCGCGGCGAGGTGCTCGCCGACCGAGTCCCCGCCGACCTCGATCGCGGCGGCGCGGGCCGCGTCGACGCCGGACGCCAGCACACCGTCGGCGTCCGCGGCCGACAGCTGCGCGCTCGCATCGCGCTCGACGTCCTCGGTGCGCTCGGCGGTCTCGACGGTCTGTGCGGATGGCGGCTCGGTGCTGGTCACCCGACCATTGTGGACCGTCGGACGAACCTCGGACGACGACGGCCGGCTGCCAGTCCGCTCGGCGCGCGCAAAGACCTCCGTCGGGTCGGCCGCGTGAGGCAGGATGGGCGCGTGGCCAAGGCGAACGACGACAAGCCGCGCAAGCGCTTCTCGCGCTCGGGCCACACCTCGCACGCCGGCAGCCGGGCCGAGCAGCCCCCACCGCCTCCGGCGCCCGAGCCCCCGCCGGCGTACTCGCCGCAGTACGGTCCGCCGCCCGCGTACGGGCCGCCGCCACCCGGGTACGGGCCGCCGCCGGGCTATCCGCCGCCGCCCGGGTACGGACCGCCGCAGTACGGGCCGCAGTACGGCGGGTACCAACCCACACCTCCGTACGCCACGCCGCAACCCGACCCGTACGGCAACGCGACGTATCACGGCGCCGAGCCGCAGCAGGCCGCACCGGCGAGCCCGGCCGTCGCGATCAGC